>CAZTFN010000327.1:0-4048 GCA_964612905.1 uncultured Flavobacterium sp. | reverse complement strand
GACTGTTTTGGAGCAGTCTTTCAAAAAGCATTCGAACACATGACATCACGAAATAGAAGATAAGAGCCGTGGATGTGATGACTCCAAATAAAGAAAAGTAAATATGGCTAAAATCAATGATGTCCATTCTAAACCTCGGCGCAAGTGTGATTTCTGATGATTGAATAAAGTTGGTTGGGATGACTAAGACAGAATAAAGACCTAAAATAAAGAGCCCGCCAATAGCGTAAGAATGATTCTTCTCATAATTTCGAATGGACGAAATCAGTAAGACAAAGAAGAATACGATGCCTATTGAAAAAATGGTCACACCAAAAGGTTCTTCAAAAAAACTGTTGTCAAAATTAAACACTGTTTCAAGCAATTATGAGCCTACAATGTTAGGGTTAATTTCCGAATGTACAAAGAGCGTTTAGTTCTGAAAGGCAGGATTGTTGACAAAATCATTGTCCGTCAAGGTCAATAAAAAGGCTTTTAAATCGGCTTTATCGGATGCAGATAATTGGACGCCTCCTTGGTCGGCTTTTTTGATCAGTGGATCAATGGTGGGCGAGATTTGAATTCCTTCGCTGTAGTGATCAATGACTTCTTCAATAGTTGCGAAACGCCCGTCATGCATATACGGAGCTGTAAAAGCAAGGTTTCTTAATGAAGGTGAACGAAATTTTCCATTGTCGTTCGGATCTCCAGTCACAGCTCCCAAGCCTAAATCTGTAAACGTAGCATCCAAACCGTTATTATGAAAATCATTGTCGGTCCACAAAGGATTGCTTTGACTCCCATGGCAATGAAAACAATCGCCTTTGTCTTCTCTTAAAAAGATGTCTAAACCATTCAATTCTTGAGGAGTTAGCGTTGCAGTTCCTTGTAAATATTGATCAAACTTTGAGTTTCCAGAAATCAACGTTCTTTCAAATTGAGCAAGGGCTTTGGTTACCAAGGTCGAATCAATGGTTGAGGTCCCGAAGGCTTGTAAAAACAATGTTGGATACTCGGCATCTTGCTGTAGTTTATTGGCAATTTCAGTCCAGTTTCCGTGTAACTCGATGGGATTTCGAACAGGTTCAAAAGCTTGACGCTCCAAACCTAATTCTTTTCCGTCCCATGCAAAACGGTCGTTGAAGTTCCAAGCGAGGTTGAAAAGCGGCATTGAGTTTCTGGTGCCCAATTGTCCGTCCACACCCACACTGAAGGTCGTATTATCCGCAAAGGATTTGCTTGGACTATGACAGCTGGAACAAGACTTTGCATTGTTTTTTGACAAACGTCGTTCAAAAAACAGCTTTTTTCCCAAGGCAATTCCTTCTTCTGTAAGAGGATTGTCGGTTGGAACAATTGGATTAATAAGCAATTGTTCAAACAAAGGTGGAATATCCAAAGAAACAGGTACAGGAGTATATACATCTTCATCATCGCCAACAACTCCTGATCCTGATCCTGAACAAGATACAATCAGAAGACCTAAGCAAAGAAGAAGGTATTTTTTCATGTCTATTCTTGTGTTACATCTACCAAACTGAAAACGTTTGTTCCGTTTTGACTCATGAGTAATTGAGCATCATAGTTTGGCATCAACATCGTGTTCAATTCATTTAGATCCCAAAGATTTGGCGTGGAAAACCATTGATATAAATCCGCTTGAACATTAATATTGGTATTTCCATCAAGCACTTCAATAGTACCTAAACTCACTTCAATAGAAGTGTCCTGTGGATCGTTTGTTCCTGAGGTATCAAAAGCTCTAATCGCATGATAATTGAAAGGCATTTCATCTCCATCTGTATCTAAAAACGTACCGTCAAATTGCATGTAATGATACCCGCCACCTAAGACTGTAGGAACATTAAAATTGGCCACATTTAAATCGGCATAAACACCATCTTGATTGGCAGCATCACTAAAACCAAATCGAAATGTTACGGTGTAAGTTCCTGGAAGAATGGTTTCAGAAGTTGCGAAAGAAAGGTTCTCTTCATTGGTCAAATCCACCAAGTTATAACCTTCAATGGTGGTTACCACACCGCTTTCATGAGTAAAAACAAATTCCGAAAGCACATAACGCAATCGTTCTATGGAGAGAGTGTCTTCATTTTCAGTCATAAACTCCAATTCATTAAAGTCAAGTCGAGTAACGTCGGTTCCATTCCACGAGTGGCTAAAGTTAAAGGTGACGCCTATCGGTTGCACAACGATATCACTGTTATCACTGCAACTCCAGAAGATGGTTAGAACGAATAAGAGAACTAGAGGCTTTATTTTCATTTGTTAATTATTATTGCTTTTTATCGGTCATGTGGAACATCTATTATTATTCTGCTGTATAGTTAAAAATGAATAATAGGTGTTTCATTGATTTATTTTTATGATTAATAAGTCGGTGAAGCCTTGATTTTCTGACAGATCACCATCAGAACTACTTGATTCTCCGACGAGAATTGTTGAGCCATCCAAGAGTTCCACGGCATCGTATCCAAAATCGATTTCAGTTCCACCAAATGTTTTTTGCCAAACGAGTTGCCCACTAGAATTCACTTTTAGGATCCAAGCGTCGTTCTGACCTTGATTGATATTTAGGTTTCCATCCGAACTTCTGGAGCTCCCAGCAATGAGAAAACCTCCATCGAAAGTTGGTCGTATGGATCTTGGAACATCAAAATTTGTGCCTCCTATGGATTGTTCCCAAAGAACATCACCATTATCAGAAATTTTAATCAACCAAAGATCTGCAGCACCGTTGTTCTGACTAACATCTTGATCTGAACTTCTGGTATCTCCAACAATCACGTAGTTTCCATCATTTGAAGGAGCAATTCCTCTGGCTTCATCGATTTCCATTCCACCGAAGGATTTTTCCCAGATTAGATCTCCAGAACTTGCTGTTTTTACGACCCAGAAGTCATAACTTCCTTTGTTGCCCGAAATATCTACATCATCGCTATCAGAAGAACCGGCAATAAGGAATTCATTGTTTGCATTTTCAACGATTCCATTCGGGGTATCGGTAAATGAGCCACCGAAAAATCGAGACCAAACTAGATTACCTGTTTGAGATACTTTGATTGCCCAATAATCACCACCCGCATGTCGACCAGCATTTCCTTGACCTCCAGAAGCAGTGACATCTAAAACACCCGTAACTATAAAGTGATTATCCGAAGTTTCGATGATTTTGATTCCTTCATCTGCTCCAGAAAAACCAAAAGATTTTTCCCAAAGAAGATTTCCGTTTATATCTGTTTTGATCAACCAAAAATCACGAGAACCATTGTTCATGGTTGCATCTCCGTCAGAACTTGTATTGTAACCGAGAAGTGCATAACCACCATCGGATGTTTGAATGAGAGACCTTCCTCGATCATCGTCAGAACCGCCGTAGGTTTTGGTCCACTCAATTTCGGCGTTGACGTTAAATTTTAGCAACCAAAAATCGAAGCTGCTATCCGATTTATCACTTACATCTCCGTCGTTACTTTGTGTGTAACCAAGAACAGCAAATCCCCCATCTGCGGTCGCAATGATAGATTGAGCCACATCATTTTGTGACCCACCAAAAACATTAATAATGTCTTCCGCAGCCACTACTTCTCCAGGCAAATCCTGTTTTTCACAAGAAATAAAGATGAAGAATACCAGTAAGAGAAGCGAAGATATTCTCATGTTGAATTACTGACTCTTTCTAATGACAAACAAGCCTCGGTTGATGTCGCTTACAATAATGTTTCCACTAGGGAAGAAAGGATAAACGCTCCATGCACCGTTGAATGATGCTGCATCACTATTAGGATAGGTGTCGAAAAAGCCCACTTCAGCCATACTAGTAATGCTTGAAATGTTTATGATACGAACTCCTGCAGTATAGTTTGCCAAAAAGAACTCACTGCCTTTTACGTACCCATTGTGATCTATGGCGCTGGTAGGTCCGGTATAGTTTTTACGAACTACAGGATTGTCGAGATCCACAAAATCAAATACAATGGATCGAGTGTCAAAACCAACATTTAATTCATCGGTTTCGTCACCCAAAATAAAAAATCGTTGATCTTCAGTG
>CAZTFN010000326.1:0-4064 GCA_964612905.1 uncultured Flavobacterium sp. | reverse complement strand
GTTACTAGTGTTGCACTAAGTTTGCCAATGGCAAGCTCGTCTATTGCTACTACTTCTCTTTTTTTAGCGTAGAAATAATCCCTAGGTAACTTCCCTTCCTTATAGGTCAATTCTGAAATTGATGGTGCCTCTACCTTATGATCTAAAGCATCATCTACAGGAATTGAAAGGTCATCCACTGTTTTAAGAGCTCTCAATAACCCAATAATTTTAACTTCATCGAAAGCTGTTCCTATGGTAAATAAAATCTGAATACAGTTCTTGGTGTATTTTACCAAATCAACAATGGCTTCTTCCTTGATTTTATTGTAAACCGTTTTGATGTCAAGCCCAGTGCGAGAGATATCAAATGATATCTTCAGTGGATCTATCTGCACACCTTCTTTTTCAAAAAAGAAATCCTCTTTCTCCAAATCCGCTTCAAGATGCTCCTTTTCAACAATTGTTATGTTCTTAATATTTGATGCGCGAAAACTTTCTTTGAGCTTTTCCACTCCATCCAATGCTTTTTGGATCAATTCGAAACCTTCCATACGCATTTGCATCACAGCCACATCCATGGATGCGATCAACTGATACTGAGGAGATGTGCTTGTGAAAGTGTTGTAGATATCTTTGAAATAATTCAAATCAATCTTTGAACTATTGATATGGATAAATGCAGATTGGCGTAATGCCGAAAGCATTTTATGCGCACTTTGAGTCACATAAGGTACTCCTAAGTTTGTAGCGCTCGTACCTTGATATAAAGGATGGAAATTTGAATATCCATACCAAGCTTCATCAACAAACAACTCTGTGCCATATTTGTTGCATAAGTCATTCACTTTCTTGACGTCCATAACAATACCTTCATAACCGCAGCCAGTAACAATGACTAACTTGTAATAATTTGGACCTTTCTCCTTCAGATTTCTTTCAATCTCATCAATACTTGGTGGGGCCATCACTTCATACTTTTTAGAGAACGTAGATTTAAGATATGTAGGATGAGCTCCTGATAAGATCATTGCATTGTGAATGGACTTGTGACAGCTTCTGGCAACAAGTACTTTGTCCCCGGGTTTCAAAATAGAAAGGAGGATGATGTTATTTGCCGTTGTGTTGCCATTGGTTACAAAAAAAGTCTTACCCGTATTGAAAGACTTAGCAATCTTGGTCTGTGTTTTTTCAATCACATTGTCCGTGTTTTGAGTGAAAATTGACCCAAACTCTTTAGGAACCGCGTGATCCGCTGTAAATACTCTTTTTCCAAAAAAATTATAGAAATCTTGGCCATAGAAAGATTCTTTTAGCCCAAGCCCTTTGTTATGACCAGGAACATGCCAACTGTGACTGGTTTGATTAATGTATTCCTTATATGCTTTCCAGAATGGAGTTTTTAACTTTTTTTTGATAGGAGTTTTGATAAATCTTTGCAGTTCATCTTCACATTCGTGAGCATTCATTAACTTTCTCTTATCTGCTGTATGACTTTGATAGAAGAATTTTAATAGTTGTTTGTTGTCCAAACCGTTTTCAACGGTCATTCCATAAAGATGAATAAAAGGATTCTTGCTTTTAATTTCATTGATTAACTCTTTTCCGCTTGGGTCTTGAAATTCACCGTCGTTTTCTGGATTCTTTAATGTGTAATCGATAAAGATGCAATGTACATAGCTCCAACGTTTCTTTTCTAGGTAGGCGAGCAACTCTGAGGAGCGTTTGAAACCTATCACATTGATTTTTACTCCTCTAAACTTTGTGAAGTTAATTCTCTTCAAGCCTAATCTGATGTTCTTACAAATTACTTTGTCTACTTCGTCATCAAGAACAATGACGTCAATCTTTTTGTTTTTCATTGCTTTAAATTGTTTAAAATGTTGTGTTTTATGTGTGTGTAATCGTTGCCATTTACTTCCTCATGAAAGAAAATCCTTTGTATTGTGTTGCTGTGATATAAATTGGAGATCAAGGCATTTGTGATGTCTTGTTTTGGAGGGCTTCTTTTAAAACTTCCTAACTGGATGAACGGGAAACAACCAAAAAATTCATGTTGATATGCGCAAAAGTCATGACTCAGAAAAGAGACAAGGGTAATGTCTCTATTGGGTTTTGTACCTCCCACATGAAAGAGTAATAACTCAAATAAGCTCCAGTTTACGATGCGAGATTCACGGGATCTTCCCACTTGAATGAACATGGCTTGATTTTGAATCATAGGCTTGATTTTACCAATAAGGGATAAGTTCACATTAGGCATTGCCTCTGAAAGCCATTTGTGAATGGGGGTTTCTCCTTTAAATAGAATATGATTGGCAGCCATAATTAGATTTTTAATCAGTCTATGCGAAAGTATTATTACTTAAGTTTTTCAAAGTTTTCCATTCTTAGTAAGAATGAATATGATACCACTTCAGCAAGCAGTGGATAAACATGAAACTATTATGTAGTAGAGCTGGAATATTCTATTGTATAACAAAAAAGGCTTTCCAATCGGAAAGCCTTTTTTTATCATTTGATCTCTTCTTTACAGTTCTCTTACCCAAATATTTCGGTAACTCACACCGCTTTGATCGTGGTGATCTTGTAACTTGATAGGTGCTGGGCCATGTGCTTTGTTCTTCGGCCAACCAATATATTCAGTGGTTCCCTCTAATTCAAAATGATCTTGAACCAAGACTCCGTTGTGAAGCACAGTTAATGTCCCTGATTTGGTTTTGTTTCCTGCATCATCAAATTCTGGTGCATGGAAAATAATGTCATAGGTATTCCATTCTCCAGTCGGAACAGAGGCCATTGCCAAGGGAATGGATTGTTTGTAAATAGAAGCAACTTGTCCGTTTACGTAGGTTGGATTGTCGTTGTTGTCCAAGATTTGCACCTCGTACCTGTTTTGCAAGAACACACCGCTATTGCTTCTTCCTTGCCCTTCTGCTTTGTTATCAGGATTGCTTCGCCATTCCAAGTGTAATTGAACACTTCCAAACGAGCGTTTGGTTTGAATATCGCCTGTTTTGTCTTTTACAGTAGTACTTCCATCTTCATTTAAAATCCATTGTACAGCACTTTGATCTTTTGCCGATTCCCACTCGTCAAAGTTAGTTCCATCAAAAAGAACAATAGCATCAGAAGGTACTCCATTTTGTCCTGTAGTGACTTTCGGAGGAACTGGTTTCCATACCTCAGTTTCTTTTGGGTCCGTGGGTTCTACTTTTGTTTCTTCTTTTTTGGTTGTTTGGCATGAAGCAACGGTTGTACTTGCTAAAATGCATATGATGAATTTTTTCATTGAAATGAACTTTTTTAAATTATGATTTGCAGAATTTTCTTCCAATAGAATCAATGATACAGTTGTTAATAATGGTAAAAAATAATTGCTTGTCTTCATAAGTGAAGGTAAATCCTTCTTTTGTTTTTTTAGGATAATATTGAACAGGTTTTTGTTGATCTTTAATGACCTCCCAAAGCAATCCTCCATTTTCTACTCTGATATTAAAGACCAAAGATTCCTCTTTGTTTACAGAGGACCATTCTCCGAGAAACGCATTTTTCAAACTCTCACTTTCACGGATGTAGAAGATGTTGTTGAAAGACAATACTCTATCAATATCATTGTAGAATAAAGGATACTCTCTATTGTTGATGTTAATAGCATATTTTTCTCCTACATGATTCATTTTGTATTTCTTACCACGTGTTGTCAACCATAATTCTCCCATGGAAGAGGTAATGCTGATTTTTGCAAATTCTGTTCTTTGATCTACCCAATTGCCCACCATTGGGTGGTCATCTTTGCTTTCACAGGAAAACAAGAATACAATTGAAAAAACGAGTATGAAAAATGATGCTCTTATAATCCTAATATTTTTTTAAGATGATCTTTGTCGATATCGCCTCCAGCAAAATCATCGAAGGCTTTTTCAGTCGCTTCAATGATATGACTTTGAATAAATGGCGCACCTTCTCTCGCTCCTTGTTCAGGACTTTTGATACAGCATTCCCATTCCATCACAGCCCAAACATCACATCCGTATTCCGTGAGTTTGGTAAAGATGGTTTTGAAATCCACTTGTCCATCTCCA
>CAZTFN010000325.1:0-4162 GCA_964612905.1 uncultured Flavobacterium sp. | reverse complement strand
GGAGAGCTATTGTTGTGAGACTGGAGTACCCGAGGGGGGAGCGAAAGGCGAGCGCGGAAGAACTGTATTTCAGTTAAGAAGGTTTGCCGATTTAGTGGCTCAAGGCGATTGGGTAGAAGCATCAATTGATACCGCGATACCCGATAGAACACGTGCACCGAAACCAGATTTACGAAAAATAAACATTCCGTTAGGACCCGTAGTTGTTTTTGGAGCTAGTAATTTCCCATTGGCTTATTCCACAGCAGGAGGAGATACAGCAGCAGCCTTAGCAGCTGGATGTCCTGTGATCGTAAAGTCACATCCCATGCATGCAGGAACTGGTGAATTAGTCGCCCATGCTATCATAAAAGCTGCTGAAAAAACGGGAATGCCCAATGGTGTTTTTTCCAATTTAAACTCTAGCGGTATTGAAGTGGGAGTTCAATTGGTAAAGCACCCAGAAGTCAAAGCTGTTGGATTTACTGGAAGCATTCGTGGAGGTAGAGCATTGCTAGATTTAGCAGCTCAGCGAGATGAACCCATTCCTGTATTTGCCGAAATGGGATCTGTAAATCCAGTGGTCATTTTACCAGATGCAATGCGAAATCGGAATGAGGAATTGGCACAAATTTATGCAGGTTCTATCACCTTAGGAACAGGTCAGTTTTGTACCAATCCAGGGTTGATTTTTGGACTCAAAAGTCCATCTCTCGATGCGTTTATCGATCATTTAGGAAAAGAGATATTGGCCAAAGATCCTTCTGTAATGCTACATCCAAACATTGTAGGTGCATATGACGGGAATAAAAGTAAAGCATTGAATCAATCTGACGTTCAAGTTATTGCTGATTATGATCAAGAGGTTCAAACCAACTATGCCAGACAAGCAATCGTGAGTGTAGCAGGGAAAACCTTTAGTAAGAATCCGACATTGCATCAGGAAGTATTTGGTCCATTTTCAATGGTGGTACAATGTGAAAGCGTTGAAGAATTAGAACATATTATTGCCCAATTGGAAGGGCAATTAACGGGAACATTGATTGCCGACTCAGATGAAGCAAAGAAATACCCTGCACTAATTGCTACACTACAAAATAGAGTGGGTAGGTTAATTTATAATGGAGTTCCAACTGGAGTGGAGGTATGTCCTTCTATGGTGCATGGTGGACCTTATCCTGCTTCCACAGACAGCCGATTTACCGCGGTAGGAATCAATTCGATCAAACGCTGGGTTCGACCTTTTAGTTATCAAGATTGGCCCAATGAATTGCTTCCAGATGAATTGAAAGACGAAAATCCATTGGGAATTTCAAGATTGGTGAATGGAGAAACATCGACTTCAGCTCTATGAGAAAGTTGATTTTTTTGATCGGACTACTCATTATTATTTCCAGTTGTAATTCTGGAAATGGAGCTTGTAATTCCTCCTCTGAAGAATTGCAAAAGTTGATCAAATCCTATCAAGATCATGACGGATATGACGATGAAGAATATCCATTGGGATTATACACAAGAGAACATTACAAAGCAGAAAGTGAGTTTGCGCAAGATCTATTGCAACATTTTGATTGCATCCAATTGGATGACCTTAGTGAGACAGAGAGAATTTCAGCCGAGTTGTTGAAATTCGTTTTACAGGACCAAGTTGATTATTACACCTTTGAGCGATTTCTAAATCCTTTACTTTCTGACTCTGGGTTTCATAGCAATCTCAATTATCGAGTACGTCCATTGTCAGATTATGAATCGGTTAAAAACTATTTAAATCTACTCAACGCAATCCCTGAATTTGTCAATCAGCATTTTGTAAACTTGAGAGAAGGACTGGAAAAAGGAGTCTCTCAACCAAAAGTGATTTTCAAAGGCTATGAATCTACTTACAATACTCACATTGTTAAAAATTTTGAGGACAGCTATTTCTATTCTCCGTTTAAGAGACTTCCAAAAGACTTGACTTCTGAACAACAAGATTCGGTATTAACTGCAGCCAAAGAAGCGATTGAGAAAAACGTTATTCCAGAGTTCAGAAGAATCAAGGAATTCTTTGAAACTGAATACTTGCCAAAAACGAGAGAAACCATTGGAGTTTCGGAAACACCTGGAGGAGCTGATTACTATCAGAACAGAATTAACTTTTACACCACAAGCACAAAATATACAGCTGAGGATATTCATCAAATTGGGTTGAAAGAAGTTGCTAGAATCAAAGCAGAAATGCAAAAAATTATCAAAGAGGTCAACTTTAAAGGCGACTTTGCAGCCTTTTTAAAATTCTTAAGAACTGACGAGCAATTCTATGCAAAGACTCCTGGTGAATTGTTGATGATCGCAAGAGACATGGCGAAAAGAATTGATGAGCAATTGCCAAAGTATTTCTACACGCTGCCTAGAAAACCTTATGGTGTAGCACCTGTTCCAGATGCCATCGCACCTAAATACACAGGTGGTCGATATGTGCCAGCGGGAAGAAACAGTACAAACCCAGGATATTACTGGGTCAACACTTATAATCTGATGAGTAGAACTCTGTACACTTTACCATCATTAACTGCGCATGAGGCGGTTCCAGGGCATCATTTACAAATGGCATTGAACAGTGAATTAGGAGATAGCATTCCAGAATTCCGTAGCAATTTATATTTATCTGCTTATGGTGAAGGTTGGGGGTTGTATTCTGAATATCTGGCTGATGAAATGGGAATTTATACCACTCCTTATGAGCACTTCGGAAAGTATACCTACGAAATGTGGCGAGCGTGTCGATTGGTTGTAGATACAGGAATTCATGCCAAGGGTTGGACGCGAGATCAGGTGGTCGATTTTATGAGTTCTAATACGGCACTTTCCCTACATGAAATCAATACAGAAACGGACCGATATATTTCTTGGCCTGGACAAGCATTGTCATATAAAATGGGTGAGATCAAGATCAGGGAAATGCGTCAGAAAGCAGAAAAAGAGCTGGAAAGTAAATTTGACCTAAGAAGGTTTCATGAAGTTATCTTAGAACAAGGAACTGTGACCTTATCCATTTTGGAAGACCGAATCAACAATTACATAGAGCAGACAAAGAATGAGTAGACATCACTACGAATGTATAGATGGACACACCTGCGGAAATCCAGTTCGCGTGGTAAAAACCGGTCATCCGCCTTTAGTTGGTGAGACCATGAGTGAAAAGCGTCAGCATTTTTTAAATGAGTACGATTGGATTCGAACGGGATTGATGTTTGAACCTCGAGGTCATGATATGATGAGTGGTTCATTCTTATTTCCGCCACACAACCCAGAGAATGATTTTGCCATTCTGTTTATTGAAACGTCGGGTTGCCTTCCTATGTGTGGGCATGGAACTATTGGAACCATTACCATTGCACTAGAAGAAGGGTTGATTCACCCCAAAACTCCTGGGAAGATACGAATGGAAGCTCCAGCAGGATTGGTAGAAATCGATTACCAACAAACAGGAGATAAAGTCGATTGGGTAAAATTGACCAATGTAAAAAGTTATCTAGCTGCGGAAGGATTGAAAGTTCATTGTCCAGATTTGGGAGAACTTACCTTCGATGTTGCCTACGGTGGAAACTTTTATGCCATCATCGATCCCCAAGAAAACTTTGCAGGGATTCAGGATTTTACAGCGAGTAAGATCGTTCAATATTCTCAAGTAGTTCGAGATCGAATCAACAATCGATATCAAAACAAATTTATCCACCCTGAAGATGAAACGATCCGAAATGTAACCCATTTATTATGGACAGGAAATACAATTGATAAAAACTCCGACGGTCGTAATGCAGTTTTCTATGGAGACAAAGCCATTGATCGATCACCCTGTGGAACAGGAACATCTGCTCGACTCGCCCAATTGCATGCCAAAGGGAAACTAGGCAAAGGACAAGAATACATTCATGAGAGTTTTATTGGAAGCACCTTTGTAGGTTGTGTGGAAGAAGAAACATTCATTGGAGATATTCCAGCGATTGTACCAAGCATCAAAGGATGGGCAAAGATTTATGGATACAATACGATCATCATAGACGATGAAGATGATCCGTATGCTCACGGTTTTTCAGTGATTTAACTACCAATTATGAAACGATTTCTTCTCTTAATTATCGCATCTCTATGTATTGTGTTAAATACCAATGCACAGAAAGTGACCAAACAACATTACAAA
>CAZTFN010000324.1:0-4191 GCA_964612905.1 uncultured Flavobacterium sp. | reverse complement strand
ATGGTTAATTGCTCCCACAATTTCATTGTGAAATTTACGTTTTAGTAATCCATTAAAAATCCTTATTTTTGCCGAATGCGAAAAATCAAAATTTTAACGCTCGTTTTTTCAGTAGTGATCCTTTTCAATTCCTGCGGTGAGTTTCAACGTACCATTGGAAAAGGGACCATGGAAGAACGTTATAAATTGGCTGTGAAGTTGTATGAAGCCAAAGAATTCAACAAAGCATTAAGACTGTTTGAACTCGTAACGCCACATTACAGAGGAAAACCTCAAATGGAGCGTATTCAATTCATGGTGGCTCAATCTAATTTTAATACCAGAAGTTATACCTTATCTGGTTATTATTTTGACCGTTTCACCAAGAATTACCCAAAGAGTTCTAAGAAAGAAGAAGCAGCTTTTTTGTCTGCTTACAGTTATAAGTTAGCATCGCCAAGATTTAGTCTGGATCAAACCGATACCAACAAAGCGATGACTTCTTTCCAGCAATTCATCAATGATTATCCAGATTCGGATCGTATTGAAGAAGCGAACAAGCATTATAAAGAATTAAGATATAAATTGGAGAAAAAGCGTTTTGAAATAGGGAAGACCTATTACAGAACTGCTGTTACCGATTTTAGAAACTACAAAGCAGCCATTGTGACCTTTGATAATTTGATTTCAGATTATTTAGGGACAACCTTGAAGGAAGATGCTTTGTATTATAGATTTAAGGCATATCACGATTTAGTATTGGTAAGTACGGAAAGAAAAAAATCAGATCGTATTGACGAAGCAATTGCTGCTTACGATAAATTGCTGAGAAATTTCCCAGAGACCAAATACTTATCGGAATCGGATAAAATGCTTGGTGAAATCAAAGAAGAACAAAAGAAGTTAGTAAAGAGTTAAATATGAACTATAAAGAAACAAAAGCTGCTGTAAGTACCATTACGTACGACAAAGATGCAATTGAGGCGCAAACAGAAAACATCTACGAAGCGATCTCTATCATCGCAAAGAGAGCTACTCAAATCAACACAGACCTTAAGAAAGAGTTGATCGAGAAGTTAGACGAATTTGCTACTTACAATGATAGCTTAGAAGAAGTATTCGAAAATAAAGAACAAATTGAAGTTTCTAAGTTTTATGAAAAACTTCCTAAACCAACTGCAATTGCAGTAGAGGAATGGTTAGAAGAAAGAGTTTATCATAGAACTCCAGACTCAGAATAATGTCCATACTCAGCGGTAAGAAAGTCTTACTCGGCATCACAGCCGGAATTGCCGCTTATAAAACGGCCAGTTTGGTCCGTTTGTTTATAAAATCAGGGGCAGAAGTGCAGGTAATTATGACTCCTGCCTCTAAAGATTTTATCACTCCACTTACCTTATCTACACTTTCCAAAAATCCTGTTCACTCTACTTTTTATAGCAAAGAAGATGAGAATGAATTGTGGAACAATCACGTAGAATTAGGGCTATGGGCAGATTATATGATCATTGCTCCAGCCACGGCAAACACCTTGTCAAAAATGACCAATGGAGTTTGTGATAATTTGCTAATGGCAACCTATTTATCGGCAAAATGTCCCGTGTACTTTGCGCCTGCAATGGATTTGGATATGTACAAGCATCCGTCTACGAAGCAAAGCTTAGAGAAATTACAGGAATATGGTAATATTATGATTCCTGCAACTAGTGGAGAATTGGCTAGCGGATTGGTGGGTGAAGGAAGAATGGCAGAACCAGAAGACATCGTGACCTTCATGGAGAAAGATATTCTGTCCAAACTACCATTGAAAGGTAAGAAAGTATTAATCACAGCAGGCCCTACTTATGAAGCGATTGATCCTGTGCGTTTTATTGGAAATCATTCCTCAGGAAAAATGGGGTTTTGTATCGCCCAAGAAGCGGCGGATTTAGGAGCGGAAGTATTCTTAGTATCAGGTCCTAGTCACCAGAGAATATCACATTCTTTAGTACACAGAATTGATGTAACTTCTGCTGAAGAAATGTATCAAGCAAGTCACGAGCATTATCCAACGGCTGATATTGCAATTCTTTCTGCGGCAGTTGCCGATTATCGACCTAAAAATGTTGTCGATAAAAAGATCAAAAAGAAAGATGCTTCGTTAGAAATTGAATTGGAGCCTACCAAGGATATTTTAGCGTCTTTGGGAGTCATCAAGAAAGATCAGTTTTTAGTTGGTTTTGCCTTAGAGACCAATGACGAAGAAGCAAATGCCATAGGGAAGCTAGAGCGCAAAAACTTAGATGCTATTGTGTTGAATTCTCTGAATGATGAAGGCGCTGGATTTGCCACAAACACAAATAAAATTACCTTTATAGATAAGAATAGAGAAAAAGTTCCGTTTGAATTGAAGTCTAAAGAAGAAGTAGCTACGGACATTCTCAATGAAATACTCAAAAGAATTGATGCGTAATCTTTTATTACTAGTTGTTTTTTTATCTGCTCTCTCGGTAAATTCCCAAGAGTTAAATTGCTTAGTCACGATTAATGACGATCAAGTGATTGGTTCAAATCGACAGGTATTCAGAACCTTGGAAACCACCATTTCTGAGTTTGTGAACCAAAAGAAATGGACCAATAGAAATGTAAAGGCACAAGAACGAATCAATTGCGCGATGAACATTATCATCACCAAGAGAGATAATAATGTGTTTGAGGGAACTATTCAAGTACAATCAACACGACCTATCTATGGAACTTCATACGAAACTCCTGTATTGAATGTAAAAGACAATGACTTTAACTTTCAGTACAACGAGTTTGATCAATTCATTTATAACCCAACGACTTTTGATAGCAACCTGATTTCTATGATCACATTTTATGTGTACATGATCTTAGGAATGGATGCAGATACCTTCCAGTTGAACGGAGGTACACCTTACTTCAAGGAGGCTGAAAATGTAGTATTGCAGGCACAGCAAAGTGGATTGTCCGCTTGGTCAAATCAAGTGGGAGTGCAGAATAGATTTCAATTGATAGATAATATATTGTCACCTAACATGAGACAATTCAGATCTATTCAATACAACTATCATAGAAATGGATTTGATCTGTTTTCTCAGAACAAAGTGAAGGGAAAACAAACCATTGAGAACAATATCATTGCTTTGGATCGACTCTTTAATAAGGTGATTGGAAATCCATTAATTCGATTGTTCTTTGATGCAAAGTCCGATGAAATCGTGAATATTTATTCTGATGGCCCCAATACTAGAAGTAAACAACGAATGTTGGTGGTAGTCAAAAAAATCTCTCCAGTAAACAATAGCAAGTGGCAAAAAATTAATTAATTTTAGTTTTTCGAAATTTCGTCCTTTGCTAACATCTCTATCCATAAAAAACTATGCTCTCATTGAGGAGCTTTCCATTGATTTTCAGTCAGGTTTGTCCATTATTACAGGTGAAACAGGAGCTGGTAAATCTATTCTATTGGGGGCTTTAGGATTGGTTTTAGGAAACAGAGCGGATTCATCAACCTTGAAAAACCCAGAGAAGAAGTGCATTGTAGAAATACAATTGTCCATTCACCCATATGGATTGGAATCATTTTTTATTTCTCAGGATTTAGATTACGAAGAAAATACCATCATTCGAAGAGAGATTTTACCGTCAGGGAAATCAAGAGCCTTTATCAATGATACACCTGTCACTTTAAGTATTCTGAATGAACTTCGATTGAAGTTAATGGACATTCATTCGCAGCACCAAACCCTGCAATTATCGGATCAAGACTTTCAGTTTCAGTTGTTAGATGTATTGGCTGAAAACCAGAGCAAGTTAGCTTCTTATAAGAGAGGATTGAGGCAATATCAAGAGGAAAAGAAGAAGCTTCAAGAGCTGATTCAGAGTCAAAGAGAAGCCAATCAACAATACGATTACAACCTGCATTTATTCAATGAATTGGAGGAGGCTAATTTGGTAGCTGATGAGCAAGAATCCTTGGAAGAAAACTTAGAGAAGATCAACAATGTAGAGGAAATCAAATCCAATCTTTCTGAGGCATTGCAGATCACACAAGATGAGCAAATTGGGATTCAACATTTATTACATGCTTTGGAAAACCGATTGTCTAGAATTTCTGCATACTCCAAAGAATATGAAGAATTATCTTCTCGAATCTCTAGTTTAAAGATCGAGTTGGATGATGTGATCATGGATTTAGAAAATGCC
>CAZTFN010000323.1:0-4223 GCA_964612905.1 uncultured Flavobacterium sp. | reverse complement strand
ATTCAAGCCCGTATTTATAAACTGGCAAGACACTAGTCTTACGGGTGATAAACATTATCAAGAGTAGATTAGAATTAGTAAAAATGAAACCACTTACGTGACGGTTAACATCAGTGTTTTGCCTATGCAGGATGCAAAGAGCAATGTCATTGGGGCCATCGTAGTTTTCAATGATATTTCCAAGGAGAAAAGAATTCAATCTAATTTGAGTCGATACATTCCTCAGCATTTGGTGAAAAAGGTGATGGATCATGACAATTTATCTCTGTTGAAAGGAAATCTTTCTAAGTGTAGTATTCTATTTTCGGACATACGGAACTTTACCACACTTACAGAGGAGTTTGGAGCAATTCAAATTGTGGAGCTTTTGAATAAGTACTTTGAAGCAATGATCACCTCTGTTCATAAATACAATGGTATTTTGGATAAATATATTGGGGATGCGATTATGACCGTTTTTGGAGTGCCTTATGCCAACCTTTCAGATGCCAAAAATGCTGTGAGTTGTGCGTTGGACATGTTCTCTATGCTGTATAAATTGAACGAGAACAATATTGATTCACATCGATTGAGTATTGGAGTAGGAATCAGCACAGGGAATGTAGTTTCTGGAAATATTGGATCTGAAAAGCGATTTGAATATACTGTGATAGGTGATTCGGTAAATCTTGCTGCGCGATTGGAGAGTGCCACAAAAACCTACGGTGTAGAACTCTTGATATGTGAAAACACATACCATGAAGTAAAAGATGAGTTTCATTGTAGAGAGATTGATACTCTTTTGGTGAAAGGAAAACATATTCCTGTGAAAGTGTTTACCGTGTCAGGATATAGAAACGAACCTTTGACGCAAACAGAAATCCAATTTCAGCATTATTACAATCAAGGATTGACTCACTACAAGTCA
The DNA here is from genome assembly GCA_964612905.1 of uncultured Flavobacterium sp. Classification (GTDB taxonomy): domain Bacteria; phylum Bacteroidota; class Bacteroidia; order Flavobacteriales; family Flavobacteriaceae; genus Polaribacter. Next base: position 3,316 of record CAZTFN010000323.1, on the reverse strand, counting down.
GAGAATTATAAAGATGCCTTAAAGAATTTTATAAGTGCCGACCAATTCATTTCAAAAGATGGTCCTACCCAATTATTTATCAAAAGATGCACTGAATCTCTTCATGTGAATATCTAGTGAAACAAAGAGAAATTGTCCTTATTTGCAATTTTCTCAGCCTTTTTGTCTGTTTTCTAACGGGGTCGAAAAATACCTTTACAGGGAACAATAAAATTATATCACATGGAATTTACTAAAGAACAAGAGGTATTCCAGCAAGTTGTGACTGAAGCTTGGGACAACCCTGCTTTTAAAGAACAACTTATGGAAGACCCGAAAGGAGCTATTGAAAGCTTAACAGGTGCAGAGATCAATCTACCTGAAGGTAAAACAATCGTTGTTAATGATCAATCAACAGAAGGTGTAGTTTACATCAATATTCCTACGCAAATTGACACTGACGACATGGAATTAACTGAGGATCAGTTGGAAATTATTTCTGGAGGAGGATCTCTTCCAGGAGGTGTTTTTCAAAATAACGATCCATTAAACGGGTTGGTAGGGGGATAAAATATTAAAATGTCTGGTGTATTATACACATATCAATCCAAAAGAGAGAAGCACAAAATCCGTGTGCTTCTCTTTTTTATTCTGACTTTTTTCTGTGTTCAAATTCAGGGACAAAAGACACAAGAACTACAGAAGAAAGAAGCGGATAGCTTGATCGCACTAAGTAAGAATCAAATGAAACAAGGAGACTTTGATCAAGCATTAACTAGCGCAGAAAAAAGCATCTCAATTTTTACCTCACTAAATGACTTCAAACGAGTGGGAGATGGCTACAATCAAATGGCAACCATTAACTATTTTCAGGGAGAATACTATCAAACCCTTTCTTACTTTGAAAAAAGTAGAGCGTCCTTTGAAAAAGCCAATGATTTGAATGGAGTTGCCTCGGCCACCAACAACAAAGGAGTGATCTTTTACTACCTTGGTAATTATGTCAAAGCCCTTGATCACTACAAACAGGCACTCGAGTTTCACGAGGATCTGAATAATGAAAGCCAAATTGCAGGAACCACACAGAATATTGGAAACATCTATTTTATTCTAAACGATTACGCCAATGCACGAAAGAATTTTGAAACGGCCGAACAGATCTACCGAAAGAAAAATAATAAGAAATCATTAGCCTTAGTACTCAGTAGTATAGGAAATGTTTATAAAAAGGAAGAGAATAATGAAAAAGCACTGGACTACTACAATTCTTCTTTGGAATTGGCAAAAGAGAAGGATCAAAAACAAGTGCAAGCTGAGGTGTTATCCAATCTAGGAAAGCTCTATGAGACTGAAGGAAAATACAAAGAATCAGTTGATTTCTACAATAGGTCTCTCGCCATTTCAAGAGAGGCTCAAAGTAAGCGAATAGAAAGTTCATCGTTAATTGCTCTGGGGGGAGTTCAATTAATTCTGGGTAATAAAAATGACGCGATTGAAAGTTGTAAAAACGGATTGAATATTGCCCAGAAAATTGATGTGGTTTCTACACAAGAGGAAGCCTGCGAATGTCTATATAATGCCTATAAGGCTAAAGGTGTTCCAGGCAAAGCACTGATGTATAATGAGAAAATGCATTTGCTAAAAGACAGCTTAAACCTCAAGCAAACAACGGATAAAATTCTCAATATGAAGTTTGAGAAAGAGTTGTTATTAGACAGCATTGCAGATGCAGAAATCAAACGGAAAGCAGAATTGGCGCATCAGGAAGAAGTAGCAAAGAAAGAGAAACAAAGGAATATTTTTTTAATCGCTGGTTGTTTTGCTATTCTTATTGCTATTGGAATCTTTAGTCGTTTAAGTCTTGTAAAGCGATCCAAAGCGAGATTACAAGTTGAAAAGGACCGTTCCGAACATTTGCTGCTCAACATTTTACCAGAAGAAATTGCAGAAGAGTTGAAAAAAAAGGGATTTGTAGATGCACAACACTTTGAAACTGCTTCTATCTTATTCACCGATTTTAAATCCTTCACGCAAACCGCTTCTCAATTAACTCCCAGAGAATTGGTGCAGGAAATCAATGCTTGTTTCAAGGCTTTTGATCAGATCATGGGGCATTATAAAATAGAGAAAATCAAAACTATCGGAGATGCTTACATGGCAGCAGGAGGTTTGCCACAACCAGATGCAAATGCTGTGAAGAATACCATATTGGCAGCTTTAGACATGCAATCTTTCATTAAGCGAAGGTATCGCGAAAACCAATTACGAAACCAACCAGCGTTTGAAATGAGAGTAGGGATTCATGTTGGGCCCATTGTAGCTGGAATTGTAGGAGTTAAGAAATTCCAATATGATGTTTGGGGTGATACGGTAAATACTGCAAGTAGGATGGAAAGCAACGGCGTTGTCGGAAAAGTAAATATAAGTCATAGTACATACCTATTGGTAAAAGATGAACAAGATTTGCTTTTCGAATATCGAGGTAAAGTGCAAGCTAAAGGAAAGGGAGAGTTGAAAATGTACTTCGTATCCTTGAGACCTGAGGAGGTCAGAAAAGAAGTCAATGAAAAACCTTCACTTGCCGAAAGTTTGGTGTAAAAGTCTTCTTTTTTCATTTAGTACTAACAACTTCGTGCCTTCTTTTTCTTCATTTAACCCTAGAACTTATTGAAAATCAGTTTTGTCGGTTTTTGTGGCACTTTTCTCATAATTCTTCCAAATACATTTACATCATAATTATTTAAAACGCTAGAGTTATGAAGCTTACAGAACAACAACAAAAGTCTCAGGACTTGCTTCAAGCAGTAATTACCAAAGCTTGGGAAGACCAAGTTTTTAAACAAGAACTAATTGCAAATCCTATTGATGCAATTGAAAAATTAACAGGTGAGCGCGTAAAGTTACCAGCAGGTAAGACATTAATTGTAAGAGATCAAACTGATGCTTCTTCAATTTATGTGAACATTCCTTCAGAACCAAAGATGGAAGACATGGAGTTGAGTGAAGAGCAATTAGAAGTAGTTGCAGGCGGTGGAGCTCTTTGGAACTTCCCAATCATTACCATTCCACAGAATCCAGATAATGATGGATATCAAAGCTAAACGAAATTTTAACACAAATATTAATAATTAAATTTTTTCCTATGGAATTTAAAACAACAGAAGAATTATTTCAGCGCGTAGTAAGCGAGGCTTGGAATAATGAAGCATTCAAGGCGCAATTAATGGCGAACCCTATGGATGCAATCGAAGAATTAACTGGTCAAAGAATTGCAATACCTGAAGGTAAAAAATTCGTAGTAAACGATCAAACAGACACAAATGTGAAGTACATCAAC
>CAZTFN010000322.1:0-4247 GCA_964612905.1 uncultured Flavobacterium sp. | reverse complement strand
ATTTGGTCTCTTATATGAAACATCTTACTGAGCTAAACCGAGATAGAAATCAACAAATAATCGAACAAGCTACTGAGCTCAATACAATTCTACGACAAAACGATATCCAACCCATATTTTTAAAAGGTACTGGTAATTTATTACAGGGATTATATGATGATATTGGTGAACGTATGGTTGGTGACATTGACTTTATTATTCGTCCTGAAGATTATAATGAAACGATTAAAATCCTTAAAGAATATGGATATCAAAAAGTCTTTGATCGTCATTCAATACCAGGAAAACACTACCCAAGATCGTTCAAAGAAGGGTCCGTTGCTGCTATAGAGATTCATAAAGAAATGGTCAAAAACCCTTTTGAACCAGCCTTCAACTATGAAACCATTAAAGGACATATCATTTCAAAAAATGGCTTCTCTGTTTTAAGCTATGAGCATCAGTTGTCTTTGGCTGTAATTGCGCTACAGATCAATGATGATGGACAATACTACAACACGATTAGCCTTAGAAATGCTTATGATGTTTTTTGCTTGTCTCAAAAAGTAGATGCTTCGTCATCCATTAAAGAATTGGATCAAATCTTTCATCCACTAAATAATTTCCTAGCACTCTGTAATTATACTCTTTCCGATGGAATCACTTATAATCGCACAGAAGAAGCCAAGAAATATTTAGCAAAATTCGATAAACTACTGAATAATCAAAAGTTTCGATTGGGACATCACAGAAAATGGAAGCGGAAGCTTTATTTCAGATCTAGATTAAAAATCACACTCAAGTCTTTATATAAAAAAGAGTATAGCATCTGGTTAATCAAAACAGTCACAAGCCCTCGTTGGTTGAAAGCAAAATTTAAATCAGGGTCTTAACCTCCTCAAAATCCAAACCTCCGTAGTTCCCAGAACTCATCAACAATAAAGCCTTGTTATCAAGATTCTCAGAAAACAAGAAGTCTTTAAATTCCGCTGGATTGGTATAAATAATTAAGTCATCACGTTCAAACGCTTGCCCAATCTGTTCTGCAGTGACTTCTTCCAAGCGTTTGATCTGAACGGCATGAGGTGAATAAAATACAACAGCCTTGTCTGCATGATCCAAAGCTCCCTTATATTCTTTAAGAAACTCAGCATTTAAGCTGCTATAGGTATGAAGCTCCAAACAAGCGAGTACTTCTCTTTGATTGTACTGTTTTTTTACCGCTTCTGTGGTTGCTTTCACTTTACTGGGACTGTGAGCAAAATCTTTAAAGATTACAGTGTTTTCATTTTGAGCAACTTTCTCCAATCGTTTACTTGCACCTTTAAATGAAGCGATTGCTTCATAAAAAGCATCTTCGTCAATTCCCATATGCTGACAAATCCATTTGGCTCCTGCAAGATTCTGTAAGTTGTGATCTCCAAAAATCTCTAGCGGCATATCTCCATCAGGAGTATCGATATAGGTAGTTCCATTGTCCACATAGTGTTGTGGAATGGAGTATGGATATTTCTTAATCGGGTTTTCTGAACTTTCTACAACCTCCTTTACATTTAAATCTTCCTCATTATAAACCATAATTCCACCATTCGTTAAGGAATCTGTAAAGATTTGAAACTGTTCTAAATAGTTTTCGAAGGTTGGAAATACGTTGATATGATCCCACGCAATCCCACTCAATAAGGCGATATTCGGTTTGTACAAATGAAACTTGGGTCTCATATCAATGGGCGAACTCAGATATTCATCTCCCTCTAAAACAATAAACTCATTTTCTTTTGTAAGGTGTACCATCGTATCAAAACCTTCCAGCTGTGCACCCACCATATAGTCGACTTCTCTTTCATGATAATTCAGCACATGAAGTATCATAGAGGTAATGGTAGTTTTTCCATGGGAGCCACCAATCACAACTCTGGTTTTATCTTTGGATTGTTCGTATAAAAACTCAGGATAGGAATAAATCTTTAGTCCTAACTCCTGTGCCTTCAGCAATTCAGGATTGTCTTTCTTTGCATGCATTCCAAGAATAATCACATCCAATTCAGTTGAAATCTTTTCAGGAAACCAACCAAACTGTTCAGGCAACAATCCTCTGTTTGCTAATCGAGATTTTGATGGATCATGAATCGTGTCATCACTACCCGTCACATGATACCCTTTGTTGTGAAGTGCAATGGCCAAATTGTGCATGGCGCTTCCACCAATGGCTATAAAATGAATGTTCATATGAAATGCATTATTTGTGGACGAAGTTATAAAAACTGAAGGAGCTGCACTACTTCTTCTTTTTCTTTTTACTCGCCTTGGCTTTAGGATTGAAGTCGAGTGCAAGTTGAAGCCAATATTGAAAATCGACTTCCAGATCAATGGCTTCATCGGATAGAAAAACATACCCTTTCATAGGTCTCCCTGTAAAGTTCATTTCTTTGCAGCCAGGCTTCGTTAAGGATTCTTGATAAATCTCTGGATCAATACGTGCCATGATTTCATCCTTTACAACTCCCACACACATTTTACCATCCACCATATAACATAAACCTCCCATCATTTTTTTCGCCTCAAAAGGAACGCTCTTTTCATGAAAGAATTGTGAAATCCGATCCGCTAAGAATTCGTTGTATGCCATTAATTTTTAGGTGGGTATTTACTCAATATTTTCTTGACCATCTTGTCTACCAAAACAACTCGGTCTTGCGGTTTTATCTTCTCTCTTACTTTGACATCTAATATCCCTTGCCAGAAGAGTGTATTCGAATCAGAATCTACAAACTCAAGTGTAATGCGTTCATTAATTTTCTTCCCGCCTAAAGAAATCCCTGTAGAGATTCCAATTCCTACGTTTCTACCTCCGCCACCAATTCCAACTCCTATATCGTCTCCAACAACGTCACTCTTTTCAGAGATGACATTGATAAAAAAACTTGGCTTTTCGCTCTTTCTAATTTGTAAAGAATCAAGCACACCTTCAATAGACCGAGTAAATCGTTTTACATCCAATTCATTCAGTCCATCTCCTACATCATCAAAGAAATAATAGGTTGTGTATTTTGAAAAGTCTGTCTTTGTATCATAGTCATAAACTACCTTGGATGAAGAACATCCCATGATCAAAAACAGTGCAATGATGCGGAGTGAGTTTTGCATAATTTTATTATTCGTCCAACACCACTCTCGTTGGTGTGTCTTTTCCGTTGATAATACTTGTCGTTCCTTTCGCAACAGCTTTGATGGTTTCTGTAATCACTTCCACATCTAAAGTTTCTGCTTCGTCACTTACCTGATGATAGTCTTTATCTTTATCAATCTGAGTAGTTGAAAATGTATGCGCTGGAACTCCCAATCGTGCTAGTGATGCATTATCTGATCTAAAAAACAATCCATAACGTGCATACGGATCTGGAAATAATTTATAACCAGTTCCTTCTAGATTTTTTTGTATGATCTTTCCAAAATCAGAACGCTCAAAACCTGTAAGCCATGCAGTTTTGGGTCCTGATGCTGGTTCTTTACCAATCATCTCCAAATTGATACCTGCAACAAATTTACTCGCATCAATTCCCTTTCCGAAATGGTTAGAACCAATCAACCCCATTTCTTCAGCCGTAAATGCTATAAACACAATCGTTCTTTCATTGTCTCCTTTTTTGGCAAAATATTCAGCCAGCGCTAAAACTCCCGTAACCCCAGTTGCATCATCATTGGCTCCATTAAAAATCAAGTCGTCCTCACCCTCTTTCTTCATACCAAGATGATCATAATGAGCAGAAACAACTACCATTTCATCTTTCTTTCCTTTCCCTTCCAAAACTCCAATGATATTACTCCCTGTAATACTGTCATTCGTTCTTCTAGAGGTAAACGTAAAGGTTTGTCTATATGAAGTGAGGTCTGCATAGGTTTTCAACCCAATTCTTTTGAACTCGCCTTCAATATATTGTGCTGCTTTCTCAATACCTTCCGTTCCTGTCCTTCGTCCTTGCATTTCATCAGAAGCCAAGGTGTACAAGTGTTTCTTTACTTGATTCTTGTCGATTTCCTGAGCATTCACTACAGAAAACACTCCCAGAAAAGCTAGGATTACTAGCCTTAATTTATTTGTCATTGTCTTTTGAATTATTTGAATCTAGCACTAAAGATACCAAACATCCACAACAATAATTTTGTACTTTTGTTAAAATTTTTTTGAATGGATTTATCACTTGTACCCAAGATCAAAAACGCAAATTCTGACAACTTCTTTTTATTGTCTGGTCCCTGTGCAATAG
>CAZTFN010000321.1:0-4281 GCA_964612905.1 uncultured Flavobacterium sp. | reverse complement strand
CTTTTTGAAGACAATCACATCATTATTGTCAACAAAAGAGCGGGTGACATTGTTCAGGGCGACAAGACTCAAGACAAACCTCTGAGTGAGGTTGTGAAAGAATACGTGAAGGAGAAATACAACAAACCAGGCAATGTGTTTTTGGGAGTTGTGCATCGTTTGGATAGACCTACTTCAGGAATTGTCATTTTCGCAAGAACTTCAAAAGCTTTAGAGCGATTGAATAAAATGTTACGCGAAAAAACCATCCAAAAAACTTATTGGGCCGTTGTAAAGAATACTCCATCTAAGGGACAAGACACTTTGATCAACTTCCTAAAAAAGAATCCGAAGAATAATAAATCCTCTGTTTTTCGCAAAGAGATTGAGGGTAGTAAAAAGGCCATCCTACATTACTCTGTTATTAAGAAATTGGATAATTACACCTTATTAGAAGTAGATTTGGAGACTGGAAGACACCATCAAATAAGAACACAATTGTCCTTTATTGGAAGTCCAATTAAAGGCGATTTAAAATATGGATTTCCAAGAAGCAATAAAGATGGTAGTATTCACTTACACGCTCGAAAAATAGACTTTATACATCCTGTCAGTAAAGAAAAAATAGAACTTGTTGCTCCTGTTCCCCAAGATGTTATTTGGAAAGCATGTGACTAATTTTTTATCTTTAGGAAATTTTGATCCTAATGAAGTCGATAAAATACCTTTCCATTCTTTTACTCCCCATTACCGTTTACATTTCTTTTACCTCTACTGGATGGATTACCTTCCTACCAATGATTGTATTTTTTGGATTTGTACCTGCGTTGGAACTGTTATTCAATCCGAATAGTGAGAACTTTAGCAAGGAAGAGGAAGAAGCTGAAAAAGAGAACAAAGCTTACACCTATATTCTATATGCAATGGTTCCGATTCAGTTGGCTTATTTATTCTATTTTTTCCTTGTCATTCAAGATAGTGGCTTGACCACGTTGGATTTGGCAGGACGAATTACTGCTATGGGGTTAATGTGTGGAGTCATTGGGATTAACGTTGGTCATGAGCTAGGACACAGAAACAATCGGTTTGATGAATTTTTGGGTGAAATTTTGTTGCTATCGTCTTTGGATACACACTTTTTACCGTATCATAATGGTGGACATCACTTTAATGTGGCCACACCCAAAGATGCTGCTACTGCTAGAAAAAATGAATTATTGTATGTCTTTTGGATCCGATCTCACTTCACAAGTTATGTGCAAGCTTGGCAACTTGAAAATAGACGCATGAAAGAAAGCAACAGAAGCTGGTTTCATATACAGAACAGAATGATCATTTACACATTGGCAAATATCCTCTTACTTGCTACTATTTTCTACTTTTTTAACTGGCTAGGATTGATTGCCTTTGTAGCTGCAGCAGTTGTTGGCATTCTCCTTTTGGAAACAGTGAACTATATTGAACACTATGGCTTGTTGAGACAAAAGAACAAACACGGTCGATATGAACGTGTAAAAAGAACACATTCCTGGAATTCGGATCACGTTATTGGTAAAGTAATGTTGTTCAACCTATCCAGACATTCAGACCATCATTATAATGGAAGTAAACACTATCAGATTTTGAAATCATTACCAGAAAGTCCTCAAATGCCAACAGGTTATCCAGGTATGATGCTCCTCTCATTATTCCCTCCACTTTGGTTCGGATTGATGAATAAAAAAATCCAACAATTAAACCCATAAGACTATATGTCGAAAGAAAAAACCGTTTCTGAAGCAATTTCCTATCGTCGTTCAATTCGAATATATGACTCAGAAAAACCCATAGACTCCGAGATTGTAAAGAAGTGTATTGAGCAAGCTGCTTTAGCACCTAATAGCAGTAACATGCAATTATGGGAGTTTTATCATATTACCTCCAAGGAGACCATTCAAAAAATTGCTCCATATTGTTTCAATCAGAATGCAGCTAGAACAGCTCAGCAACTAGTTATTTTTGTCACTCGAAAGGACCTTTGGAGAAAAAGAGCAAAAGCCAATTTGGAAATGATTGATCGTGTTTTCCCTCCAAAACCCAAAAAAGAACAAAGCAGTAGGGAAAAGGTGAGTCGAAATTACTACGGAAAATTAATCCCTTTTACCTACTCAGATTTTTTAGGTCTCTTTGGCCTTGTGAAGTTTCTAATGATTCTTGTGGTAGGATTATTTAAACCTATTTATAGGGAAGTTCGCAGAAGCGATATGAGGGTAGTTGTTCACAAAACATGTGCATTAGCTGCCGAAAATTTTATGATTAGCATGGCCGCAGAAGGTTATGACACCTGTCCTATGGAAGGTTCGGACACTTGGCGTGTAAAAAGGCTTTTAGGGTTACCACTTGGTGCCGAGATAAACATGATCGTAAGCTGCGGAATTAGAAAGCCTGAAGGTGTTTACGGAGAACGATTTCGGATTCCTTTTGAAGAGGTTTACAAGCAACTTTAGAAGCTTGAAAAGAGCACTATTTTAACAAGTTTTACTTTCAATTTAACGAGTTTACCTAGCATTGACTCCCTAAAAATCAGGGGTTGAAAATTTCCCCATTTTTGGGGATTGACTTGCTATACGCATTTTCGTATATTTATTACCCTCTCGTGAAAAATAAAAAGAAAAATGTTAAAAATTGCTGGTTTACTACTGCAAAAGAACTCGATTCCTTTCGACAAGGAGGAATTGTCGTTCCAAATTCAAAGTCACCCCTCTTATCCAAGCTTGCACTCTGTCACAGGAGTTTTTGACCACTTCAATATTGAAAATATAGCTGCAAGAGTTCCAAATACTTTGGAAATTTTAGAAGAGTTACCTAAGTCATTTATGGCTCAATTCAATGGCGAAAAAGGCATACAAATGGTCCTTGTTGAAAAAGAGAAAAAAGGAGTGGCAATTTTTGATGAAGAAAAGAAAAAATCAAAAATTTCTAATGATGAGTTTGTCAAAGGATTCACAGGTATTATCGTTGCCGTTGAAAAAAGTGAAGACGATTCAGAAAAAGTAAATGTTTCAAAATCATACACTACTGTTGGATTTGTTCTGGCAGCTTTGATCTTCACTGGTGTCCTTGCTCTGAGTAATACAGCTATAGTTCCATGGATTACGTTGGTTTTATCGATTATTGGAGTAGTCATTAGTGTTTCCATTGTAAAACAAGAATTCGGAATTCAAAATTCAATTGGGAATGCCTTTTGTACCTCAGACTCGGAGAAAAAAGACTGTAATGCTGTTCTTTCCTCTAAAGGCGCTAAAATTGCGGGCAACTACAAATTAAGTGATTTAAGTCTTATTTATTTTGTAGGACTCAGTCTGAGCACGACCTTACTATTTGCACAAAATTTAGACATTTCATATGTCTACTTTATCGCTATTGCAAGTACACCTATTACCATCTACTCAATTTATTACCAAGCAGTGGTTGTAAAAACCTGGTGCATGCTGTGCTTGAGTATTGTAGGGCTTTTATGGATTCAGGCTTTGGTTCCAGTTTTTATGGTTCCAAATTTATTTGATTTCAGTTTTTCTCTGATGACTGCACTCATTATAGCAGGTAGTTTTTTACTGACGTTTACTCTGTGGAGTTACCTAAAACCTCAACTCAAAGAAGCAGAAGAAAACAAGCAATTCAAGATTGACTATTATCAATTTAAAAGGAAATACAACATTTTCTCTACCCTTTTAAAGAATAACGACGCTCTAAATACAGAAATGAATAGCACAGAGCAAATTGTATTCGGAAACAGAGAAGCAAATGTTGAAATTGTTGTGATTACAAACCCGTTCTGTGGTCACTGCAAACCCGTTCATACGGTCATTGAAGATGTATTGAAACAATTTAAGAACGATGTCAAAATTATCATTCGTTTTAACATTCATATGGACAAAGAGGGTGATGCCGTAAAAATAACCAGTGGTCTGCTGGATATTTTTGAAACTCATGGGGAAGAAAAATGCTTGGAAGCTATGGAAGAAGCGTATCTTAAGTTATCACCAAAAGAGTGGATTGAAAAATGGTACCCTAAAGAAATAGATCAAGACAAACGATTTGAAGATCTGACAAAACAAAAAGACTGGTGTGAAGCAAATAAAATCAATTTCACACCTGAAATATTAGTGAACGGACGTTCATTCCCTAAAGAGTATGATAGAGGAGATATTGCATTCTTTATTGAGGATTTACAAGAAGAATATACTCCCCTAGTAGAAGTATAAAAACATTATCGTTAGGCAGATCCCCCAATATATCTGCTTTAATAGTATTCTCTCGCAG
>CAZTFN010000320.1:0-4361 GCA_964612905.1 uncultured Flavobacterium sp. | reverse complement strand
CGATAAACCAAAACCAATGGTCATGGCACCTGCAGAAATTCCAGCAGCTAAAATCAAATCACCTCCCAATGCCAAACTTAATACAGCAGCAATGGGTACCATAGCAATATTATTCTCATAACCCACTGCGATTCCCAAGAGACCGTAAATAAAAGTCATAATAACAATGACTAGATTCTTATTCTTAAGGCCTAATTTTTTCACCAATACCCCTACTGTGTTTTCAACAGCTTTCGAGCTTTCCATAAACCCAAACATAATGGCTCCAGCCAAAACAATGAAGATGACTTCAGCAGCAGCTTTGAATCCTAATGGAATTGCTTTGAATGTATCTAACAGTCCAACAGGTGTTGACTCAATGGTATGATATGAATTGGGAACTACTACATTTTTACCATCCACGAGTACTCGTTCATAGAGCCCAGCAGGCAAAATGTATGTTAGTACAGCAACGAGTACAATGATGAAGAACAACATTGTAATAGCATGCGGAATACGATTCAATAGAAAATTACCTTTTGTCTTTGACAAATCTTATTGCATTTAAAGAAGCGATCGTGAAAGTACACATTTAATCATTGCTTAGCAATAGTGCCTTTCACGATGCATTTATTCCTTATCTAAAAGTTCCAGTCCTTGGTTGATTCCTTTTTCTAAGGCTGGAACCCCTCGTTTCATCCAAACAGGTTTTGGTGCTCCTTTCAAATAGTAATCAAAGAACTGCGACATACGAATATTGAAGTCGATACGATTCTGCATTTTCAAAGGCCAGTGTGGTTCACCATTATAGTTCAAGAACCAAGAAGGCTTTCCAAGTCGACGTAAACTGACAAAAAATTCAATTCCTTGATACCAAGGTACGTGACCATCTGCATCATTGTGCATAATTAATAATGGAGTGTTGATTTTATCAATATTAAAAATGGGTGAGTTTTCTACATAACGTTGTGGATATTCCCAAGGTGTTCCTCCTATCCTACTTTGTGTATGTTCGTATTGAAATTGTCTGCTCAAACCAGTCCACCAGCGAATTCCACCATAAGCACTGATCATATTTGGAACAGGAGCTCCAGACTCAGCAGCTTTGAAAATATCTGTTTTGGTCACCAAATAAGCAATTTGATATCCACCCCAGCTATGACCTTGTACACCGATATTGTCTTTGTCAATAAAACCTTTGTCAATTAGTGAAGTGATTCCAGGAATCACACAATTAAAGGCACTTTCACCCGGATATCCATCTCGATAGTACACATCAGGATTGAAGATAACATAGCCTCTACTTGCGTAAAATGGATAATTGATGGTACTTCGTCCATACGAAGGCGCGCGATGTCTGTGCAATCCATTGGAGCTCTTTTCATAGAAATTTACGATCAATGGATATTTTTTATTGGGATCAAAATTCTCTGGTTTGATAAGCATTCCTCTTAGTGGTCTTCCATCTAAGGAAACCCAATCCACCATTTCTGCAGTTCCCCAATTGTAATCATCTTGCTGGGGGTTTGCATCGGTAATTTGCTTTGGTGATTTGAACGTAAGATTAGAGCTCCAAACATTTGGGAAGTCTTCAAAAGATTCACGTGTTTACAACAAGCGTGCTTGTTTATCATCTTCAGCTAATCTGGGTCTACCGTATGAATAAGGTCCAGAGATCAATTCTTTTATCGACTTTTTCTTTGGATTGTAACTTGCAAATCCCCCATCTTTTGTTTGTTCGTTAAATGTGCTCAACATCCATTTTTGAGAATTAGAAATGGATCTTTCTTCTTGATCTAATCGTAGATAACGGTAACGAGTTTGTGATGCTCTTCCATTCGTTAAGTTCTCTGAGGCTCCAGTTTCAGGATCGAAGGACCAAATATCAAATCGATCGTAGAGTAAGATTTTTGAATCATTTTCTGTCCAACCTGCAGAACCATAACTATATGGGTCATCAGGATAATCGTGCAATTCGTTGTAGAATTGTGTTCTTCCTTTGGTAAGGGCTTTGTATTTTAAGGTTTGTAGATTGTAAGCAAACCAAGTACTGTCTTTTCTGCTATAGCCATAGAGATATTTTCCTTTTGGACTGATAGAAGAGCCTCCATAAATCTTAGTTCCAATGTCAGACGTTTGTCCAGTATTCAAGTCTACACGTTGCATGTCCATAGGACGTTGTGCGGTCCACTGACTTTCCAACATGTAAGGAGTACGGTTTCCAATAATAGCATAATCACTATTCCCTTCATCTCCATAACGAGCCATATCAAACTCTAGATTGGCGATTTGAACCATTTTATTCTGGTTGAAATCATAAAGTGATAAGTAGGCTTTTTTCTTGTTATTTTTCACTTGTAGTTCTTGAACTGTGTACAAGGTAGGTTCGTCATAGGTCCAAACCTCTACATTTACGATTTCCTCAGGTAATAATGTGGTGTCCTTTACTATTGGTGTAGTTCTTAGACCGAAGAATAAGCGTTCTTCATTTTCTGAAAAACGAAGTCGTTCGTCACTTGAGACCAATAAACTACTGGTGTTTTTCTCTGAAGAAACGATGATTCTAGCAGCTCTATCACCTTGATTCCAAGCATACAAATTTGGTTTTTTAATCAAACTCTTGGTTGAATCGGCATCTACAACGAAACCAATCTTCTTTCCAGACTCTGAAATTCCTAATTGAGGATACTTAGTTTTTGCATGACTTTCAAAGAGCAATGTACTATTTCCCGATTGAGCATCATAGCGATATACTCCCGCTTTGGTCTTGTCTTTTTCTCCTGAAGTAGCATACGTAATGAACTTCCCTTTTTTTGCCATCGAATATTTATGGACAAACTTTAAAGTATCCTCTACTCCACTTTCCAACTGTCTAATGACCAAATGATATCCATTGACTTTAGATACTTTCTTTGTTTTTTTCTTTTTCGCGGGTTTTTTCTCTTTGGTCTTGGTTGAATCTTTTTTCTTGGCTTTTGGATCTTTCTTTTTTGCCTTTGCAGGCTCCAGCATGTAAGCTACAACACCTGACCATTTCTCAGGCATTCTATAGGATTTTACATTCGGGATCTTAGCAATGGATTTGTTTCCAAGGTTGTAAATGATCAAAGAATCTTTGGGCAAGTCTTTCTTCTTTACTTTTTTACGTTTCATTGCTTTGATGCTGTCTTTGAAGGCATTGACCTTGAATAAAACGTATTTGGAATCAAATGAAAACTGTCCATAACCACTTCTCTGATAAGACATAACATTATCGCCTTTCGTTGTTCTCACATGTAGAGTTTGATCTTTTTCTTCAGGACCCAAAGAATACAACATAAAATCACCAGAGTTTGATATTTGCATGTTTCGGATTCTATTCCAAAGCGCTTTGTCTTCGTTTTGCATGACTTTCTTTTGAGCCGATAGCTCAAGGATACTAAGGCATAGAAGTGTAGATAAGAATACAATTCTTTTCATAAATAGGTTGTTTTGATAGTTGCTTATTTTAATTATTATGAGAAATTGATGGTTTAATATCCAGCTGCTTGTCCGTCTTTTCGACTTTCTGAGGCTCCGTGATACACTTTATTGACATCATCCCAAAGGATGGCTTGATATCCACCATAAACGCCTCGTGCAGTTCCTATTCGGTGACCTCTACCCATCAATCCACGAATGGTTGAATATGGAATACCCGATTCGGTTCTGATCATTCCTGTATCCGTGGTAGTTTTTCCCATTGGACTTGCACCACCTGTATGATCCCAACGTGGGGCGTCACCAGCTTCTTGAAGGTTCATACCAAAGTCAATCAAATTCATCACGATTTGTGTATGTCCCATGGGTTGAAAATCGCCTCCCATCACTCCAAAACTCACAAAAGGTTTTCCATCTTTGGTGATGAAGGCGGGAATTATCGTATGAAATGGACGCTTTCCAGGCTCATACGTGTTGGCTTGACCTCTTTTTAGACTAAACAATTCACCTCGATCCTGAAGCATAAAGCCAAGTTTCGGTGGCGCCATTCCTGAACCCATTCCTCGATAATTGCTTTGAATTAAGGAAATCATCGTTCCATTTTTATCAGCCACGGTCATATAAATTGTTTCCCCTGCCGAAATCTCACCAGCATCATATGTTCTCGCTCGATCTCCAATTTGTGCTCTTCTTTTTTTCGCATAATCATCTGAGAGTAGTTCTTCAACGGGAACATTCACAAAGTCCATATCTGCATAATACTTCGCCCGATCTTCAAAGGCCAATTTTTTAGCCTCTGTAAATAAATGCAGATGCTCTTCACTTCCGAATTCAATAGTCGAGAAATCAAATCCTTTTAAAATGTTCAGCATTTGAAGTGCAGCAATTCCCTGGCCATTTGGAGGTAACTCCCATACATCATA
>CAZTFN010000319.1:0-4406 GCA_964612905.1 uncultured Flavobacterium sp. | reverse complement strand
AAGACAATCAAACTGGAAAAGAGTTCTTTTGAGAGATCAAAATTCCAGAAAAACAGATTTTCAATTTTATCGACTACTGCAAACAATTCGATATCAAAACATTGTACAATAAAGAGCTACTACTACAAGTGGCTGTCATCTTTGAAAGGGAAGCACCTAATTTCCTAAAAACTTTAAAGTAACTTCAGGTTTAACATAAGTTTATCGCTATGAACATCACATCTTTTGTACTTTGATCTCAAAAGAAAATTGACCATGATCAAAAGACTTTTACCACTTCTTTTTTTCATTACATCGATGTTGAGCTATAGCCAAGTCAATGATAAATTCTGGATTCTTGGTAAGGTGAAAGATTCTGCTGGAATTGTCAAAGATGTTCATGTAGTCAACCTTGCTTCTAAAGTAGGAACCTACACCAATGATTTTGGTGATTACAAAATTGTAGTTTCTATAGGTGACACCTTACAATTTACCTCAGTGAGTCATCAAACAGTCAAACGTACCATCAACAATTTCAACTTCAGCAACGGAGTCCTTGATGTTTTTCTACCTATTAAAACTGTCGAATTAGATGAATTTGAACTCAAAAGAAATGACCTTTCAGGATTTGTTAGTCTGGACGTGAAACGCACACCTGTAGATTGGAGAGCAGAGGCGCTTAAGAGGAATATGGATCTTTCCAAAATCGATGTTTATGGAGGCTGGAATGATGATCATATCAATTCACGGGTTAGACCCCCAGCCGCATTAGTCGACCCTACAAGAAGATTTGTTGGAGCCGGTGGTTCTTTTGGCGGAGGTGGTAAGATCGACAGGAGAAAGGCAAGAATCAAAAAAATAACAAGCTCCAAGTTCTCAAGAGATAAAATTTATGATATCTGTGGGGCAGAGTTTTTCCAAAAATTAAAAATTCCAGAAAAGGAAGTATTGAATTTTATTGATTACTGTGTTCAATTTGATCTTATAGAACTTTACGATAAAGATCTCGTTTTGGAACTTGCCATTTTATTAGAGAAAAAAGCCCCAGACTTTCTAGAGACCTTAAAACCCTAAAATCTTTAACATAAGTTTATCGGAAAAGTCGCCGAATATGTTGTATTTTTAATTTGGTAAACATGCATCTATGACAAAAAAGTTACACGCACTCCTATTTCTTTTTTTCATTGTAGTATCATCCAGTTATGGACAGATCAATAACAAGTTTTGGGTACACGGAAAAGTCATTGATTCTGCAGGAGTTGTGAAGGATGTTCATGTTGTAAACCTAACCTCAGACAAAGGAACTTACACGAACGATTTTGGAGATTATAAGATTGTTGTATCTATTGGAGATACATTACGATATACTTCAGTAAATCACCAAACCGTGAATCGTGAGATCACAGACTTTCATTACAGGTCCGAAGTTTTAGACGTTTTTATGCCCGTAAAAACCGTTGAACTAGATGAGTTTGATTTGAAGAGACACGACTTAAATGGATTCCTCACTCTGGATGCCAAAAGAACTCCAATTGACAAAAAAGATGAAGCACTGAAAAGAGTTATGAATTTCTCTGGTGTAGATATGGATGTGATTTACGACGGTGATTTCATCGATCAAAATGTAAGACCACCTGTTGAAAATGTAGACCCCACAAGAAATTTTGTGGGTCTCGGTGCAGGTGGAGTTGCCTATTTCGCCTTCAAAAATTCGGAGAAATTATGGGCACTCAGAAAAAAAGTGAATTACCAAATTGCGTTTCCAAATATGTTGATTAGCGAGTTTGGCGAAACATTCTTTGAAGACGACCTCAAGATTCCACAAGACAAATATTATCACTTCCTAGAATATTGCAATCCATTGGGTATTGAAGATTTGTATCAGCAAAATCGAAAAATAGAACTCATTAATATTCTTAGAAAAGAAAGCAAAAAATATCTTCAACTATTAGAAGAGGAAGAATAATTTATGAAATTTCACAAAAGCATACTCTTACTGCTTCTTATTCCTTTACTGTCTTTTTCTGTGCATAAGTACTATTTAAGTCTTACACAAATAGAGTACAATCAAGAAAGCAAAAGTCTAGAAATTATCATCAATGTTTTTATGGATGATATTGAATTGGCATTAAATAAGGATTATAATATCGATCTTCAACTCACTACGAAATTAGAGTTGGAGAACCCTGATCAATATTTCGAAAAATACCTCAAAGACAAACTGCACTTCAAACTTGAAGACAAAGAGCTTGATTTCAATTATTTAGGAAAAGAATACGAAGGTGATTTGGTTTATTTCTACTTAGAAATTCCCAATGTTGAAACCCCTCAACCACTGGAAATTCACAACCAAATTTTACTACAATACTTCGATGAACAACAAAATGTTGTAAAGCTAAAAGTTGGTAAAAAAAGAAAGAGCAAAATCCTGAACAAAGAAAATGATAAAGCTTTGTTAAAGTTTTAACGTTTTCTTAAGTTTTCATGGGCTTATTACTAATTTAACGGACATTTTTAAAAACAATCATAAAGGCATGAAGAAAATCGCTTCTTTTGTACTTTCTGCTTTATTTATTTCTGTGGCTGCTTTTGGACAAAGCACCGCTAAAAATCCGCAGAAAGGTCACACAGACAACAACAAATTTAGACAACTTAAAGATGTGCTACCAACTCCTAACAGTCGAAGAACGGCTTCTGGAGCGCCTGGTTATGAGTACACGCAACAAAAAGTTGACTACGTTATGGACATTGTCCTTGACGAAAAAACGAATCGTATCTCTGGAGACGAGATGATTACGTATCAGAATAATTCTAAGGATTACTTAGAATATTTATGGGTTCAGTTAGATCAGAACATGAGAGCTCCTGACTCTGAAACTCCAAACGCAAATCCAGAAAGCTTAGGGAACACTGCTTTCAACGGACCTGTTACTTTTACAAGAACAAACCTTCAAAAACCAAAAGAATTTGGTTTCAACATTGAAGCTGTAAAAAATGAAGACGGTAGCCCGCTTTCGCACATGATCAATAGAACCATGATGAAGGTGAACTTACCAACTCCATTAGCTCCAGGAGGAGTTTTCAAATTCAGCATCAAATGGAATTACCTCATCAACAACTCTGTTACTGACGGAGGAAGATCTGGATTCGAATCTTTCCCTGATGGAAATAAAAACTATACCATTGCTCAATTCTTCCCAAGATTGTGTGTATACGACAACGTAGAAGGATGGCAAAACATGCAATTCTGGGGACGCAGTGAGTGGGCCTTAGAATTTGGAGATTATGATGTAAAGATCACCGTACCTGCAGATCACATTCTAGATGCAACTGGTGAACTTCAAAATCCAAAGAAAGTTTTAACAAGAGAACAACGCAAGCGTTTTGAGCAAGCTAGCAAGTCTTTCAAAGATCCTGTATTCATTGTAACTCAGGAAGAAGCTGAAAAAGCTGAGAAAGGAAGTACTGATAAAACAAAAACTTGGCACTTCAATGCTAAGAACGTAAGAGACTTTGCTTGGGCATCGTCGAGAAAATATATTTGGGATGCCATGGCCGTTGACATCAATGGAAAAACTGTAATGGCTGTTTCATTATATCCTAAAGAAGGAAATCCATTATGGGAAGAGCACTCAACGAGAGTTGTGGCAAACACCTTAGAAGAGTATTCTAAAATGACTTTCGACTATCCTTACAGCAAAGCAATTTCTGTACACGCTGATAGACAAGGAATGGAATATCCGATGATCTGTTTCAACTACGGACGTCCAAATCCTGATGGAACCTATTCAGAAAGAACCAAAAGAGGAATGATCGGGGTAATTACCCATGAGGTTGGACACAACTTCTTCCCAATGATTGTAAACTCTGATGAACGTCAGTGGACTTGGATGGATGAAGGAATCAACTCTTTCGTTGAAATCTTAGCTGAATTGGATTACGACCCAGACTTCTTTACTGGAAACTTACCAAAAGACATCGTACGATACATGAGTATCGATCAAGAGAACTTATCTCCAATTATGTCACAAGGAGATTACGTGAAAAACTTTGGTCCAAACGCTTATACAAAACCAGCTGCTGGATTATACCTGTTACGTCAAACCATTATGGGACCTGAGTTATTCGATGAAGCATTCAGAACTTACTCTAGACGTTGGATGTTCAAACACCCAAGTCCTGCTGATTTCTTTAGAACGATGGAAGATGCTTCTGCCATGGATCTTGATTGGTTCTGGAGAGGATGGTTCTATACTACAGACTATAACGATATTGGAGTAAAAGAAGTAAAGAAGTTTTACTTAACTGATCAACCAACTGAGCAAGCTAAGGAATTGGCAAAACAATACGGATTAAGCTTGGCGGCCTACGCAGGTAAATTGGTATTCTTCAAAGAAGAAAAAGAAGGTGACGATAAAGGAACTGAC
>CAZTFN010000318.1:0-4428 GCA_964612905.1 uncultured Flavobacterium sp. | reverse complement strand
TGATTCCCATCGATTTGATGACTCTAGCCATTAAATACATTGGTGTGGACGCACGAACGGTTGTAATGTCATAAGTTTCTAAGTGATAGATGACATCACGAATAGCATCCAATCCTTCTTGAATGGTAAACGTAATTTCATGGTGAATGGTTCCAATATGTTCTGATACTTTCTTAGCGGCGGCTAAGTCTGGAGACCCATCCAATCCAATAGAAAAGGAGTGGAGTTGTGGCCACCAAGCATCTTGAGTGTCACCCGATTCGACTCTCTTTTGAGCGTATTTCTTTGCAATGGCAGAGGTAATAGAAGAGTCCAATCCTCCTGAAAGTAGTACTCCATAAGGAACATCAGACATCAATTGTCTATGTACGGCCGCTTCCAATGCGTCTCTTAATTCATCGATAGAGGTTTGGTTCTCCTTCACAGCTTCATAATCCATCCAATCTCTTTGATACCATTGTTGCAATCCGCCTTTACTGGTTAAGTAGTGTCCTGGAGGAAATACTTCAATCTTGTTACAAACTCCTTCTAAGGCTTTCAATTCAGAAGCTACATAATAGGTTCCAAACTTATCCCAACCATGATATAAAGGAATGATTCCCATATGGTCTCTGGCGATTAAGTAATCACCAGTTTCTGTATCATATACGGCAAACCCGAAGATTCCGTTCAATTCATCCAAGAACACTTCTCCTTTTGCTTGGTATAACGCTAGAATGACTTCACAGTCAGATTGCGTTTGGAACTCATAAGAGTCTTCAAACTGCTTTCTTAATTCTTGATGATTGTATATTTCTCCATTGGCAGCTAGTACCAATCTTTTATCACTGCTATATAAAGGTTGTTTTCCAGAAGCTGGATCTACAATGGCCAATCTTTCATGAGACAAGATGGCCTTTTCGTCACTGTGAATTCCACTCCAATCTGGTCCACGATGTCTAATGGTCTTAGACATTTCTAAAATTTGAGGTCTTAATTTTTCAGAGCTTTCTTTGATCTCAAACGCACATACAATTCCACACATAATCTAAATTTTTTTGAGTTTTGTTTTAATTTCGATACAAAGAAGTGGATAAAAGTTGTTTAAATAAACTTAAAATACGTTTTTAGTAATAAATTGAAATAATAAATGGGTTAATTGTAGTAAGGTGTAATTTTTTTTGAGCAAAAATTGCAGTTTGACTTACACACTGTAAATAAGCGCAAAAAAATGAATAGAAAACTTGTCATATTTAAAATGAGTATATAAATTTGCTCTGTTATGCAAAGACAACAAAATACTTGGTGGTGGAACTCTCTTATCTAAATAAGTGAGAACCTAATCTTGTATACAATATATAAATAAAGGCTTATCTCATGATAAGCCTTTTTTAGTTCCAATGAGAATGAAAAAAATATCAATTAAAACAAATAGTTCAGAGCGACTCTCGGATACAGTGACTCCTGTAGGCCTGTATTTGAGATTCAGAGATCGTTATCCAAATACCTTACTCTTGGAGAGTTCTGACTACCACAGTAAGGAAGAGAGTTATTCCTTTATCTGTGTAGAGCCTATTGTCTCAATGAAAGTTGAGAATGATGTGTTCTCTGCTGAACATCAGGGTGAAACTTACATGACGGAATCTATTGATGGGAATTTCTTTGAATTATTCAACAAGTTCACATCAACCATCAATTTGGATTGTGAGGAATCTATGAAGTCTTTTAATGGTTTGTATGGATACACAACCTATGATAGTGTTCAATATTTTGAAACCATCAAGTTGAAGAATCCTCCAGCACCTTCTGCCATTCCTTTTATGCAATATAGCTTTTATCGATTCATTATTGCGATCAATCACTTTAACGATGAATTGACGTTGATTGAAAATATTGAAGCCGGAGTGGATTCCAGAATTGCCGAGATCAAAACGATCATCGATGCACAATCATTTAATACTCAGGACTTCGAAATGGTTGGAGAAGAATCTTCCAATTGTACCAATGAAGATTTTAAAGGCTATGTGACCAAAGCGAAGTCGCATTGTAAGAGAGGGGACGTATTTCAGTTGGTGGTTTCAAGACAGTTTCAGCAGTCGTTCAAAGGAGATGAATTCAATGTATACAGAGCCTTACGATCCATCAACCCATCACCGTATCTATTTTATTTTGATTATGGAAGTTTCAAGCTGATGGGATCTTCGCCAGAAGCACAGATCAAAGTCAATGATGGAAAAGCCATTATCAATCCTATTGCAGGAACCTTCCGAAGAACAGGTGATATTGTAGAGGATCGAAAGTTGGGGGAAATCTTATCCAATGATAAGAAAGAAACAGCTGAGCATGTGATGCTGGTTGATTTGGCTAGAAATGATTTAAGCAAACATGCTGATCATGTAAATGTTGAAGTATTCAAAGAAGTCCAATTTTTTAGTCATGTGATCCATTTGGTATCAACTGTGCAAGGACAGATCAAAGGTGATCCTATTAAGATTGTGGGGGATACGTTTCCTGCTGGAACTTTAAGTGGAGCACCGAAATACAAAGCTATGGAACTGATCGATAGATATGAGAATCAGCAACGAGGATTCTATGGTGGAGCGGTTGGAATCATTGGATTGAATGGTACCGTGAACTTGGCCATTGCCATTCGCTCTTTTGTCAGTAAAAAGAACAAACTGTACTACCAAGCAGGTGCAGGAATTGTAATTCACTCAGACGAAGAAAAAGAATTGCAAGAAGTGAATAACAAACTAGCTGCTTTGAAAAAAGCACTGATTTTAGCAGAAAAGATTTAAGATGAAAATACTCATTATAGACAATTACGATTCGTTTACCTACAACCTAGTTCATATGGTGGAGAAGATCACTGGCGAATTTCCAGCGGTTTTTCGAAATGATGAAATTGCATTGGAAGACATTAATGATTATGATTTGATCATGTTGTCACCAGGGCCAGGAATTCCTGATGAAGCAGGAATCTTAAAGGATGCCATCAGAATGTATGCTGGAAAGAAACCCATTTTTGGAGTATGTCTTGGGTTGCAGGCGATCACTGAGGTATTTGGAGGAACCATTATTAATATGGATGAGGTGTTTCATGGAGTGGCAACAGACATGCTTGTGACTCAACCTGAGGCAACCATATTTGAAGGAATTCCAGCAAAATTCCCTGCAGCTCGATACCACTCATGGATTGCTTCTAAAGAAGATTTACCAAAAGTATTGGAGATTACAGCAGAAGACGAAGAAGGAGGGATTATGGCGATTCGACATAGAGAATACCCAGTAAGTGCGGTTCAATTTCATCCTGAATCTATCTTGACGGAAGTTGGAGAACAGCTGGTGAAAAACTTTATTGAAGCTCAGAAGTCATGAAGGAAATATTAAACCAATTATATCAGCACAAACGACTGTCAAAGTCGGCAGCAAAACAGATCTTAATTGATATTGCTGCGGAGAAATACAACGATGCGCACTTGTCTTCCTTTATGACGGTTTTCATGATGCGTCCAATTACGGTAAATGAATTGGCAGGATTCCGCGAAGCATTGAAAGAATTGGCTATTAAAGTCGATTTTTCAGAGTACAATACCATTGATATTGTGGGAACAGGTGGAGACGGAAAAGACACCTTTAATATTTCTACATTGACTTCTTTTATCGTTGCTGGAACGGGGCAAAAAGTCGCCAAGCATGGGAACTATAGCGTGTCGTCTAAGTCGGGATCTTCGGATATGCTGGAGAGTTTCGGATACGAATTCACCAATGACGAGGCTACATTAAAGAGTCATTTAGAGAAAGCAAATATTTGTTTTTTGCATGCGCCTAAGTTTCACCCTGCGATGAAGGCAGTTGGACCTACGAGAAAAGCTTTGAAGTTGAAGACTTTCTTTAACATGTTAGGACCTCTGGTAAATCCAAGTTCGCCTCAAAACTCAATGTTAGGTACCTTCAATTTAGAGGTGGCTCGACTGTACAATTATATTCTTCAAGAAGAAGATTCGAATTATGGAATTGTGCATGCTTTGGATGGATATGATGAGATTTCACTTACAAGCGGATTCAAACTTTTCACCAAGGAAGGAGAACAATTAATCCATCCAGAAGATGTCGGTCAGCAGAGAATCCTGCAATCCGATATTTATGGTGGAGATTCCGTAGCTTCGGCGGCGAAGATTTTCAAAACGATTTTAGAGGGAAATGGAACCAAAGCGCAAAACAATGTGGTGTTAACCAATGCTGCATTCGCATTAAAGATTGTGAATGCAAATAAATCGTTTGAGGATGCTTTTGAGGAAGCAAAAGACTCTCTGTTTGGAGGGAAAGCGAAAGCGTGTTTAGAGAAGTTAATTATGAATTAGAAATTACGAATTATAAATTTTAAGCTATGAAAAAGAATAATGTAATACAGATTAAGAGTTACGACTTTGCAGTAAAGTCGGTAAT
>CAZTFN010000317.1:0-4448 GCA_964612905.1 uncultured Flavobacterium sp. | reverse complement strand
TTTACGATTAAGAATACCAAGCTAGAATTACCAGTAAGGATACGATTGGTATAATCTTTTGCGAAAATAGTAAGAGTCCCTGGTGACTGCTCGAAAACAGCCCAGAAGAATATTGTCAAAAAACAGAAAAAAGTAAAAGCAATCATTCGGTCTCTTGTAATCCTTGAATATTGCGTTAATCTGTATATCAATAAACATAGAAACATGATCAGCGCTATCAGAATCATTGCACTGTTCCCATCCAAACCAAATAGGCTAAAATCAAATAAATTGAATGAGCCTTCGGAAATTTTTGATGCAGGAGAATTGATCAGCCATAGCAAACATATGATAATGGATATGGCTATAATCACCAATTGAACTTTGGAAAATGGATTTCTTTTATCGATGTCTTCTTGGGCCTCTTTCAATTTCGTTTCTGCAGTTGGCTTTTTTCCAATAACCCCAAAGATTCCTTGTGAATACCAGAACTGTAATAACCCAAACAACATGAAAATCCCAGCCAAGCCGAAACCAATATTCCATCCTACTTTTTCCCCTAAATATCCACATAGAAGAATACCTAGAAAAGCACCAGAGTTTACACCCATGTAAAAAATGGTATAGGCTCCATCTTTCTTTTCATCTCTTCCTTTGTACATATGAGAAATGATAGATGTCATGTTAGGTTTGAAGAAACCACTTCCTAAAACCAATAGCGCCAATCCTAAATAAATGAAAAACGGTGTTTCAAGCGCCATAGAACCATGTCCTAAGGTCATAAGTAAAGCCCCAACAACAATTGCCCATCTATAACCGATTACTTTATCAGCCATATATCCACCCAAAATAGTAGATAGATAAACCATACCTGTGTAGGTGCCAAAAAGTGCTAAGGCATGTTCTCTTGGCCAAGCCCAACCTTCATCCATTAAGGATGCTGTTAAAAACATGACCAATAAGGCTCGCATTCCGTAATAGGAAAAGCGCTCCCACATTTCTGTAAAGAAAAGAACAAATAGCCCTGTTGGATGTCCAATGACCTTATCCTTGAAAAGGTGATCTAAATTTGAATTTGTCATGGTCGGATATTTAGCTCATGGCTGTTTCGTTATCCTCAGCACCATGAGTCAATGCTTTTAATTTTTTGAAGAATAAGAATACCAAGATTGCAAATACAATACAGAAGATTGCGATTCCAGTAAATACTTTGAATTCACCAAAAATAGTAGAGGATTCACCTAACAAACCAGCGGCTTTATTTCCTAAACCTGTTGTAGCAAAGTAGATACCCATCATAATAGATGCGTATTTAGCTGGAGCCAACTTCGTTACAAAAGAAAGAGAAACAGGAGAAAGACATAATTCACCAACAGTGTGGAATAAGTAAGCCAATACCAACCAAATCATCATAGAGCTTCCTGTACTATCATACTCTGCTGCTGCTGCCGACATAAATAAAAACCCAACACCAACGATACCTAACCCAATGATCATTTTAAACAAAGAGGAAGCCTCAGTGCCTTTTAGTTTTCTCTTAGCCCAATAAGCAGCTACAGCAACCCCAAGCGTAATGATAAAGAATGAATTTAAGGATTGGAACCAAGTAGCAGGAACTTCCCACCCCATTAACATTCTATTGGTTTTCTCTTTTGCGTAGATATTCATCAACCCTCCAGCTTGTTCAAAAGCCGCGAAGAATGCAATAATTAATAAGAACGATATTAATAAAACAACGATTCTATCTTTTTCAATTTTTGTCAATGGTCTTTTATAATCTTCTCTATCCTGAGCGTTTTCAGACTTTGCTAAGTAATTTCCAACATGAACCAAATACTTTTGGCCTGCTAAAAATTGAATCAATCCAAAAACCATTAAGATTCCAGCCAACCCGAAACCATAATGCCAACCATGAACTTCTCCTACATACCCAACGACCAATCCTGATAAAAAGGCTCCGATATTTATTCCAATGTAGAAAATGGTAAACCCTTTGTCTCTTCTCAAATCTCCTTTCTTGTAGAGTCCTCCAACCATCGTAGAGATATTTGGTTTTAAACAACCTACTCCAAGAATGATAAATCCAAGTCCCGTATAAAATGCCCACATGGCTTCAACGGCAAGAACACTGTGTCCAATTACAAGGAGTATGGCTCCTAGAATTACAGATTTTTTTTGACCTAATAATTTGTCAGCTAATATTCCACCAGGAATCGACATAATGTATACCAATGCTGTATACCACCCATAAAGCGCTAATGCCTCACCTTGTGTCCAACCAACTCCAGGGTTTGCGTCCGTTGTTTTAGATGTTAAATAAAGAACCAATAGGGCTCTCATACCATAGTAAGAAAAGCGTTCCCACATTTCGGTAAAAAATAAAACATACAATCCTACTGGATGTCCAAAAAGCTCTTTTTCGTGCGGTTGTTTAATAGCTGTACTCATATATTTATCCTTTAATTTTTATGTCGTTGTCTTTGTTGCTGTTCAAGCTTTCTTGAATGAAAGAGGTCATCTTTCTGTACAAGTGCAAGCGTGTATTTTTTCCTCTGTAAATTCCATGTGTTCTGTCTGGGTAGATGGCTTGCTCAAAGTCTTTGTTCGCTTCAATCAAAGCATTCACCATTCTCATGGTGTTTTGCTGATGTACATTGTCATCTCCAGAACCATGAACGATTAGGTATTTTCCTTCCAATTTATCTGCATAATTGATCGGAGAATTCTCATCATATCCACTCGCATTCTCTTGCGGAGTCTGCATGTATCTTTCGGTATATACTGTGTCATAGAATCGCCATGAAGTTACAGGTGCCACGGCAATGGCTGCAGAGAAAATATCATTTCCTTTTAAGATACAATTGGTACTCATGAATCCTCCATAACTCCAACCCCAAATACCAATATTTTCTCTATCGATATAGCTGCGTTCTGCTAGTTTCTTAGCAGCAGCAATTTGATCTTCTACTTCATATTTCCCTAACTCTTTTTGCGTTACTTTCTTGAAATCTCTTCCTTTCAACCCTGTCCCTCTTGGATCAATACAAGCAACAATCATTCCTTCTTGAGCCAACATTTGATGCCAATAGTCATTCGAGCCATTCCAACGGTTTGCTACTTGCTGAGAACCGGGCCCTGAATATTGGAACATCAATAATGGATATTCTTTGTTTGGGTCGAAATCGGCGGGTTTGATCATCCACATATTCAATTCTTCACCATTGATCTCGATGGTAGAGAACTCTTTCGGACTCATTTTATACTGAGCAAGCTTGTCTTTTAAGGACGAATTGTCTTTAATCACCTTCAGCATTTCCCCTTCCGAAGAATACAGTTGATAAATAGGCGGAACTTCAGAGGTTGAATGTGTGTTGATGAAGTAGTTTAGGTTGTCGCTAAAAGAAGCGCGATTGCTTCCCGTATCGTAGCTCAATAGTTTCTTGTTTTTTCCATCCAATCCGATGCTGTAAATTCCTCTGTTGATGGAACCGTTTTCTACAGATTGATAGTAGATGGTTTTCTTCTCTGGGTTGAACCCATAATAATTGGTCACTTCCCAATCGCCTTTGGTAATTTGATTGATCAATTTTCCGTTAAAATCATAGTGATAAATATGATTGAATCCATCACCTTCACTAGTCCAAATAAAACTGTTATCATTTAAGAAGGTAAGATTGTCGTTGATATCTACATAAGCATCATCTTTTTCATTCAATAGTAATACTGAGCTTGATCTTAGTGCATTTACCTTATGAAGCTTTAAATCATTTTGATGACGATTTAAAGTAGTTGCAATCAAGATATTTGGATCATTGGACCACTTGATTCTTGGAATGTATTCGTAATTGCCTAAGGCAATTTTCTTTGTCGTCTTGGTCTCAAAATTATACATGTGCAGTGAAACCTTGGCATTGTCTTCTCCAGCCTTTGGGTATTTGAAAACATGCTGTGAAGGATACAATTCATTTCCTGTTACGTTCATAGAAAACTCACGAACATTAGACTCATCAAAACGCAAAAAAGCAATGAATTTTCCATCATTGCTCCATTCAAAGGCTCTTACAAAACCAAACTCTTCTTCGTATACCCAGTCGGTTGTACCGTTAATTATACTGTTGGTTTTTCCGTCTTTGGTTACCTGAGTGATTACATTGTTCTTTAGGTTTAAGACATATAAATTGTTGCCTTTTGCATAGGCAATTTTCGAATTGTCTGGTGAAAACGTCGGTTCTTGAATGTCTTTGTCGATTGCAGAAATTCGCTTGGACTTCACATCAAAAGTATAGTAGGTTCCTTTTACAGATCTTCTATATACTCGTTGTAAATTGATTCCTAAAATGAGCTTTGTTTCGTCATTGTTGAACGTGTAAGATTGAAAATTTCTTAATTTTCCTTTTCCTTTTCCGTTAACAATGGTTTCCACTTTCTCAAGTGTGTTGTAATCGTATTTATCAATGACAGAGTTTCCT
>CAZTFN010000316.1:0-4463 GCA_964612905.1 uncultured Flavobacterium sp. | reverse complement strand
TAAATCGAACACAGCTCTTACCCATGTCCAATTTATACTTCGCATGTTTTGGGTATTCAGAAACAAACCAATCATGAAGTTCCTTTTTTGCATACAAACCCGAATGATACAGCGCAATAAAGTTCTTTTGGGAAGCAATATTGATAAAAGGTAGCGGAGGAAAAGGTTTGCAGTGATATCCTGGAGGATAAATGCTCTTTGGAACAAAATATGCTGGCATTCCATAACCCATTCCCGACTCCAAACCTTCTGGCATATTGTCTTTGATGAGGTTGTGTAATTTGGTCATAGGACCTTTTCTTTCCTCGGGCAACTGATTGATGTAATCTTCTGGTGAATTGGCTTCGTAACGCATATTATTTGTTTTTATGTAAGACTAAGGATGAGATCAAAGATATGATGAATCCAATAAGGATTACTGTAGCAAACATGAGCAGCGCCATTGCGAAACTGGTCATGCTTTTTCTGTATTCTTCTAATTCTGCTTTTTTCGCCACTAACTCGTCTCCAGAAAAGGTTTTTTCAGCGTCTAAGATTAAACGACCTATGTATTCATCTACAAATTCAGGATTGATATATGTGGTGAAAACAAAATCGATAATGGCAAATCCTAGGGCGGCAAATAAGGTGATGAGCATTCCAATTCCAAAAGCTTTTCCAAAACTTATGGTTCCTCCATTCTCTTTATCTCGGTAATTTTTGATTCCGAAGAAGACAAAAATAAGTGATAAAACCATGGAAGAATAACCAAGAACTTCTTGAGCTCCGTAGCTCAAATTTTCGCCAAAAACGAGGGCGCTTAAGAATAAAATAATGGCGGCAAGAAAACCGTAAATACTGAATTTGATAACTGTTTTGTTCATGATGCAAATGATTTAAAATGATGGTACAAATCTATCATCAGCCCCCAAAAAAGTCGTCATACTAAAGTACCAAAAGCATCATACTTTGGTATGAATCTATAAAATATTCAGTTCTTGAGCAACTTGAACCGCCTGAGTTCGGCGTTTTGCATCCAGTTTCACCAATAAGTTAGAGACATGGGTTTTGATGGTGCTTTCAGTAAGAAACAAGTGATTGGCGATTTCCTTGTTAGACAGCCCTTTTGAAATTAATTCTAAAACTTGGTATTCTCGATCCGTGATTTCTAGTGTTTTGATCTTTTCAAGATCGATTTCCTTTTCTGCTGAAGGAGGTTTTGGATAGAGTTTCTTGTAGACATAAAAACCGATAACAAAGAAGCATACAGCAATAATAACTAGAACAAATTCTAAGGTAAAATCTCCGCGAAGCACAGAATACTTGCTCAGCTGAAATAATAGCATTAACGCAATAATGATAGATCCAAAAACAAGGATTGTTTTCTTCATTCAACCAATTTAGCAAAATTTTGCTTTCACTTTGTCAACAATGGTTTGTGCCAATTTGATTTTACTTTCTTCGGTCCAACCAGCAACATGAGGCGAAAGCAACACATTCTCAGACTGAATCAAATACTGAAAATCTTCAGGAAGTTCATCGGTAAACAAGTTTTCAAATGATGTTTTTTCGTATTCCAGAACGTCCAAACCTGCACCCAATATTTTTCCTGACTGTAACCCTGTAACCAAGTCTTTGGTCACAACACTTTTTCCTCTTGCAGTATTAATCAACCAAAAAGGTTTTTCAAACTGACGGATAAACTTTTGATTGATCATTCCGATGGTGAGTTCTGTTTGTGGGGTGTGTAAACTCAAAACATCCGCTCTTTTTTGCAGTTCCTTTAAGCTTACTTGGGTTGCATTTTCATCTTCGAGATCATTTAAAAGATCATGAAAAATAACTTCAACCTCAAAGCCTCGCAATTTTCTCGCAAAGGCTTTCCCCATATTCCCATAACCAATGAGACCAACCGTCTTACCATCCAATTCAATCCCCCTATTTTCTTCTCGAAGCCACTTCCCTTCTCTTACTTCAGCATCGGCTTTGTTTAGCTTGTTGAACAAAGAAAGCAACATCCCCAAAGCGTGTTCGCCAACGGCATTTCTATTGCCTTCAGGAGCTGCTACGAGTTCTATACCCTTGCTTTTCGCATAATCACAGTCAATATTTTCCAATCCTGCTCCCACACGACCAATGAATTTTAAGTTAGTTGCGCTATCGAGAAATGTTTTGTCTATGGAAAAACGACTTCTAATGACAATTCCGTCATACAGGTGAATCTTATTTTCTATTTGGGTTTTTGTTGATGTGTAATCTTCATGGTTTTCAAAACCAAGCTCTGAAAATTGCTCAATAAGTAACGGATGATTGGTGTCTAAGTGTAATATTTTCATGTGGAACAATTAATCGCCCAAAAGGAGAATAACAAAAGTGAATAGTATAAATGGAATGACCCAATTAACTAGAGTCATGCAACATTTTTCGAAAAATAGATAGAGTTTCGAAGGCTGTTTTCCACGATTCTCAATTCTTTTATCAAGGAAATCGAAGAAACGATGGACAAAGAAACGAATGGTGAAACCAAAAAAAATGAGCAACAGTGCAATGAAAAACGGGTCATCTAAAGGAAGATAGTCTCTCATCTGCCGATCACGTCATTAATATTGCTCCTTTTCGCTAGGAAAGTCTCCCGACTTTACATCTTTGATATAGTTCTCAAAAGCACCGGTCATAATGCTGTGTAAATCTGCATACCTTCTCAAGAAACGAGGGTTGAATTCATGTGTCATTCCGAGCATATCGTGAATGACTAAAACCTGTCCGTCAACACCACCTCCCGCTCCAATTCCAATTACAGGAATGCTGATGGATTTCGCCACTTTTTCGGCCAATGCAGCCGGAACTTTTTCCAAGACCAAAGCAAAGCAACCCAATTGTTCTAGAAGCTTAGCGTCTTCCATTAATTTATGAGCCTCTTCCTCTTCTTTTGCTCTCACGGTATAGGTTCCGAACTTATAAATGGATTGAGGTGTTAATCCAAGGTGACCCATCACAGGAATTCCAGCGGTCAAGATTCTAGAAATAGATTCAGAAATTTCGCTTCCTCCTTCTAACTTTACGGCATGCCCTCCTGACTCTTTCATAATTCTTATGGCCGAATCAAGTGCATTCTTAGAGTTTCCTTGGTAGGTTCCAAAAGGAAGATCTACAACCACCAAACAATGGTCAATGGCACGAATCACGGAACTTGCATGATAGATCATTTCATTCAATGTAATCGGCAACGTTGTTTCGTGACCAGCCATTACATTGGATGCAGAATCGCCAACAAGAATGACATCTATTCCAGCTTGATCCAAGATTTTCGCCATGGTATAATCGTATGCTGTTAACATGGAGATTTTTTCTCCATTTGCTTTCATTTCCACCAAAGAATTTGTGGTAATTCGTTTGTATTGCTTTTTAGCTGTTGACATGTAGCCTTGGTTTAGATTCTGTAAAAGTAGTCAATTTCACCAGAATCTTGAGTAGTTAATCTTACGTTAATATTGACCTTACAGAAAACGGAGACTGTGATTTTTCGATAGTTTTATCGACAAAATCAACAAAACCATGAGAAAAGTACTTACATTTTTTCTATTGCTGATTGCTTCTCATTTTGTGGATGCTCAGCAAGAATCAGAAAACCAAGCGATCAAAAAAGTCATTGAAACTTTTTTTGAAGGATTGCATCAAGGAGATTCAACAGTGATGGCGACCACGCTTCACAAGGAATTGAAAATTCAAACAACCTATACAAACGGACAACAACAGAAAATCCTGAGGACAGAAACAAGAGAACAATTACTCATCAACGTTTCTAAGAAAAAACCAACGGATAAATACGAAGAGAAATTACTGTCTTACGACATTAAAGTTGATGGGAATTTAGCCTCTGTTTGGACTCCTTATGAATTCTATTTGAATGATAACTTTAGTCATTGCGGAGCCAATTCATTTCAATTGTTTAACAATGGGAAAAACTGGGAAATCATTTACTTGGTAGACATGCGTAGAAGAGGAAATTGTAAGGCACTGAAAGACAAAAAATAATGTATATTTGAGCTTTCCTTTATTAATGAGTGAACCAACCACAGTACAACACAAATTAAATCCCAATAAGTGGATTGACAACTATTCTGACTACCTTTTCAATTATGCAATTGTTAGGGTAAACAATCATGATTTGGCGAAAGATTTGGTTCAAGAAACGTTCTTTGCAGGGTTAAGATCGGCTAAGAATTTTGAAGGAAAGTCAACAGAAAGAACCTGGTTGATTTCCATTCTGAAAAGAAAGATTATTGACCACTACAGAAAAACCAATTCAAAGAAAGGGCAGGCAGAAGTTCGAATGAACTTTTATGACGACGGTGAAAAAGAGGGAAATTGGATTGAAGAGCGAGTACCACAGACTTGGGAAAACGAAGCAGAAAAGAAAATAGAGTCGGTTGAATTACACAATCAAATAGACGATTGTATCGACCATTTACCAGAAAAATATG
>CAZTFN010000315.1:0-4563 GCA_964612905.1 uncultured Flavobacterium sp. | reverse complement strand
TATTTGATTATCCAGCTTCGTTCAAACGCATATAAAATGCTTTGATAGAAGCTGGATAATCAAATAAGATCACAGGACATTTAAAGTGTTTCTCTACCAAATACCTTTCGTGTTCAGATTGTAAATCGGCTCCCCATTCGTTGATTGGGAATTGGAACTTTTTCTTCTTATTTGGCTTTGAGTTTCTTAAGATGTCGATTGCCTCAGTATAACTTACCCTTTTGAAGTTGTTGTCAACTACAAAGCGAAGTTTTTCAATAAGCCCCATACCACTGCGTTGTGCTTGTGGTTTTTGACTTTCTTCTTTGGCAAATCGTTGATCCAAAAATGTCAAATCATCCATGCAATGCTCTAGAGCATATGATAAAACAGACTTGATAAAATCTTCTGCTAAATCCATGTTTCCATCAAGATCCATAAAAGCTACCTCTGGTTCAATCATCCAAAGTTCCGCTAAGTGACGCGTTGTATTTGAGTTTTCAGCTCTAAATGCAGGTCCGAAAGTATATACTTTACCCAAAGCCATAGCATAGGCTTCTGCTTCTAACTGACCAGAAACTGTCATATTGGTTTCTTTTCCGAAGAAGTCCTGAGAATAATCAATATTTCCATCTTCCGTGAGAGGAGCTTTGTTCGGTTCAAAAGTGGTCACGCGGAACATTTCACCGGCACCTTCAGCATCTGACCCCGTAATTAATGGAGTGTGAACATAGTTGAAACCAGTTTCTCTAAAATATTTGTGTACACCAAAAGCAAGCGCAGAACGCAATCTCATCACCGCACTGAAGGTATTCGTTCTTGCACGCAAGTGAGCGTTTTCACGCAAGAACTCCATGCTGTGATTCTTTGGTTGAATTGGATATTCATCAGGATTCGAATCACCCAAAATTTCAATCTCCACTACTTGAACTTCTACTTTCTGTCCTTTTCCTTGACTTTCAACCAAAGTTCCTTTGATGCTAACAGCCGCACCTGTAGTGATTCTTTTTAGTAAAGATTCATCGGTATTTTCAAAATCAACAACACATTGAATATTATTAATTGTAGAACCATCATTCAAAGCAATGAATCGATTGCTTCGAAACGTTCTTACCCATCCTTTTACAGCGACTTCCTGTAAAACTAAATCTCCTTGTAATAACTCAGCTACACTTTTAGTACTCATTTTATTCAATATTGATGTTGCAATTCTATGATACCCCAAACTAGATTTGGGATAAGCAAGGCACAAAGATACTTTTTTGATGCAAATTGACCAATCAATAAAGTTAAGATGTTGTTAGGGAATTACTTGTTTTCTTCCTCTTTTGGAATGATCTCAATAGAAGGCTCTCTTAATACATCTTTGTTGGCAATCTTATCTTCGAATGTGAGTAACAAAGAAGGAAGTAGCAACAAGTTAGAAACCATGGCAAAAAGTAGCGTGATGGAAACCAATCCTCCCAAGGCAATTGTGCCTCCGAAGCTAGAAACTGTAAACACTAAGAATCCGAAGAATAGTACAATAGACGTGTAGAACATACTTACTCCGGTCTCACGTAAAGCTGCGTAGACAGATTTTCGAATCTTCCAATTGTTTGCAATGAGTTCTTGACGATATTTTGCCAAGAAGTGAATGGTATCATCCACCGAAATACCAAAGGCAATACTAAATACTAAAATAGTAGATGGTTTGATTGGAATGTCAAAGAATCCCATCAATCCAGCTGTTATCAATAACGGAAGCATGTTGGGAATGATAGAAATCAAAATCATTCGGAATGATCTGAACATCCAAGCCATGAATAAAGCAATCAACACAATGGCCAAGGATAATGAGAATACCAAATTACTGATCAAGTAGTTTGTCCCTTTTAAGAATACCAAAGCTTTTCCGGTCAATGAAACTTCATAGCGCTCTTCAGGAAACTCTTTATCAATAACCTGTTGTAGACGTTCTTGAATGACATCCATTTTTTCCGTTCCAATGTCTTTCATGAAGGTAGTCATACGGGCATACTGACCTGTGGAATCCACAAAGTTTTCCAACATTCCTGCGTTCCCATCAGAGTTCTTTGTGTAAGCAAAAATGTAGCTCTGCTCTTGAGAAGTGGGTAGCTGATAGTATTTCGGTTTACCCTTGTAATAGGCTTGCTTGGAATACTTTACTAGGTTCACTACAGAAACAGGTTTCGACAATTCCGGAAATGTTTCTACCGCCTCATTGATTTTTTCCATGCGCTTCAAAGTGGAAAGTTTCATCACACCTTTCTCACGCTTGGTATCAATCAAAATTTCCAAAGGCATAATTCCGCCAAACTCCTGCTCAAAGAACTGGATATCTTTAAAGAAATCTTTGCTCTTTGGCATGTCTTCAATCAAACTCCCAGAAACACGAATCTGATACAATCCAATAATGCTTAAAATGATGACTGCCACCGTGGTGATATACACAGCAATTCGTTGATGGCGTACCATTTTTTCCATCCAGTCCACCACATTTTCCATCCACCTTCTTTCTAAGTGGTTCAAATGCTTTGCTTTGGGTGGAGCCATGAAGCTATAGATGATTGGAATGATCAACAAAGCCAAAATGAAAATACTGATAATGTTCAAAGAAGCTAGAATACCGAACTCACGCAACAACTGACTTTTCACAAAAACAAAGGTTGCAAAACCAGAGGCCGTGGTGATGTTGGTCATCAAGGTTGCATTTCCAATCTTTGTAATCACACGTTGTAAAGCTCTTCCTTGTTGTCCGTGTTTTTTGATTTCCTGTTGGTATTTATTAATCAAAAAGACGGCATTTGGAACTCCAATCACGATAATGAGCGGTGGAATCAATGCGGTTAAAACCGTGATTTCATAACCCAACCAGCCAATAAATCCAAAGGCCCAAGTTACTCCAACAGTTACCACCAATAAAGTGATAAATGTAGCTCTGAAGGATCTAAAGAAGAAGAAAAAGATAATCGCAGTGATCAGTAAAGCTCCAACCACAAACATTCCTATTTCATCAATGATATTCTGAGAGTTGAGTGTGCGGATATAGGGCATTCCTGAAACACGAACATCCAAATCATTCTCTTTTTCAAACGCTGCTATTTTTGGAACTAAGATGTCGAATACAAAGGATTTTCTTTCAGGTGTATTCACAATCTTCTTGTCAATATAAATGGCCGTCTGAATGGTTCCTGTCTCTCGATTGTAGAGCAGATTGTCATAGAAAGGGAGGTTTTCAAACAGTTGTTTTTTGACCGCACTCACCTCTTCTAAGGTTTTAGGAGCGTTCTCATACAAAGGTTCTAGGATGAACTTTCTCTTCTTTCGATCTGCTTTTAGCTTTTTAACATCTGCAATAGAAACAGTAAAGTCAATACCTTTCAAAGAGTCAAAAGACTTCGCCAGTTTGTTCCAAGCTTCAAATTTCTTGGGAGTGAATACTGTAGAATCTTTCACTCCAAGGAGAATCAAATTCCCTTCCTCTCCGAAGATTTCTAAAAACTGATTGTATTGAATATTGACTTCATGGTTTTCTGGTAGCAAGTTGGCCTCTGTATATGAGAATCTCATATACTTCATCTGACTTACCAAGAAGGCGGTGAAGGCAGCTATTAAAATGAGTATCAGGTATCTATTTCTAAGAATGGTACGCGATACTCGTGACCAGAAATCCATTGAATGATTATTTTTGCAAAGGTAATTATTTGAGGCAATTAGCAGCCATAAAAAAAGAGTGCTTTGGCACTCTTTTTAATTTATTTTTTGAGGATTATACCGTCATAATTTCTTGTTGCTTCGTAGCATACATCTCATCCGCTTTTTTTACATTGCTATCTGTTAAATCTTGAATATCAACTTCTGCATTACTTTTGAGATCATCTGAAATGTCCAAAGATTTTATCTGATTATTAGCATCTCTTCGAATATTTCTAATACTTACCTTGGCATCTTCTGTTTCTGATTTGGCCTGTTTGGCTAAATCTCTACGTCGCTCTTCTGTCAATGGAGGGATGGAGATAAAGACAGTGTTACCGTTATTTTGAGGGGTTAGACCTAAATTCGCATCGAAAATACCTTTTTCAATATCAGACAACATACTCTTATCAAATGGTGTAATGACTAGAGTTCTTGAGTCAGTTGCTGAAATAGTTGCCACTTGATTTAAGGGCATTTGAGAACCATAAGCCAATACGGTTACTGCAGATAACATGGAAGGAGAAGCCTTCCCTGCTCGTATCGTGCTAAATTCTCTGCTCAAATGCTCTAAAGAACTCTCCATTTGTTCTCTAGTATAGTCTAAGATAAATTCTACTTCTTCATTCATGGCGAAAAGTCTTTCTATTGAGCCAAGTGCATCACTTATCAAATGGATTCGAACAAACTACTGGGAAGAACGTGCTGACTTTGCGACGGTTGTTGGTGTTTTAATTGGAGTTTTCATTACTAAAATAGAAGCCGTTGCGAATGTGACGTTGGGATTCGTTGGTGTCATTCAAACCATCCCCAGTTTAGCGCTATTGGGTTTTCTTCTTCCATTGGTTGGCATTGTTTCGGCTCGAATGCAGATAGATTTTCCCGTCC
>CAZTFN010000314.1:0-4589 GCA_964612905.1 uncultured Flavobacterium sp. | reverse complement strand
GTGTTGTACTGACATGCAATTGAAATGAAATGATGGAAACACAACTCGCATTTGACATTACTCTTACCCAAAGAGTCTCCTCCGTAGGATTTGAGTTGCTATAACTATTGATGTTACCAATCGCATTTGTATTGTTTTGTGCGTCGATTTGAGTAGGATGAAAAGTGAATGTTTCATTCATATAGTTTGAAGACAACAGAGGAAAAGCATTTGCCAAATCAAAGGTGGAGATTCCATCGGTGTTATCATCACATTGAGATAGAATTACAGTATTGTTTAAACTGGGTAATGGATTAATGGTGAGTGTTATGCTGTTGCTCAGGGCACTACAAGCATTTCCTGTTCTTTGCAAGAATACTCTGAATTGATATCCATTGAATGTGGTACTTGAATTTGATATACTGAGCGTATTTGTCATTGCTCCAGAGTAGTTGTTTCCATCTGTTACATTGGACCAAGAAATGCCATCTGTACTCACTTGCCATTGAAATGAATCCGCAGTGGTGTCAATGAACATGGTGGTTGTATCGCTTTCACAAAATTCCACATCGGTAAATGGAGTGTTTAAAATGATAGGAGCATAATTCACATAATCTGGATTCGGTATTGTATAGCCATCTGAGGCGTTTAAGACAAGTCCATTTGAATCCACTTGAATAGGGGCGACGTGTAAATATCCATCGTCATCACCGTCGGAAAATCCAGCTTCTAAAACGTCGAGACAGCCATCATTATCGCTATCCAATTCGGTAGCATTGATAAAATTATCATTGTCTGTGTTGGCCACCACATAGTTTAGAATATAACTATCGGGACCTGTTTCTAAATCATCTACCAAGCCGTTAAACCCAGAGGTGGTTTCTGCATTGTCGATGACTCCGTTCAAATCTGAGTCGGAGAGGTTATGCGCGGCTTCAAAAAGATCAAAGATTCCATCGTTGTCACTGTCCAAATCAAGATAATCAGGAATTCCATCAACATCTGTATCGGCAGGAATGACTCCCATATTATTAAAAACATCATCAAGTCCATCAGCATCCGAATCGGAGTTGCTCAAGGAAATAATCCTTCCTGATGCTTCTAATAGATCAGGAATTCCATCATTATCATTGTCAAGGTCGAAGGCATCTGCACTACCGTCACCATCGGAATCTTTTGTAAAACAGGTCAACCTAAAGAACCCTTCAAAAGAGGATTGTTCTGTGGTATTGCTCAATTGATGTCTGAAAATGACATAATCAATTTGACTAGCTACAAATCGAAATGGAGTGGTTCCATTGGGAGTTGGGTTGTACTGAAATCGGATTTCTGAGGTAGAGAAATTGTCGACTCCTGCTTCGAAGATCCCATCAAAATCAGTATCTACTAAAATGGTGTTGTCTGGATCAAGCAATGTAATATTCTGTATGGAAGGACCGATAATTATACTGAAGACTTCACCTGAAGTGCTTGTATGGTTATAACCTGTTCGTTCGCGAAATTCGATGTTTACATCCTCTTGGAAGTTCATTCTGTATTCGATACTTGCATTGATAGCGCTACCGAGTGTTGTTGTAAAGTTTCCGTCACTGTCAGAAGTAAAATCAGTAGTGTTTCCAGAGCTACTACTTGATGTTACTGCTCCATCGGCAAAACTATTATTGATAGTTCCATCTTGAAAAATAAGTTCTGGTAATGAAGAATCCATAAGGTCTAGTCGTACATCACCTAGTGATTCATCACAATTAAGGACACCATCGTTATCAATATCAACATCTACATTGTCTATGATATTGTCTCCGTCGAAGTCACCAGGACAAATGCTTACTTGAACGGAAGCCGAATCGAAGGTAAGCCCTGAACACGTAATTGTTCCAACCAATTTGTAGCCTCCAGGTAAGGTAGGCTTGTAAGAAATATTTGTTTCTCCTAGCCCCACAAACCCAGTACCATCGTCGTAGTACCATTCAATGGAATCAAAAACATCAATACCAAAAGCTTCTAATGTAATGTTCGGAATACAGTTTCCCGCAGCTGTGATATCCAGATTAAAATCGATCTCGGGTGGTGAAGGAAAGCCTGAATAGAAACTGCCTGAGGTTGCATCGCCGTTAAAATTAAAATAGGCACAATACAATTCGCCGGTGCTCACTACAGAAACATTATCATTCAGGCCGAGAACTTTATAGGTTACATACTCTGGATTTCCATCAACATCAAAAGGTCCTTGCGGGCTAAAACTTGCAATAGGGAGTCCATTGATTTCAACATCAGAACCTTTATTGGTAACAATTGTGATTCCACCGATATACACGCGATTCCCAATATTTTGGATGTCAGCGATACTTTTTAAATCACCACGATTGTTACAGCTCAATGGAGGTACAAAGAACATTCCCTGATTGGGTTCTTGATTCCCATTTCCTCCAACACCTTGATATGCAAATACATTTTTAGAGGTTTGTACATACATGTTTCCGTTGGAATTGTATTCA
The DNA here is from genome assembly GCA_964612905.1 of uncultured Flavobacterium sp. GTDB lineage: Bacteria > Bacteroidota > Bacteroidia > Flavobacteriales > Flavobacteriaceae > Polaribacter. Next base: position 2,115 of record CAZTFN010000314.1, on the reverse strand, counting down.
TTACCTTCTATTAGGTAATATTCTCCAGCATTGATGGTTGATGTAGGTGCACCATTACCATTGATAAATATATCAGTGTTGTCTTCATGAGCGACAATCAAAATATTTTCAAAATTATCGCTACCGTCGCCTCGTACAAAAATGTATTCGTCCCCAACACTTGAGAAATCTACAATTTGATCAATTCCGTAATCACGGCCATTTCCGTTATGAAAGCTTCCATTGGCAGAGCCTGAATTCATGACAATAGGCTTGTCAGATTCTATGAGTGTACCAATAAGACCATCTCTATTGATTACGTTTACATTACTATTTGTAGCAACAACATAGCTTTCTCCTTCATTTAAGTTAACTACAATAGGGAAGGTTCCTGTGTAGTTACTAATGGCAACTCCTGTAGGTAAATCATCAATGGTTACCGTGGTATTGTCCTCGGTAGCCATCAATGAGAAAAAATTCAAGTAATTATTCTGAGGGTTTTCATTGGTATATGAACCAGCACGAAAGACCGTTCCTAGGGCTGCTCCACCTTTACTTACCAAGGCGCCTGCTTGAGCATTATTTCCTGCTCGCATACGGACTGAAACGTAGATTACGTCTTCTGCATCAATAATGAATCCTCTATCGGTAACTACTGTACTTGTTTCTGGAGATGGCTGGAAAAGTTGCCCTGCTCCATTTCCGATGAATATTTCGTCAGGATTATTGTTGGTTACTGTTCCGGTGATAGTGCTCCCAGCAGGCTGACCTATGGGAGTAATGGTGTAAGCAACATCTAAGTTATTAGGTGTTGATATGTAAATGTATTGATCTTGTGGGATGGCATTTCCAAACTCTGCGTATGTAAGAGGTGGAATGAAGTGCTTCTTGCTTAATTGCCCAGATGCAACTGCTGATAATAGGAGACAAAAAAGAAGTGCACGGAAATATATAGGGGGACTATTTCTCATGACATCTACGAAGTTAGCCGAATGGACTACTTCTGTCAATTCCCAAAAACCATGAAATTTTGTTCTCCCTAAATCACGGGAAATACGTAACTATAAATGGGGATGCTTTCTACTTTCTTAATAGTGATAGGTTTCCAGTCATTCCTTTTACTGGGTTTCCATCTCTATCAAAAAGCTTGACAGAGAACCAGTAATCATCTGAAGGGAGTACTTTTCCATTGAAGGTTCCATCCCAACCAGGATTGTCAATATCAATCCGAGCAACGAGTTTTCCAAACCTATTGAAAACATTTACCTCTGATCCTGGGAAGAAGGTGGAGTTGGCACCCTTAATAGCCCACGTATCATTTACTCCGTCGTTATTAGGAGTGAAGAATTTAGGATATTCTACCACAGGAACTTGCAGACTTGCCACACCACATCCATTTTTATCTCTTGCTAAAATAGTATAGATGCCACCGGGAAGATTGTCAAATACAGGATCGTCTTGGTAAATTCTGATAAAGTTGTCTTCTTCATCTAACAGAGCATACTCATAGTCGCCAATTCCAAGATTGGTAGGATCGATGGTAATGGTGTTGCTATCTGATTCATCTTCAATATTCACACTGGCTTCGGTGAGATTTGCAATGATGGATTCTTGTACAAAGATTTCTTGTTCATAGGAACAAACAACATCAGCATTGTCTGTTGTGCTTGCAATGACTCTATAAATCCCCTCACCACTGGAAATGGTAATTTGAGAAGTTCCCACAATGGTTTCCCCTGAAGGTGTGATCCACGTATAATCGTAGATCGTCAGTGGATTCTCAACACTAAGGGTGAGTTCAGGACCATTCAAACATACAATTTGAGGAGTTGTTACCTCGAAGGTAGGTAATGGTTTTACGAAGATTTTAAATGTAAAGTCGTCGTTGATACAACCTGTGTCATCGTTGACTACTCTAACGTAAATATCTTGTTCAAAGGGAACTACGTTTGTATAAGGTGTTGGTAGTGGATTTGAACCGTCTTGCGCTTCTGCTTGTGAGAAGTGGAAGGTTACTGTGAAATCATCTTCATCTTGACCTGTTCCTAAGATTCCAGGAATTAGACTATTGAGATCAAAAGTTTCTACGATTCCAGGTTGATTTGGATCGTCTCCAGGCACACCATCATCACATTC
>CAZTFN010000313.1:0-4593 GCA_964612905.1 uncultured Flavobacterium sp. | reverse complement strand
ATTAGGATCTAGACCAGAATTGGGCTCATCACAAAAAAGGTATTTTGGATTCATCACAATTGCTCGGGCAATGGCAACTCTCTTCTGCATTCCTCCAGATAATTCGGCAGGGAATTTTGCATTTGAATTTTCTAAGTTCACTCTTTTCAAAACAAAGTTCACCCGTTCTAACATCTCCTCGTCAGATTGTTTGGTAAACATTTTTAGCGGAAAGATCACATTTTCCTCAACGGTCTGTGAATCAAACAATGCACTTCCTTGAAACACCATGCCAATTTCTTGTCGCCATTGTCGTTTCTCCTCAGTCGTAAATTCGGTATTGATTCTCCCGTCAAAAGCAATGGTCCCTTCTTCAGGAACATGCAATCCAATCAACGACTTTAAAAATACCGTCTTTCCAGAACCACTCTGCCCAATGATAAGGTTCGTTTTTCCTGCTTCAAATGAAGTACTAATCCCTTTCAGTACTTGTACATCTCCAAACCCTTTATGTAAATTCTTTACTTCTATCATTAGGTCAACAGCATTTGAGTTAAGAAATAATTGGCAATCACAATAATGATAATGGTCCAAACTACGGATTGCGTGCTGGCTTTACCCACAGCAATAGAACCTCCCTTTACATAATATCCATGATAAGAAGGCACTGTAGCTATGATAAATGCAAATACCAATGTTTTGATGATAGCATATTGGATTAAAAATGGGTTAAAGTCTTGTTTGATTCCATAGAGGAAATCCACATCTGAAAACATTCCTGATGTAAATCCTGCTACATATCCTCCAAAAATTCCTAAAAACATAGATAGCACAATGAGAAAAGGATAAAACAATACCGTAGCCAATACTTTAGGAAACACCAAGTGATTCAAAGAATTAATCCCCATTACCTCTAAGGCATCAATTTGCTCCGTTACTCGCATGGTTCCAATACTCGATGTAATATAGGATCCTACTTTTCCAGCTAGAATAATAGAACAAAATGTGGGTGCAAATTCTAGAATTACCGATCTCTTGGTTGCAAATCCAATCAAAAATTTAGGAATAAATGGACTTTCTATATTTAGTGCTGTTTGCAATGCAATAACACCTCCAATGAAGAATGAGATAAAAATGATGATTCCCAACGACTTTAGTCCGAGTTCATCCAATTCTCTTGCCAAAGCATCTCGAAACACTCTACCTTTCTGGGGTCTTTTGAAAACTTGACCCAACATTATGAAATATTTACCTATGTGTTCGAGGTAATTCATCTAGCTTTTTTCTTTATGCTAAAGTATTAAAATATCGCAAACCTTTATCATATTGAAACGGATACCTTGAAAAATAATTATATTTGATAGACAACAAAAAAATGCTGTTAAATGTTATGCGATTCATTCGAATTATATTAACTCTATTTTGCTTTCTTTTCGTTCACCTTTCCAATGGTCAGGAAAATTTTCTTACTGAAAAATTCACACTCCCCGAGGCTATTAAAGAGACCTCAGGTCTTGTATTTTATAACAATAGAGTCATAACCCATAATGATAGTGGTAATCAACCAAATCTTTATGAAATTGACACACTCTCAGGTAATATTGTTAGAACCATCACCTTAAATAATGTGACGAATGTTGACTGGGAAGATATTGCTCAGGATGAAAATTACATATACATTGCTGATATTGGAAACAACAATGGGAATCGTCAAGATTTAAAGATCTACAGAATTTCAAAGTCGGATTATCTTGCTTCTAACAGTGTCAATGCCGAAACCATTTCTTTTACTTATGAAGATCAAACGGATTTCACCTCTCAACCCAACAATACAAACTTTGATGCCGAGGCCATTGGAATCACTGGCAACAACATTGTCATATTTACTAAAAATTGGATAGACCTTCATACAAATGCTTATGTTATTCCCAAAACAATTGGCACTCATATTGCTCATAAAGAAAGCGCTTACAATTCGCAAGGATTGATTACAGGCGCAAGCTTTGACGGCGATCGCATTATGTTGAGTGGATATGACACCACTGCTACACCGTTTTTAGTTTTTGTAAGTGAAAATAGACCTCCTGGTTTCGATTTTTTTGGTGGAGACCCTTATCGAATTGATTTGGTTGGAACCGCTTTTCTAGAACAGGGAAGTCAGGTTGAAGCCATTGGTTATTTTGATCTTGGTTTCAAGTGTTTCATCACACGTGAATTTTCTTCCATTGACGTTGGTGGAACCACCATCGAATTTCCACAAAAACTTTATGAGTTTACTTCGGAGATTTTTTCTCTCCTTTCAACCAATGATGTTGTTTTATCCAACCAAGTAGACATCGCTCCAAATCCAGTTGAAAATTCTTTTCAGATTCTTCAAAAGTCCAATCCTCTTGAAATTAAATCAATTCAACTGTACAACCTTTTAGGGAAAGAAAGCCTTTCCTTCAAGGATTCTGAAATGATAGACCTTTCTAATTTGAAAAATGGAGTTTATTTTGTCCGAATTCAATTCGCCTCAGGGCAAATTGTGGTTAAAAAGATTGTCAAAGAATAGACTTAAGATTCTTTCCTAAATCCATAAGTATTCTGACCAATAAAACTTTGTGGAAACTGATCATCACCTTTAAAACCAATTTCTATAGTTCCACTATCCTCAGGAACATAGTTTGTTTTAAAGATATAATCCCAAAGACTTAAACTAATCCCAAAGTTTACACCAAACCTTCCTTCTGGCAACGTGTAGGCGTGATGATACAAGTGCATCACAGGGTTGTTGAAGAAATATTTGAAAACGCCCCAGGTAATTTTAATATTGGCATGATTGAAATGACCAATAGAAATACTGATAAAATGAACAATATAGGCTTGTTCTGGTTCAAAACCTCCAAGGAGCATTACTCCCAGAGTTTTTAAAGGCTTGTACAAAACATTTTCCATCCAGTGGTAACGTAAATGTGCTGCAAAACCCATTTCTTTCACGCTATGATGTACTTTATGAAATTGCCATAAAAAGGAATATTTATGCAACAGAACATGGGTAAACCATTGAACGAAATCAAGCAGAATAAAGAAAATAATAAGCTGTACCCATCCAGGTAATGAACTCATATCAATTAACCCCAAACTGGTGCTTTCCAAACCAACTTTTGTAAAAGTTAATTCTAATATTTTGTAAAAACCAGCAATAACAATGGAGAAAATAAAGAAGTTAAAAAACATGTAGAATCCATCCAGCCAGAAATCTTTTCTAAAAATGGATTGATTTTTCCTCCAAGGGAATGCGATTTCCAATCCCCATACCACCAAAGAAATGGCAATCAGTCCCCAGAAGTAGTTCGTATACCAAGGAACTTCAAAAATTATTGACCTCCATATCCAATCTACATTACCTAAAAAGGCATTTACAAATGCATCTAAGTATTCCTTCATAATTTACTCAAAGATAATGGTTATCGTATCCTTTTCAAAAGGTAAGTCGTTGAAATAGCTCCATTCTATCCATGAACCATCATAATTTTTCACATTCTTCATTCCCAGCAGTTGAGTTAATACGAACGTGGTATGTGCGGATCTAGTTCCACTTTGGCAATAGGTAATAACTGTATCCTCTTGATGTGATAGAACTTCTTTATAAATTTCTCGCAATTCTTCAATAGACTTGAATCTTTTATCTCCGTGATAATTGATTGCGTGTGCCCAATCCATTTGAAAGGCGCTGGGAATATGCCCAGCTTTATAAGCTCCTTTCTTTTGTCGCTTTCCAGAGAATTCATCTTCGGTTCGAGTGTCAAGGATAAGTTTTTTGTTCAAAGCCTTTTTCACCTCTTCTTTTGAAATATGTAATGCATATGAGGGTTTTTCTTGAAAACTAAAATCAGAGGTTTTCGTAGCTAATATTTCTGATGACACATCGTGAGTCGCTTTCCAAGTCGAATAGGATCCGTTTAACATCCGGATGTTGTGATATCCATAAACCTGCAATATCCACCATAGTCTTGCAGCGTCGCACAAACCTTTGTCATCATAAACAATTAATAGGTCATTATTGTTAATCCCTTTTCTTCTAAATAACAACTCCACCTCTTCTCTGCTTGCCATCATTCCACTGTAAGGATACGAGGTACTCCTAATTTCTGGTCGCCATATATTTATAGCTTCAATGATATGATCTTGTTGGTACTCTTCAGGCTTTCTAAAATCTATGATCTTTGCATTAGAATTCTTCGCAATTTCTTCAAATTCATCAAACTCAATGAGGTAGTTTCTTTTTTCAACGGAAACATCACTCTTTTTCTCTTGACAAGAAAACATCAACAGTAATAAACAAATACCTACAAAGTAATCTTTGGAAATCAAACGATTTATTTCAATTTGTACCATTCAATATCGGCAAGTGAGGCTCTTCTTCCTTTCTCTTCTACTGGATAGTTCGCGACTAAATAATCAACGATAATTTCCTGCTTTTCTCCCAGTTCCCAAAGGTTTTGTGTTTTTTGCATCCAACGAATCGTGGCGTTCCAGCGCTCTTTGCTCATTCTGTTTTGGGTAACCAATTTTGCTGAATGACAATTGGTGCAATTCTGAATCACTAAATCAACTCCTGGTGCATCTTTC
>CAZTFN010000312.1:0-4608 GCA_964612905.1 uncultured Flavobacterium sp. | reverse complement strand
TAAAACGTAAAAGCTAATATAAACATAGACTATGTACGCAATTGTAGAGATAGCAGGGCAGCAGTTTAAAGTAGCAAAAGACCAAAAAGTATACGTTCACCGTTTGCAAGAAAAAGAAGGTTCAAAAGTAACTTTCGACAAAGTAATGCTTGTAGAAGATGGTGGTAATGTAACGATTGGCGCCCCAGCTATAGAAGGAGCCGCAGTAACGGCTAAGATTCTAGGTCACTTAAAAGGTGATAAAGTAATCGTTTTCAAGAAGAAAAGAAGAAAAGGTTACAGAAAGAAAAATGGACACCGTCAGTATTTAAGCGAAATTCAAATTGAAAGTATCGCTGCTTCAGGTGCCAAGAAAGCAACAGCTAAAAAAGCAGCTGCTCCTAAAAAGGAAGAAAAAGCAGTGAAAAAAGCTCCAAAAGCTGAGGTAAAAGAAACAGCATCTAACGATTTAAGTTCTATGACTGTTGCACAATTAAAAGCGTTAGCTAAAGAGAAAGGTATCACAGGATACACTTCTATGAAGAAAGCGGAACTAATTGAAGCATTAAGCTAATCTAAATTTCAATTTTAAAACCATAAAGAGATGGCACATAAAAAAGGAGTTGGTAGTTCGAAGAACGGTAGAGAATCAGAATCGAAACGACTAGGAGTAAAAATCTTTGGAGGACAACTAGCAATCGCTGGGAACATCATCGTTCGTCAAAGAGGAACGCAACACTATCCAGGTGAAAACGTATACATGGGGAAAGACCACACGTTACACGCTAAAGTAGATGGAACTGTTGAGTTCAAGAAGAAAAAAGACAACAAATCATATGTTTCTATAGTTCCATTTGAAGCTTAAGAAACAAATCGATAAAGAGTAAGAACCCTGACAGAAATTGTCAGGGTTTTTTTGTGACTCTTTTTAGTACTTTTATGCCGATGAACTCGTTGTACAATTTTGCTGCTCATATCACCTATTCCATTCTTTCGGTATATGGAATCTTCAATAAAAAGATCGGCTTATTTGTCAAAGGAAGAAAAAAGACCTTCGACCAACTTTATGTTCTTCAAGAAGATGATAAAGTTATATGGATTCATGCTGCTTCACTCGGTGAGTTTGAACAAGCGAGACCTATTATTGAAGGATTAAAACAGCGATACTCAGCTTACAAGATTGTGGTTACTTTCTTTTCTCCTTCTGGATATGAAATTAGGAAGGATTATGAACTGGCAGATGTTGTTTGTTACCTGCCTTTTGATACCAAAGGAAGAGTCCGAAAGTTTTTGAAGTTGACAAATCCTGAGTTGGCCATCATGGTGAAATATGAGTTCTGGCCAAATGTATTGAATGAGCTGAAAGAGCAGGAGATTACAACAATTTTGGTATCGGGAATATTCAGAAATACGCAACAGTTCTTTAAATCTTATGGAGGCTGGATGCGAAAAAATCTAGAGGCATTTGATCATTTCTTCTTACAAGACGAGGCCTCACAAAAATTATTGGAATCTATCAACTTAACAAACGCTTCCGTAAGTGGAGATACACGTTTTGACCGTGTGGCGAGAATTTTAGAACAAGACAATTCACTCGATTTTATTGAAGAGTTTATCAATGATCAATATACTGTGATTGGGGGAAGTACTTGGCCTGAAGGAGAAAAACTATTGGTGAATTACATTAATACTAGTTCTCAAGAGGAGAAGTTTGTAATCGCTCCACACAATATGAATTCTAAGGCAATTGCTGCATTAAAAGAATCCATTCAAAAGAAAGTAGTTTTATTTTCAGAAAAAGACACAAAGACACTTTCTGATTATGACGTGTTCATTGTTGATACCATCGGTTTATTGACCAAGATATATTCCTATGCAGATGCTGTTTATGTGGGAGGAGCTTTTAAGACAGGATTGCATAATATTCTGGAGCCAGCTACATTTGGAGTTCCAATTATTATTGGACCAGAATTCAGTAAGTTCAAAGAAGCGGTGGATCTTGTTGATTTAAGAGGTTGTATTTCTGTGAACAACCAAGAAGAATTCACTGAAGTTTTTCATCAATTGAAAACAGATAAAGACTACAGAAAAAATACAGGAGAAATCAATCGAAATTATATTCAACAACACAAAGGGGCTACGAAAAAGATCTTAGAATACATAAATGAAAAATTAAACAACTAATGGAAATAATTACACAACCTTGGCCTTGGTATGTTGCAGGACCTGCAATTGCCTTTGTACTGTTTTTACTCTTCTATTTTGGAAGAAGCTTTGGGGTTTCTACCAACTTAGAAACCTTTTGTACCATCGGAGGTGCAGGCAAATTTGTCGATTATTTTAAAACCGATTGGAAAGCCAGAACTTGGAGTTTGGTTTTTGTTCTGGGAATTGTGATTGGAGGATTCATTTCTTTCAATTATTTAATGCCAAGCCAAGCAATCAATTTGAATCCTGTAACGGTGCAGGAGTTGGCAGACCTTGGATTTGCCAATGCAGGCGATGCGTATTTGCCAGCGGAGATATTTAGCACAGAGAACTTACTATCTCTGAAAGGAATCGCAATTTTAGTGGTTGCGGGATTGTTTATTGGTTTCGGAACTCGATATGCAAGTGGTTGTACTTCGGGGCATGCTATTACTGGATTGAGCAGTTTACAATTACCTTCTCTCATCGCGACAATCGGATTTTTTGCGGGAGGATTGTTAATGACTTGGTTTATTTTTCCTTTAATCTTTTAAGCTATGAAGTATATCAAATTTTTATTCGTTGGAATTTTATTCGGAATCATTTTGAGCAAGTCTGAGGTAGTTTCTTGGTATCGTATTTATGAAATGTTCAAGTTTCAATCTTTTCATATGTATGGAGTGATTGGATCTGCAGTGGCCATAGGTATTGTTTTGATGCAATTGTTCAAAAGAGGAATTATCAAAGACTTTCAAGGAAACCAAATCAATATAAAACCCAAGAAAAAAGGATTCATCAGAACCTTTGTTGGAGGAAGTATTTTCGGATTGGGTTGGGCCCTAGTTGGAGCATGCCCTGGACCCATGTTTGTTTTGATTGGTCATGGTGCTGCGGCGATTTTAATCGTGCTTCTTTCAGCAGTTATTGGAGCTTTTATTTATGGAACTCTAAGCAAAAAGTTGCCGAGTTAAATGGAAAAACATTATCGGTTTTCTGACGAAGTGTATGAGCAGAAATTTAGAGAGAATAAATTCCCTCCACTCTACTTTTCTCATGAAGCTCATTTGCGACTCGCCTATATCCATTTGACGAAATATGGATTGGAGCAATCGATCGAAAATATGTGCACCCAGATTTATGATTTTGCCATCAAGTATGGAGCTACCATGAAGTTTAATGCTACGGTAACCTATGCCTCTTTACAAATCATGAATCATTATATACACGAAGGCAAGAGTGAGACCTTCCCAGATCTGATGCTCGAGTTTCCTCATTTATTAAGGGACTTTAAAGCAGAAATTGGGAAGCATTATAGTTGGGATGTCTTTCGTTCTCCAGAAGCTAAAGCAAAAATTCATGAGCCAGACCTTCGGCCATTTGCCAGTAAAGTATCGCTTAGTTGATTATGAGTTTGATAAAAGTAACATGGAGGCAATTCCGTTTTAATTAGAAAAGCCTCCAAAGATGATTTCATTGTTATTTTTGAGTTTTTACCTTGAGAATGTACATCCATAAATAGTATATTCCTAAACATAAGAATAAGGTTGGTAAATGCAACTCTTTGACAATTCGGTTTCCTTTTGAAACTGAAACCCAATCCACCTGTTGGTATAAAAATCCAGTAATGGCTAATAGAACAACGGTGATAATAAACAGTACTTTTTTTGATGGTTTCCACATACTAAAATATTTTATACATAGGCTATAGTATCCGATTGAACAAGGGTGCCACAGTGGTCAGCTACTGCATAACCTGCATTTATAATTAAGGCTGCTGCTACAACACAGGCTGCAACTGTTATACAACTAGCCACACTGGCAATTGCCGCCGTCATAGCTACTAAGGCTAATGCGCATCTCCAAGGAGATCGACCTTGCGAATCAACTTTGAATACATCTGGGTTTTCATAGTCAACTGTTTTAATAATATTTAGAAATGCATTGTGTTTTGCAAATTCCTCACTAGGCAAGTTAAGAGATAATATTTTGTTTTCATAATCTCTGATAGCAGAATCCAATCCTTTACCTTGAATATCGGTAGAGAATTCTTCATATAGCGATACTTCATTCTGAGTTAACCAACCTTTTTTCAAAGATTGATCATAAATTTCCCATGCTTCCATTTCTAAAGAAAGGTTTAAAAACCCCTCAGGGAGATCCATATTAGTTCCCTGTTCACGATTTACCGATTCCAGTATTTTACTATTGGTATGATAGGTGTCCGAATTGCTCTTTAATTTCTCTGTGATAGATTGAAGAATATTTTGAATATCTGTACTTTGATATTTACCAAAGGCACTATAGTCAAAGACTTGTGTTTGAAGACTTAAATCCTGATCATACTGTTCGCACGACATAAAAAGGATGAGTGATGCCATAATACCTGACAGGGGTCTGATAACTTTTCTGATTTTTTTCTTGTTCATTTTTTTGAAGTTTTGC
>CAZTFN010000311.1:0-4615 GCA_964612905.1 uncultured Flavobacterium sp. | reverse complement strand
CTAAAGGCTAAAGGCTAATTTAATTATTCCCTCATTCAATTATTAAATTATTGAGATAGATGAAGATATACACAAAGACTGGAGATAAAGGAACGACGGCTTTATTTGGTGGAACCCGAGTTCCAAAGCACCATATTAGAATTGAATCTTATGGAACTGTGGATGAATTGAATTCACACATTGGATTGATTCGAGATCAAGATATTGACGAAGCTTCTAAGAAAGCATTGACGAAAATTCAAACAGAACTGTTTACGCTTGGAGCCATGTTGGCCACTCCGCCAGAAAAGGAAACCTTGAAGAGTGGAAAAGAGCGCTTGAATATTCCTAAAATTACGCAAACATCCATTCAGTTTTTGGAAGATGAAATTGATTTCATGAACACACAACTTCCACAAATGACGCACTTCATTCTTCCTGGCGGACACCAAACGGTGTCATTCTGTCATATAGCACGATGCGTTTGTAGACGTGCTGAGCGTTTGTCTGTATTATTGGATGAAGAAACGACCGTAAATCCGGATGTTTTGAAGTATCTAAACCGACTTTCTGACTATCTTTTTGTGCTGGCACGAAAGTTGTCGCAAGACTTATCAGCTGAGGAAATCAAATGGATTCCTGAGAAATTTTAATAAGTTCTTTTTTTATTGCTTTTATTTCTAATAAAAAACTTGACTTTTTGAGTAAAAAAATTATTTTTGCAGAAAAACAGAAGAGAAATGTATTGGACTCTAGAATTAGCATCCTATTTAGCAGATGCACCATGGCCAGCAACAAAAGATGAGTTGATAGATTACGCTATCAGAACAGGAGCTCCATTAGAAGTTGCGGAGAATCTACAAGAAATTGAAGATGAAGGGGACGCGTACGATTCAATCATTGAAATCTGGCCAGACTATCCGACCGAAGAGGATTATCTTTGGAACGAAGATGAATATTAAAAAACCAAATCAAACATATCAGAAAGTCTCTTAAGAGGCTTTTTTTTTGTTTATTTTTGAATCCCTGAATTCGAGAAGAATGAAGGAAAAACATACGATAAATGAGTATCTTAAATTCAGTAATCAAACTATTTGTTGGTGACAAACAACAAAAAGACCTAAAAATATTACAACCTATTGTACAGAAGGTTCAAGCTTTTGAATCATCATTAGCTGGACTTTCTAACGACGAGCTTAGAAATAAGACGGTTGAATTCAAACAAAAGATCAACGACGCCACCAAGACGTTCCTTGATCAAATTGAACAACTAGAACAGGAAGCTCTTGAAGCAGAGATCGACCGACAGGAAGATATCTTCACTGAGATCGACAAGCTAAAAGATGAAGCGTATGAAGCTTCAGAAGTTGTCTTAGAAGAAATTATGCCAGAGGCTTTTGCTGTTGTGAAAGAAACAGCCAAGCGTTTTGTTGAAAATCAAGAAATTGAAGTGACTGCCACTCCATTCGACAGAGAATTGTCTGGAGTTCATGAACACGTTTCTTTGGAAGGAGACAAAGCTTATTGGCAAAACTCTTGGGACGCTGCAGGAAAACCTGTGGTTTGGGATATGATTCATTATGATGTGCAATTGATTGGTGGATCTGTACTTCACCAAGGAAAAATTGCAGAGATGATGACTGGGGAAGGAAAAACTCTGGTATCCACACTTCCTGTGTACTTAAACGCATTGACTGGTAATGGTGTTCATGTAGTTACTGTAAACGACTACTTGGCAAAACGTGACCGTGCATGGATGGCTCCTATTTTCGAATTTCATGGATTAAGTACAGACTGTATCGATTATCACCAGCCTAACTCTGAGGCTCGAAGAAAAGCATACAACGCCGATATTACCTACGGAACCAACAACGAGTTTGGATTCGATTATCTACGTGATAATATGGCCAGCTCTAAAGAAGATTTGGTACAAAGAGCTCCAAACTATGCCATTATTGATGAGGTGGATTCTGTATTAATTGATGATGCAAGAACTCCATTGATCATTTCTGGTCCAGTTCCACAAGGGGATAGACATGAATTCAACGAATTGAAACCTTTGGTAAATGACTTGGTTTCTCTTCAGAATAAATATTTGGTAGGAGTTTTGGCAGAAGCGAAAAAATTAATCGCTGAAGGAAACACCAAGGATGGTGGATTCTTATTGCTAAGAGTTTACCGAGGAATTCCTAAGAACAAAGCACTGATCAAATTCTTATCTCAAGAAGGAGTAAAACAATTGCTTCAGAAAACAGAAAATACCTACATGGCAGATAACAACAAGTTAATGCCAGAGATTGATGCAGAACTATGGTATGTCATCGAAGAGAAAAACAACTCGATTGACTTAACCGATAAAGGGATTGCTCACTTATCAACAAAAACCAACGACGATAACTTCTTCGTTTTACCAGATATGGGAGTTGAGATTGGTGCCATTGATGAAAGTGAAGATGCTCCAGAAAAGAAAGCAGAATTAAAAGAAAGCTTATACAAAGATTTCAACGTAAAAAGTGAACGTATTCACACCATGAATCAACTCTTAAAAGCATTTAGCTTGTTTGAAAAAGATGTTGAGTATGTGGTGATTGACAATAAGGTGATGATTGTTGATGAGCAAACAGGTCGTATTATGGACGGTCGTCGTTACTCTGATGGATTGCACCAAGCCATTGAAGCAAAAGAGAATGTAAAGATTGAAGATGCTACGCAGACCTTTGCAACTGTGACACTTCAGAACTACTTTAGAATGTATCGTAAACTATCTGGAATGACAGGTACTGCCATTACTGAAGCAGGCGAATTCTGGGAAATTTACAAGTTGGATGTGGTAGAAATCCCAACCAACAAACCTATTGCTCGTGATGACATGCAAGATTTGGTGTACAAAACAACCAGAGAAAAATACAACGCAGTTATTGATGACATTGTGAAATTGGTAAACGATGGTAGACCTGTATTGGTAGGAACTACCTCTGTTGAAATTTCAGAATTGCTAGGACGAATGTTGAAAATGCGTAAGATTGAGCACAACATTCTGAACGCAAAATTACACAAACGTGAAGCAGACGTTGTTGCTGAAGCCGGAAAACCTGGTCAGGTGACTATTGCAACGAACATGGCAGGTCGTGGTACCGATATCAAACTATCTGATGAAGTAAAAGCTTCGGGAGGATTGGCCATCATTGGTACAGAAAGACATGATTCTCGTCGTGTAGACCGTCAGTTAAGAGGTCGTGCTGGACGTCAGGGAGATGTTGGTTCTTCTCAATTCTATGTGGCCTTGGACGATAACTTGATGCGTCTGTTTGGTTCAGATCGAATTGCGAGAATGATGGATAGAATGGGATTAAAAGAAGGTGAAGTGATTCAACATTCTATGATTACCAAATCCATTGAAAGAGCGCAAAAGAAAGTGGAAGAGAACAACTTCGGAATTCGTAAGCGATTGCTAGAGTATGATGATATCATGAACTCACAGCGAGAGTTTATTTACAAAAGAAGACGAAATGCTTTAGATGGAAAAAGATTGCAGATCGATGTGGCGAATATGATTTATGACACTTGTCAGTCGATCATCGATGAAAATAAAGCCAACAAGGATTTCCAAAACTTTGAATTCGAATTGATTCGATTTACCTCCATGACCTCACCGTTTAGTGAAGAGGAGTTCGAGTCGATGACTGAGCAAGAGTTGACTGAAAAACTATACGATATCATTACGACGCACTACAAGGAGAAGGCGGAGCGCAACGCTGCACTCACCTATCCTGTGATTAAGAATGTGTACGAAAATGAGGGAGATCGATATGAACGTATTGTAGTGCCTTTCACTGATGGAGTAAAACAGTTGCAAGTTGCCACCAATTTGAAAGAAGCATATGAGACGCAAGGAAAATCATTGGCAAAAGATTTTGAGAAGAACATTACGTTGGCCATTATTGATGAGAACTGGAAAGATCACTTGCGTAAAATGGATGACTTAAAGCATTCTGTACAAAATGCTTCTTATGAGCAAAAAGACCCATTGTTGATCTACAAGTTTGAAGCTTTTGAATTGTTCAAAGTGACTATTGATAAAGTCAATAGAGAAGTATTATCCTTCTTATTCAAAGGTGAATTACCAAATAGAGAGCAAACACAAATCTCTGAAGCGCGTCAGGAGAAAAGAGAGAAATTGAACTTACAAAAAGACGAAGTTCAAAATTCAACTCAGCAAGCAATTGCCAATTCACGTCAGCAACAACAAACTCCTGTAGAGACGATTGTACGAGAGCAACCAAAGATTGGTAGAAATGAACGTGTGACAATCAAAAACGTAATGAGCGGCGAGGAAAAAGTTGTGAAATACAAGCAAGCGATTCCATTGATTGAAAAAGGAGAATGGGTATTGAAATAAGAAAAAGCTATGGAAGAGAAAACATTTTTAACCCACCCATCAAAAAAGACGTTAGTTCTATTTACGGTGGTGTGGTTTATAGGAGTGAGTTTGTCAGTGATGGCGGCAACATGGGTAGGATTGGTAGGGTCAGAGATATCCAACACTTCCACTCCGTTATCTGAGTAGGAAGTTACATAGGCATATTTCCCCTGAACGGCGAAGCCAGAAGCTCTATTCAAGGCTGTCGTACCATTA
>CAZTFN010000310.1:0-4649 GCA_964612905.1 uncultured Flavobacterium sp. | reverse complement strand
GTCATGACCGACATGTACTTGATCGTCAATTTTTGTTCCTTCACCAATGGTTGTATCTCCCGTCACTCCCCTATCGATGGTACATCCTGAACCTAAATCCACATTGTCTTTCAACACCACTCTTCCACCGGAAATAAGCTTGTCATATCCTTCAGGTCTTCTTTTATAATAGAAGGCATCCGCTCCCAAGACTGTTCCTGCGTGAATCGTTACATTATCACCGATGATGGTTCCATCATAAATAGTGACGTTTGGATAAATCAAGCAATTCTTTCCAATCACAACATCATTACCAACAAATACATTGGGCTGAATGATGGTTCTCTCTCCAATGATTGCTGAATCTGCAATACTTTGCTTAGAGCTAATAAATGGATTGAAATGCTTGGTGATTTTATTAAAATCTCTAAACGGATCGTCTGAGATTAACAGTGCTTTCCCTTCTGGACATTCAACTTCTTTGTTGATTAAGATGGTTGTTGCCGCAGAATTCAAGGCTTTGTCGTAATATTTTGGATGATCTACAAAAACGATGTCTCCAGGCTCTACCACATGAATCTCATTGATTCCGGTAATCTGGAAGTTGGCATCACCCACAAACTCAGCTTGAATTAAGGAAGCGATTTGTTCTAGGGTTTGAGCTGACTTAAATTTCATGTGTTTTTACTTCTTTTGACCGTAAATGACTACTCTAGCGAATAGCACATATAAGAAAGGGACTTTTGACAAAAAGACATCGATTGAATATCCAATTCTGTTGACGAAATTCCCATAATTTTTATCGCCAAATATTTTCAACGAGATAAAACCAAAGATCACACTAACAAAATCAAAGAATTCGTGTTTGAATGTAAACTTTTTACGAATGATCTTGAAGTCAGAACCTACCAACGCATGTTCGTCTGGTGTTCTTTCCTTGGGATTCATCTTTCGATAAACACGATAGATAGGATTCATGTTCATAGGCTCTAAGAACAGAATAAAACCTCCTGGCTTCAAGACTCTATGCACATGATTCATAGTTTTTTCGATGTCTAAGTGATGAAGAATTGCTCCTCCATAGACCACGTCGAAACTTTCGTCGGGAAACGTCAATTCATTAGCATCCATCAAATGAAACTCAGTTTCAAATGGTAAGTCTACTGCTTGATCAACTCCTTTATCCAATTCGGTTTGAGAGATATTGATACAGGTAACTTTTTTTGGAACCACTCGATCCTTGATCCAGCCAATCCATTCGTGAGAACCAAGTTCTAAAACTTCTTTCCCTTCGAAAGTTTTTCGGATTAGTTTGTCAAGAATTCGCTCTTGTCTTTTGTACGAAAAGTGGAATGCATGTCTTCTTAATTTCTTAATCTTAGAACGCTCCAACTTATTCTCATCCCAATACTCGCGTTCGGTTTCGTTAATCTTATCAAGAGACTTGGTAGACATAATTACTCTTTGATTCTTTCTGTGTAAGTTCCTTTCTCGGTTTCAATTTTAATCTTGTCACCTTCATTGATAAACAATGGAACATTCACTCTAGCTCCAGTTTCCACTGTTGCTGGCTTCGTTGCATTGGTTGCAGTATTTCCTTTCACACCTGGTTCGGTATGTGTCACTTCTAGAATTACGTGAGATGGCATATCTACAGACAATGGTAAGTTGTCTTCGGTATTGATTAACACAGTTACAATTTCACCTTCCTTCATCAAATCAGCAGCATCCAATGAACTCTTTTGCAATGTGATCTGATTATAGTCTTCAGTATTCATAAAGTGATAGGTATCACCATCATTGTACAAGTATTGAAACTTGTGAGTTTCCACGCGTACATCTTCAATCTTATGACCTGCAGAGAATGTATTGTCGATTACCTTTCCCGAAGTTACACTTTTTAGTTTTGTTCTTACGAAAGCTGGACCTTTTCCTGGTTTTACGTGTAAGAATTCAATGATTTTGTAGATATCGTGATTGTATCTGATGCACAATCCTTTTTTAATGTCTGATGTAGTTGCCATATTTAGTTTGTAAGGTTAAAAGTCTAAAGGTAAAGGGTTAAAGTACTTGGTTCTGGTTTCTCTTATTGAACTCATAATCATTTCCTTTTTCCTTTCACTTATTGCTTCTTTTACTATTGATCTTTTTAATATTATCCTCCCCAATAACCTTTCATAATTCCACGTTGAGAATTTCGAATGAACTGCAAAATCTCGTCTCTTTCGGGAGTTGCCTTCATTTCAGCCTCAATCTTCTCAATTGCCTGTGTATTATTGTAGTTCTTTTGGTAAAGTATTCTGTAAATATTCTGTATTTCTGTAATCTTTTCTGTGGTAAATCCTCTTCGTCTCAAACCAATGGAATTGATTCCTACATAAGACAATGGTTCTTTTGCTGCTTTTGTGTAGGGAGGAACATCTTTTCTCACCAAAGCTCCACCCGAAACCATTGCATGATCTCCAATATGAATGAATTGATGCACTGCCGCTAAACCACCGATGATGGCGTGGTTTCCAATCACTACGTGTCCAGCCAATGCTACCCCATTCACCACAATAGCATTGTCTCCAATGATACAATCATGCGCAATATGGGCAGTTGCCATAATCAAGGCATTTTTACCAATTCGAGTTTCACCAAGCGCATTGGTTCCTCTGTTTATAGTTACACACTCACGAATCGTCGTATTATCTCCAATTACAGCTAGTGAATCTTCACCTTCAAACTTTAGATCTTGTGGAATCGCGGAAATCACTGCTCCAGGGAAAATTCTACAATTCTTCCCAATTCGAGCGCCTTCCATGATGGTCACATTCGAACCAATCCATGTTCCTGATCCAATTTCCACATTCGCATGAATGGTTGTAAAAGGTTCAATTACAACATTTCGTGCGATTTTTGCCTGTGGATGAACGTATGCTAAAGGTTGATTCATAATTATTTTACTTTCACGATTTGCGCCATGATTTCAGCTTCTGAAACTAATTTACTGTTTGCATAGGTATGTGCCTGCATTTGGCAAATTCCTCGTCTGATTGGCGATATCAAATCTAATTTAAAGATCAAGGTGTCTCCAGGAACTACTTGATGCTTATAACGTACATTATCTATTTTTAGTAAGTAGGTCAAATAGTTTTCAGGATCTGGTACAGTATTCAGCACCAAAATTCCTCCTGTTTGTGCCATCGCTTCAATTTGAAGAACTCCAGGCATCACAGGTGCACCTGGGAAGTGACCTACAAAGAATGGTTCGTTCATGGTCACATTCTTCATTCCAATAACGTGCTTATCCGTCAATTCTAGAATCTTATCCACGAGTAAGAATGGAGGTCTGTGAGGTAGCATTTCCATAATCTGAACAACATCCATCAATGGTTTTGCATTCAAATCTACTTCCGGAACATAATTACGTTTCTCTAACTTGATGATCTTCGCCAACTTCTTAGCAAAGTTGGTGTTTACCAAGTGACCTGGTTTGTTGGCAATGACCTTTCCTTTAATTCTGGTACCCACCAAAGCCAAATCTCCGACAACATCCAATAGTTTGTGTCGCGCAGCTTCGTTTGCCCAGTGTAAGTTTAGGTTGTCAAGGATTCCATTCGGTTTTACCTTGATGTCTTCTTTTTTGAACGCCTTCTTTAGTTTCTGCATCGTCTCGGCAGACAACTTCTTATCTACATACACAATGGCATTGTTCAAATCACCTCCTTTGATAAGGTCATTTTCCAACAACATTTCAATCTCATGTAAAAAACTGAAAGTTCTTGCGGCAGCAATTTCTTCTTTGAATTCAGAAATGGTGCTCATGTTGGCATTCTGCGTACCCAATATCTTGGTTCCAAAGTCTACCATCGTAGTTACTTGATACTCATCCGAAGGCATTAAGATAATCTCACTTCCAGTAGCATCATCTTTATAAGAGATGATCTCCTTCACTATGTATTCTTCTGCCTCTGCGTCTAATTCTTGGATTCCTGCTTTTTCTAAAGCTTCCACGAAGAATTTTGATGAACCATCCATAATTGGAGGCTCTGAAGCGTCTATCTCTATAATAAGGTTGTCTATATCCAATCCAACTGCAGCTGCTAATACATGCTCTGAGGTTTGAATGTATACACCATTTTTTTCAAGATTGGTTCCACGTTGCGTGTTCACAACATAATCAGCCTTTGCTTCAATGGTAGGTGTCCCTTCTAAATCTACTCTGACAAAAGCAAAACCATGATTTTCTGGTGCTGGTTTGAATGTCAACGTAACGTTGTTACCAGTATGCAATCCTACACCCGATAAGCTTATTTCGTTCTGTATTGTTTTCTGCTTTTTACTCATCACTAACTTTTTGAGCGCGAAATTCTTTTTCTATTTGGTTTAATGTACTTGCCATCTTTGGAAGATTTCTAAAGTACACGTATGATTTATTCCAATCCGGATAATTGAAGGCTGGAGAGCCTTGTACGGCCTCACCATCTTTCAAGTTTTTCGAAATTCCAGACTGTGCTTGAATTTTTAAATTGTTTCCTAAGTTTAAATGCCCTGAAATTCCAACCTGTCCACCAATCATACAATTCTCTCCTACTTTGGTTGATCCTGCGATTCCTGTTTGGGCCGCAATCACTGTATTCTTTCCAACTTCTACATTGTGAGCAATCTGAATTTGATTGTCTAGC
>CAZTFN010000309.1:0-4665 GCA_964612905.1 uncultured Flavobacterium sp. | reverse complement strand
CTCCTTTAAAATGAAAGGATGTATCGTAATTACGGAGGCTTGTCTTGCCTTGAAAGATTGATAGGTAATTTTCAAGACCATCTTTTTTAGAATGGCTTGATACAAGGTGTCTAGATGTTGCAGTCCTTTTAAGTTTTCATTTTTATCCAAATGAATAATGGCTGTTCGTTTGGTCTTTTCAGAATATACCTTGTCTTCCAAACGGTGAATAATTCCTCCCAGTTCAGAGAATAATGAGAAATCTTTAAACTGTTTCAACATTTCTACAGTTTCTGACAGAACATTCATGTCGCTTTCATTCAAAGGAATATCGGTAATCGAATATTCTTCATGCTCATACTTATAGTATTTTTTGTCATAAACGATAATGGGTGCATTATAACCCAATTTATCACTGCGCATCATTTGAATATCCAACTGGACTGTCCTCTTACTCACATTCACCTCTCTGCCTTCGTATTCATACAAAGCATCTGAACATGCTTCTATCAGTTCATTGAGGGTCCACTTTCGGTATTTATTCTGCAAACACTGATCAATGGTTTTATATCGGATCAATGCATTCTTATTAATAGCCATGAAGAAATTTTTATTGAAAATAGAAAAATTTTCGAAGTGCGTAAAAAGATTGCGTACTTAAATTACATTCTTTGCACAAGTTCTTTAACATCCTTTGTGCGTCGACTTTCATCTGCTCAAAAACAATTATTAATAAAATTTAATTATGATGAAAACAACAAACAAAATCCTAGTAGTAGATTTAGAAGCTACATGCTGGGAACAAGATGGGCAATACCAGCGAGATCACAGTGAAGTGATTGAAATTGGTATTTGCGAATTGGATGTCTCCTCAGGGAAAATATCCAATCCGAAGGGAATACTAGTATTTCCTGAACATTCCAAAATCAGTCGATTTTGTACAGAACTCACATCCATCACACCAGAAATGGTGGCAAGAGAAGGTATTTCTTTTGAGGATGCCATTGATGTTCTTTTTGATGAATACGATTCATCAGCATATACTTGGGCAAGTTATGGTGCGTATGACCGTAGCAAAATGCTTGAAGAATGCAAAAAGAAGTATGTAGATTTTCCTTTCGGAGATCAGCATATCAATGTCAAGGAAGAGTTCAAGCGTTGCAACAGACTCAGACGAGGTATTGGAATGAAACGCGCATTGCAACAACTCAGAATTCCTTTAGAAGGAAGACATCACCGAGGAGTTGACGATGCCAAAAACACCGCAAAAATCTTACATTGGTGTTTAAACAATCAGTAAGATTTGAATGTGTGATTAGCCTAATGGCTAATTTTTTTTGCCTAATTTTTAAGTGCGCAGAATAATTGCGTAGTATAATAAAACCTTTGTGTGTCGTTTGTGGGGAAAATGCTATGAAAAACCAACAGACAAGCAATTGCTCCGTTAGACCAAGAGGTCAGCGGAGCTCGTTAAAAAGAAAAATTAAATTATGAAAATAACAGGAAATACCTTAATCGAGTTAGGATTCAAGCCTAAAAAATGGTTCAAAGAAGCCATTGAATACATCAACGAACATGAGTTAGAAGGAGAAGCAATGGTGGAATATCTAGAGCAATTTAAGTCTCCGCCTGAAATAGAATTGCATGAAAACTCCGTGGAGTTTTCCATCAATATCAAAGCAGAAAACGAGTTGGAAAAGACCAATGTAGATACCGTAATTGATTCCATGGAAACCTTGATGAAAACTCCGACCTTAGTTGATGGAGCGGTCATGCCAGATGCTTGTCCAACAGGTCCGAACGGAACCATTCCTGTGGGAGGTGTTGCAGTGGCAAAAAATGCGATTCATCCTGGAATGCATAGTGCAGATATCTGTTGTTCTGTGATGTTAACCGACTTCGGAAAAGCCGATCCAAAAGCCGTATTAGACGCTGCACATAGTGTCACTCATTTTGGTCCTGGAGGACGTTCTAGAGACGATCAATTCCGATTCCCAATGGATTTACTAGCAGAAATAGAAAACAACTTTTTCTTAAACGATCAAAAATGTATTTCTGCTGCGCGATCACATCTAGGGACACAGGGAGATGGGAATCATTTCTTATTTATTGGAACTTCCAAAAGAACAGGAAATACCATGATGGTGACACACCATGGAAGTAGAGGGTTTGGAGCCAACTTGTATAAGAAAGGAATGAAAGTGGCTGAGCAATTCAGAAGAGAGCTTTCACCAAAAACCTTGAAGCAAAATGCTTGGATTCCATATGAAACAGATGAAGGAAAGTCTTACTGGGAAGCCTTGCAAATCGTGAGAAAGTGGACCAAAAAGAACCACGAATGCTTGCATGATGCAACCTTGGAAAAATTAGGAATTGAAAAAGAAAACAGATATTGGAACGAACACAACTTTGTCTTCAAAGATGGAGATTTGTTCTATCATGCCAAAGGAGCAACTCCTTTGGACCCCAAATTCATGCCTGATATTACTGGACCTAGATTGATTCCTTTGAATATGTCAGAACCTGTATTAATTGTTGAAGGTGAAACCACAGAAACGAATCTAGGTTTCGCTCCTCATGGTGCAGGAAGAAATGTAAGTAGAACGCAACATAGAAAGAGTAAAACAGGTACCTTCGAAGAGATCTTCAAAGAAGAAACTGAAGGGCTAGATGTTCGGTTTTTCTCTGAAGAGATTGATATTACTGAATTGCCAAGCGCCTATAAAAATGCTGAGGCTGTAAGATCCCAAATGTCAGAATTTGGATTGGGGAAAGTCGTTGATGAAGTAATGCCTTATGGTTGTATCATGGCAGGAGATTGGCAGAAAAATGCACCTTGGAAAAATCGAAGAAGAAAACGAAAAAGATAACTATGAACAAACAAAAACTGATTGTTTTATCACCTAACTTTTCCCAAGACTCAATGATTATCAATCAAGCGTCAGTTGAAACTCAGTATTCAACTGTACGCTTTGGTAGTTGGAACATTCCCGAATCTTCTCGCAAAGACGTGATTGCTGTATATGGTGAAGATCTTTTTACCAAAATTGTTGCGGATCAATGTGGCCTTGAATTGTTGAAACCGGAAGATGATTGGTTGTCAAATGTTCCTGTAAAGTATACTTTACGAGACATTCAATACGCTCGATTTTTTGAAATTCAAGAAGCACAAAATAAATTCATCAAACCTGTTGACTTTAAATTTTTTCCAGCAGGAGTGTATGAGAATGTCCAACAAATTCAGGGGTTTAATGCGATTGACTCAAATATAGAGGTCTTTGTGTCAGATGTTGTTCATTTTACCATTGAAGTCCGTTGTTTTGTGATGGATAGAAAAGTCCAAACTTGGTCTACTTATGTATATAATGATCAAATTCAATTGAAAGATCAAATGTCTCCAAAGGAAGAGAATATGATGCTACAATTTACAAATGACTTTTTATCGGATGCCTCCATCAAGATTCCTGATGCTGTAGTAATTGATGTAGGTTTCATTCCTGAAAAAGGTTGGGCCTTAATTGAAGTGAATCCAGTCTGGAGCTCGGGAGTTTATGCCTGCAACCCTAAAAAAGTGATCGAAACAATTGTAAGAAGTTGTAAAAAACCAATGATATAATGCCAACATCAAACAGAGGAAAGGAAGGAAAAGATGATGTGTTTTTTGGTTCCCAAAAATCACAAAAAAGTATTCAAGAAGCTGTTAAGGATTACTCCTATTTACTCACTCGTGGTTTTGCTGAAAAGTCTTCATTGGCATTGGTAGGAAATCGATATAGGTTAAGTTCTCGCCAACAAAAAGCGGTGCGAGGAATGAGCGAAAGTTCTGAGAAGCTTTTGTCAAGAGAAGCAAAGAGAATTGAAATTGATGCCCTCAAAAATCAAACCGTGATCATTGATGGATTCAATCTTCTAATCCTGTTAGAAAGCGCACTTTCCGGAGCCTATATTTTCGAAGGCTTGGATGGTTGTTATCGAGATCTTTCCAGTGTGCAAGGAACCTATAAAAGAGTGCATCAAACGCAACTAGCAATTCAATTGGTTGCTGAGATTTTATACACTCGGCAAGTAGCCAAAACGATTTGGGTTTTTGACAAACCTGTATCAAATAGTGGTCGACTCAAACAATTGCTTCAGGAATTCGCAGAACAAAACAACTATGCATGGGAGGTAGTATTGAAGGATAGAACCGACCATTTTTTAGGGGAAAGTCAACACGTTGTGATTTCTTCAGACTCATGGGTGTTAGATCAGTCAAAAGCATGGTTTAATTTAGCAAAAGTCATTATTGAAAAACATATTGAGAACCCCTGCATCGTACACGGAGTCTAATTTGAAAATATATTAAAATGCAAGTAAAAAAAGGAGTGCTGTATTAGGTTATAATATTTACCTAATACAAAATGAAATCTTATGAAAACAAGAAGTGTTACAACTTCAAATTAAAGCACAAAAGAAAAAAGCGAATGAGAGCTGCCAGAATTTGGTGGAAAAGCAATTCCTGGGAGTATAGAAGATTTCTCAGACAGCAGTATCGTGCTCAATGCAAAGTTGTTTTGAAAAAGAAACTACAAGGGAAAGCGATTGAATTTCCTTTGTATCGCAAAACATTATGGTGGGAAGCATAAGTAAAAACCATCTGCGCATAATAATTGCGTAGGTGGTTTTCATCTTTGAACCATGTTAGAG
>CAZTFN010000308.1:0-4678 GCA_964612905.1 uncultured Flavobacterium sp. | reverse complement strand
TCGTTAATAGCTCTATGAGCCACTTAAAGAATACTATGAGGAAATCAAAAAAACTATTTGAGACCAGTTGTACTTCTGGACAAACCTTTTCTTCAACAGGATGTAAATAGTTGTTGTATTCCTTGTAATAAGCGCAAAAACCTTCTGGAGGCAGGTTGTCCCAATTGAGTTTAATATTCAAGCCATTTACTGGCTTGCTGAATATTTCGTTACTTCCAATAAAGAAGTTCTGATTTTTCTCTGGGGTTGGACCAAATAATTGAAAAGGTTCTTCAAAACTCAAGGCTCCAAAATCATTGTACAAATTCACATTCAAGGATTCGAAAACATCTACATTGATTTCCAAGCTTTTGATTTGAGGAGGATTGTTAAGTTGATCAAACGCATTAAAAGCAATTTTCAATAGAGGCCACGAGCTTTGTACCACATCTTCTACCTCTTCTCCAAAAGATGTAATAGGCGGAATACTCAGGTCTAGTTCAATCATGAAAGTCAAAGAATCTGTACTTTCAGAGGTTTCATCCAAAAAGATCGGATGTACCTCAACCCATTCTTCTGCGGTACTCAAAAAGTAGTCTGCGGATCTAATGGTTTCGGTATTTATCTCTTCTGTGAACGTGATATCAATAACTATGATTCTGACGGTCGCCAGTCCTAAGAAAAGCATTGGAGATGCCATGATAAAGCTCATCTCTTTGACATCTTCTATTTCAGGAGATCCAAAGGTCTTCCAACTGAGCGTAACATCATTCTCGTCCACTTGTTTTTCGCCAACATTACTTACTTCATTCATAAACAATCTGGCTTCATTGGTTGACAACGTGAAGACATCTGTGATTGCACCGGAGTTTAACACGGTATCTTTTACCGATTTAAAAAGAATGGTCTCAGCCTTTTCATTCTCACCAGCATTAAACTGCACATCTTTGTACAACAAATACGTACCATCATCAAAAGATAAATCAGCGCAAGCAAAGACATAATCCGAAGAGGCCAATTCACGCCTTTGCTTTAAAATGTCTGTATAATAAAAATCGAGGTGTTTTTCAGCTAGGGTGTTGATCTGATCCTTGTAAACATTCATTAAGTCTATGAATGTTCTGATCAAAAGTGTATCTGGATAGTTGTCTTCTTTGAGAATGATTTCATCATATTCTACCCAGGCATAATCCACAATCTTCTTGTAAAACGTATACGTTTCATCACCTGCATACTTTAATGAAGTATAAATTCTTTCAAGGAATTCCTTGGTGTACTTTCCATCCACAGTATTCTCATCCACGTACTCTTGGAATGTTTTAGAATCGGGTTTATCATCAGTATAATATAAACCTAATACTTCCCAGAAAGG
This sequence comes from uncultured Flavobacterium sp., assembly GCA_964612905.1. Lineage (GTDB taxonomy): Bacteria > Bacteroidota > Bacteroidia > Flavobacteriales > Flavobacteriaceae > Polaribacter. The sequence goes on along the minus strand of CAZTFN010000308.1, from coordinate 3,327 downwards.
ACGTTTGTCTTTGCTCTGCTTCCAAATGATCTGATCATAATTGGAATATAGGTCCCAATCGACAGGAATCAAAAACTTTATCACATTCTGACTGGACAGGTATTCCTGCAGGGAAAGCGTTGCCCAGAAAATGGCACCGTATTTTTTCTCTAGTTGTTCAAGGGTATACGTCTTCAAGGTATACTCTAAAGGTGCTTGTTTCATGAACTGTGTCCAATACTCAATTTTTTGATATACACCGGTAATGATTGGAAACAGTTGATTTAAGGCCAAGGACAAATCTTCTTGGTATTGAGGAACTTCAATAGGTTCAAAAACAGTTGGCCATTCTTGAACCACATGTTCCAGTTCATTGATGCCTGCAACGTATATATTGTATTCCTGCTTGAATGGTACTTTGGCGATGGAAGCTACAAGAATCACTGGATCCTTTAATAAAAAGGGTTGCCAGCTCCCACTAATCGTGTCTTGTTTGTCATAAAAATTGATCAACGAAGCGAAGTTGACAAGGAAACTCAAACGGTCCTTGTCATCTCTTCCATCCACCAAATTAGGTTTTGGGACCAATGCACTCTCAAAAGAATTGACTACGCTATATGGATCAATGTTTATCATCTAGTTATAAATTGGTTCCCTCATTAATGTAGAATGGGAACACGTAATTGTGTCTTGTATTTGTTTGATTGTATGTATAATTGATGGTTACCTCTACCATACCTGATAGTTCATCAACAAACTCAACCATTACTTCATTTACTGTGATTCTTGGTTCATTTTGCAAGAGTGAGTTTTTCACTGTGTTTTGAAGGTCGGCCTTCATCGTAGAAGACATGGTTTCGAAAAAGAACTTCTCTAACCCTGATCCAAATTGAGGAACTAAGGGACGTGCCCCTAGATTGGTCTTTAAAATAACATCAATAGAATCTTCTATGGCATTTTCGTACTGCACCAAATCCAATTGATAATTCCCCGCAGAGAATGTAATTGGAAAGGACCAGCCAGAACCTAGGAACTCTTTTTCTCGTATGGTTAATCTACTATCCACCTATCATAACATTAAATGCACCTAACATAATTTGTCCTCCATGGGCGGTTTTATCTCCCAGTCGCGCTGCGGGCATTCCGCCAATTTTAACGGTAGCCGATCCTTTGATAATACTATCTGGAGGTCCTACGCATACGCACATATCTCCTACCTTGGCTGCTGGCAATCCAGCAATTAATACGTTGGGTACTCCAGGGCCAATTACAGGTCCTCCTACATGCGGTATGGGTGAAGGAACTGCTGGTGTCTGCATGGGGCATTGGTGAAAATCGGTGATTCTTGCTGCTGGTGGCATATTCTTATGTATTAGTTATTAGTTGCCAGTTGTTGGTTGTTAGTTAATCATCACCATGGCTCCCTTAATTGTGGTTTGCGCACCTCCTTTTAATTCGGCTTGAGCACTACCATTCGCAGAGAACTTTATATTGGCTTTGTTGTTAATATTCAAACCCTTAATGTTGACATCACCTCCAGAGGATTGAATGTCTACACCGGTATTTCCTTTCAGTGTTAGCTTCTGAGAAGCTTGTACTGTAATGTTCTTTGGGCTTTTGATTGTAATTCCGCTAGAGGACATTTCTGCAGAATTCCCGTTTTGATCTTTGATGGTAATTTTCTTATCCTTATCGCTAAAAATGGCTTGGTTCTTAGAAGGCGTATTGATGGTAAAAATCTTATTCTCATCATCAAACTCAATGTAGATACCCGTTTTGGAGACAATGGCTTTCTTTGGATTCTTTTTATCTGGAGTTAATCCTTTGAAAGGCTTGTGTTTTGAACTGCTGTAAAGACTTCCTAAAATGACGGGATATCTAGGATCTTCATTCAAGAATCCTACAACAACTTCATCACCAACCTCAGGGTAGAAAAAAGATCCTGCATTTGAGGTTGCGTAAAAATTTGCGAGTCGAGTCCAAATTCCTTTTCCTGTCAAGTCAAACATGGGTACTTCGACCAAAACACGATATTGATTGTCAGGATCTTCGTGTATTTGCTTTACTGTACCATTGTAAATTCCTTGTACTCCTGGCAACAATCCTGCTGCAGGTGGTGCCATTACATCCGGTTCTTCTGTAAACCATACAGTAGACAAACCTACTGATGCTTCCGTAGTCCAATTTCCATCTCCTATAAAGTGGGAGACTCCAGAAACCAAGTGGTCTCCATTAAATCGATCTCCCAAACCACTTAAAGTGATATAATTCCCGGGATCTACCAAACTCGTTCCTTGAAACTTAGCTTCTCCTTGAATTTTAGCGTACTCACTTTTGATGACCTCTGCCTTTGTCCAATTTGTGAGATCGGCTTTGGGCAATGGTGCTGTGGTTTGCAATTCGTACTCTTTCAACCCCACTACCTCCGAGAGTTGTTTGGTTGAGAGGTTTCCTGGACCTTTGAGGCTGCTGTTTGTTTTTCCATCAATGACTTTCTGAGTTTTGAAATCCCAAGAGCTTGCTTTGACAGAGGCCAGTTGATTCACCGAATTCAAATTTGCATTGAACTCTAACAGATTGTTTCCGTATTCTATTTCCAATACAGGTGATTTGTTCTTATCTGGCGGAAATACAGCAACTTCTCCATTCAACGTAGTTACAATCATCGAGTTGGCTTCTGCCAATGACATCACATAATCCCAATCACTCGTATAATATTGAACTTGTTCAGGCCATTGAGTGGTTGTAGCTGTAACACTTGCTTTCAATCCTGAATAGGAAGAAATGATCGATTTTATAATATCACTGTCCTTCTTTTTAGCGAAGGTTAAGCTCTTTCTTCCTACCACCATTTTAATGGCTGGATCTCTACACTCTACTTCAAGTATTGCTCCTTCGTTTCCATGAATCTTGATACTCTGCTTGGTAATAATCCCCTTAAACAACAATTTATTGTCAGAGTCATACCCAGCTTCTATCGTTACCTCATTCCCTGGGACAAAGTCTGCAGACGAACTGGCTTCAAACTCTCCTGTTGAGGCATTTCCATCAATGATAGAAATCTTGGCCATGGAGACTCTGTTCACTCCTTTTTCAATATGAACAGATTGAATATCCAAGACATCAGGAATCGCTTTTCCTTCGGTCTTAATGGTTAGTGTAACCAGTCCAGTACTTTTGATGTCTGTACTCATTCTTCTTGTTTGATTAAAGGAGGGAACAGTAATTTGGTACCTCCTTTGAGATTTCTAAACTTATTCAGCTTATTGTATTGAGCGACTTGAACATAATCGAAAGGAGTATTCCAAACTTTTGTGCATATACTAGGCAGAGAATCTCCCTCTACAA
>CAZTFN010000307.1:0-4688 GCA_964612905.1 uncultured Flavobacterium sp. | reverse complement strand
AGGATGGGAAGGTATTTAATGTTGCTAGTATTTGTTTGCGTTTCAAGCCATTGTTACGCACAGATCAATGAAATAGGTTTCTTTGTTGGAGGCGTAAATTACACAGTAGATGTAGGACGCACCAATTATATTCAACCTAACAATCCAGGTGCTAGCCTACTATATAAATACAACCTTAATCCGAGAATTGCTTTAAGAGGAAACATTAGTCACTTCAGATTAGCAGGTGACGATGCCAACTCAGGGAATGTAGTTCGACAAGCACGAGGGTTCAGTTTTGAGAATCCAATAAACGAAGTAGCAGTGGGAATAGAATATAATTTTTTCGAATACGACATCTCAACAACAGATAAGGTAAGTACTCCTTATATTTTGCTTCAGGTTGCGGCTGTGGATTACGAAAAGCCAAGAATACAGAATGCGCCAGGTAGTTATCGTTTTACTAGAAACACGAGCCTTGCCATTCCAGTGGGAATTGGTTGGAAGACGAAAGTATATGGCAAGATTGCATTTGCAGTTGAGGCAACTTTTCGTTATTCGTTCACAGACAAGTTAGATTATACGACTCCCGAATTTGCCGAATTAGACTTTGGAGGAACCTCCAATGACTGGTACGCTTTCACTGGAATTTCTCTGGTTTATACCTTTGGAAGACCTGCTTGTTTTGCTAACCGAAAATAGTGTATGGATAAAAAATTACGTATAGACCCAAATAAGATTCCTAACCACGTTGCCGTCATTATGGACGGAAACGGTCGCTGGGCGAAAGGAAAGGGTATGAACCGAATCTTCGGTCATCGTAATGCATTGACTGCGGTTCGAGATACGATTGAAGCAGCTGCCGAAATCGGAACCAAAGCCATCACACTTTACGCATTTTCCACAGAAAACTGGAACAGACCCAAAGCAGAAGTCAAAGCATTGATGACCTTATTGATCAATTCTTTGAACAACGAATTAAAGACCTTCCAACAAAACAATGTAAAAGTAAATGCCATCGGAAGCATTCATAGCCTCCCTCAAAACGCGCAGAAAACACTGCAAAGTGTCATCGAAAAAACAAAGAACAATAGCCAGATTGTATTAACGCTAGCTCTAAGTTATGGAGCCCGAGAGGAAATTGTTAATACTATTAAAAACATATCTAAAAAAGTTGTTAATAACGAACTTAGCATCGAAGAAATTGACGAAAAAATTATAAATAACCATTTATATACGTTTAATTTGCCCGACGTTGATTTGATGATAAGAACGAGCGGAGAACAACGAATAAGCAATTTCCTATTATGGCAAATGGCTTATGCTGAATTATATTTTACAGATATACTTTGGCCCGATTTTAGAAGAGAGCATTTTTACGATGCAATATTAGAATACCAGAATAGAGAACGACGATTTGGAAAAACTAGCGAGCAAATTACACCTACAGAAAAGTAATCTTCTTTTTACTTTTTTGTTTTTTCTTATACTAATCCCATCTGCTTTGACTGTGAATGCACAGACTGCTCAAGACTCAACGGCAGTAGCACAAAAAGATAGTATTCCTGTACAGCAAAACATCACTTATGAGAAAGGGAAAGAATACATTCTTAGTGGTATCTCTGTAACTGGATTAAAGAAATTTAGTGAAGAGACAGTAAAGGTCTTTACTGGATTAAAGGTTGGACAACCTATCAAATTGCCAGGGGATAAGTTAACAAGTGCTATCAAAAAACTATACGAAAGTAAGCAGTTTAGTACTGTAGACGTATACCTTCTGCGAGTTGATGGAAACTCTGTATATCTTCAATTTGATGTATCGGAATTGCCTCAATTAAACAACATCACCATTACAGGGGTTCGAAGAAACCAGTCTAAGAACTTAAAAAGTGAAGCCGAGTTAAAAACTGGAGCAATGGTTACAGACAACTTGATTGTAACTACCAGAAACTACTTCAAGAAAAAATATACAGACAAGGGATTCTTAAAAGCAAAGGTCTCTGTAGATACAAAAATTGATTCTTCCGACATCAACGTGGTGAATATGAAAATTCACATCGATAAAGGGAAAAAAATCAAGATTAAAAACATTGAGTTTGATGGAAACAGCGCACTTTCAGATGGAAAGCTACGTTCTGCCATGAAAAATACTCGAAGAAGATTCCCAGGTCGTTTCTGGAAAGGATCGAAATACATCGATGATAATTTCAGAGAAGACTTAGAAAGTATTCTTGACAAATACAGTCGACTTGGATTTAGAGATGCCCGTATTTTGGCAGACACCATCACATGGAATGATGACAATACAATAAACATTGACATCAAACTTGAAGAAGGAAGTCAGTATAGATTTGGAGATATTCTTTATGTAGGAAATAAAAGTTATACAGCTGAACAGTTGAATCAGATTTTAAAGATTCAAAAAGGAGACCTGTACAACGGTGCTGTTTTGAAAGAAAGAATCACTGGAGACGGAACACCAAGTTCGCAAGACATCCAAACCTTATACCAAGACAGTGGATTCTTATTCTCTTCTGTTAACGCAGTGGAAACCAAGGTTGTTAATGATTCGATCACGGTAGAGATTAGAATTCGTGAGGATGAAAAGGCAACCATCAATAAGGTAACTGTTGTTGGAAATGACAAAACAAATGACCGGGTAATCTTTAGAGAACTTCGTGTAAAACCAGGAGATCTTTTTAGTAGGAATGCCATCATTAGATCCATTCGTGAAATTGGTCAGTTAGGGTTCTTTGACACCAATGTATCGCCAGACGTAAAACCAAATTACCAAGACAAAACAGCGGATATTGAATTCTCTGTAATTGAGCGTGGAGGTAGTCAGATTGAATTGCAAGGTGGTTATGGAGGTGGATCCTTCATTGGAACCTTAGGATTGTCCTTCAACAACTTCTCTATTCGAAACTTATTTAATAAAGAAGCTTGGAAACCATTACCAATGGGAGATGGTCAGCAATTATCTATTAGATTACAGACAAGTAGAACGTTTAGCACCTATAGTTTCTCATTTACAGAACCATGGTTAGGAGGTAAAAAACCTCAATCTTTGTCCTTCTCTGTATACTCATCAAATCAGTTTCAGTTAAATCCACAAACATTTGACGTAGACAGAAGTAGAAGTTTAGGTATTGTAGGAGCCTCTGTGGGTCTTGCGAAAAGATTGCAATGGCCAAGTGACTACTTTACCTTATCACAAACTATTAGTTACCAGAGTTTCAATTTAAGAGATTATCAATTTAGAGTTGGAAATGATATTTTGAGTGATGGAAGTTTGAACAACTTATCGTACAATGTTACATTATCGAGAAACTCAGCTGGACCTAGTTTGATTTTCCCAACATACGGATCACAGTTTAGTTTGAGTGCTAAGGCAACATTCCCATACTCATTAGTGATTGACAAAGATTATGCAAACTTACCACCAGCAGAACGCTTCAAGTGGTTGGAGTACTACAAATTAGGCTTCAAAGGAAGATGGTTCAATGGATTTACAGATAAGTTAGTATTAATGGCAAATGCCGAAATGGGATACCTAGGGTTCTACAACGGAGAACTAGGAGCCACACCTTTTGAACGTTTCTTCGTAGGTGGAGATGGAATTGCTCAATTCCAGTTAGACGGACGAGAAAACATTGGTTTAAGAGGTTACGAAAACAACAGATTATCTTCCATTGATGGTGGAACGATTTACAATAAATTTCAATTAGAATTACGATATTCTATTACGGATAAACCCTCTGCATCGATTTATACACTCGGATTTTTAGAAGCTGGAAATTCTTATGACAATTTTAGTACCTTTAATCCGTTTAATTTAAAAAGATCTGCTGGGGTTGGTATTCGTATTTTCATGCCAGCGTTCGGATTGTTAGGAATTGATTTTGCTCACGGATTTGATCCTTTACCAGGAACAAACGTCAAGTCTGGATGGCAAACCCATTTCATCATCGGACAGCAGTTCTAACAAGGGGAAATAATTTTTAATATTTTTTGGCATGATATTTTCAAAGCATAATTATGTGAAGTTGAAAATCTCTTTATCTGTAGTATTACTTCTTTGCGCGATTTGGGGGAACGCTCAAAGGGCAGCACAACAAAGAATAGCATACATCGATATGGAGTATATTCTGGACAACGTTCCTGAATATCTAGATGCCCAGAACACTCTGGACACAAAAGTTACAAAATGGAGAGGCGAACTTGACAAGTTGGCTCGATACATTGAAAAATTGAAATCGGATCTCGAAAATGAAAGAGCAATCTTAACACAAGACCTCATTCAGGAGAAAGAAGACGAGATCACCTTAAAACAACAAGAACTCAGAAGATTAGAGTCGTTGTATTTCGGTCCACAAGGCGATATGTTCTTATTGAGAAAGCAACTGGTGAAGCCAGTACAAGATCAAGTTTACAATTCGGTTCAGAACATTGCATCCCGAAGAAATTATGATTTTGTGTTTGACAAATCTAGCGATTTAGTTATGCTGTATTCCAATAAAAAACACGATATTAGCGAACTTGTTTTAAACTCCATAGTTAGAGACAGAAAAGTTAAGGAAAAGCAGGAAAAACGAGCAAAAAATAACGGTCTTACGGAGAAACAAAAAAAGGCCCACGAGAAGCGAGAAGCCGCCAAAAAGAAAAACGCAGCGGATCGTTTGGCAAGACAGAAGAAAAATGAAGAAGAT
>CAZTFN010000306.1:0-4694 GCA_964612905.1 uncultured Flavobacterium sp. | reverse complement strand
CTCCTGGAATTCCTCTCTTGTTGCCTGGTGAAAAAATTAATAAAGATCATGTAAAGTATTTGAAAAGCGTCATTGATGTTGGACATGTCTCCATTCATGGATTAAATGATCAAAAGAAAATATTTGTGGTATGCGAAGAAGAGTAAGAACTAGATATGCTCCAAGCCCAACAGGTTTTCAGCATATCGGAGGAATTAGAACCGCCATCATCAACTACCTAGTAGCAAAAAAGTTGGGTGGCGAGTTCCTCCTTCGAATTGAAGACACCGACTCCAACAGATATGTTGAAGAAGCTGAAGATTATATTCTTCAAGCGCTAAAATGGCTGGACATCTCTTTCTCAGAAGGGCCTGATATTGGTGGAAACTACGGGCCCTACCGTCAAAGTGAAAGACTACATATCTACAAGAAGTATGCGAAGAAACTTGTCAATTTAGGCAAAGCATATTATGCCTTCGATTCAAAAGAAGAACTCGATTTTCAAAGAAATCTAGCAAGGCGGAATTCTAACGAATTCTTGTATAATTACGCTTCTAGAAAGCGTTTCAAAAATTCTTATACGTTGAGTAAAAAAGAGATTGAACAAAATTTAAAACATGGCAATCCATACGTCATAAGATTGGCAGTACCCGAGAATATGCGCATCAATTTTCCCGATGAAATTAGAGGGAATATTTCCGTACATACTTCTCAATTAGAAGATAAAATTCTATTAAAATCTGATGGTTCTGCAACTTATCATTTGGCTAGTGTTGTAGATGATACTCTCATGGAAATAACACATGTCATAAGAGGTGAAGAATGGTTGCCTTCAGCCCCTATACATCACTATCTGTATGAAGCTTTTGGTTGGCAAAACACCAAGCCAAAATTTGCTCATTTGCCACTAATTTTAAATCCCAATGGGAAAGGGAAATTGAGTAAGAGAAAACTTAAAGATGCTCATATTCCTATATTTCCATTAAGTTGGACCAATTCAGATGGCACGGTGGTAAACGGAATGAAAGAAGCTGGATTTCTTCCCGATGCAGTTCTTAATATTCTGGTGCTTCTGGGTTGGCATGAAAGTTCTGACCGAGAAATATATTCAAGACAGGAGTTATTCAATTCTTTCGATTTTAAATATATCCAGAAATCTGGAGCAAAATTCGATTTTCAAAAAGCGAAATGGATTAACTCCAAGCATATTGGTCTTAATAATGACACCGCAATCGCTGAAATGTTTTTAGAGCTAAAAGGTGTAAATAAAACGGAAATCAACCATTCAAGATTGGTGAAGACCATCACCATCGTTAAAGATAGAATTACAACCCTTAAAGACATTCAGCAATACGAAAGTCTATACTCCAAGAATGTCTTGGTTGTTCCAACATGTACTAGAACTGAGTTTGAAGTGAAACTACTCATTACCTTGTACAAGAGGTTCTTTCGATTGGAAAATTGGGACAAAATTTCTATTGGTTCAGAAGTTAATTTGCTCAAATCCGAATGGAATGAGCATCCCAGAAATTTTTACGAGTTATTGAGAAGCGTTTTCTTCGGAAAGAAAGAAGGGCCAAATGTGGTAGACATGATAGAAGTTTTAGGAAAAACTGAAAGTTTACGTAGGATAAAAGTAAGCGCCAAAGAAGAGGTTGCACGCAAAAATTGAGTTTGGAAAACTAGGGAAAACTTCTATCGCCTTAGTTTTATAAGGTAATATAAATTTACTATGAAGTCAGATTACATATACTTAGATTACAACGCTTCTGCGCCCATTGACCCTGAAGTTAACCAGAAAGTTTTCTTAGTGAATGCTTTGGAGGGAAACCCTTCTAGTAGTCATAATTTTGGTCTGGCGTTAAAAAATCAAGTAGATGAATCTATTCAAACGATGAAATCATACTTCAACACTCCCTTAAAGAACAGTAACGTTCTCTCTGAAATCATTTTTACGAGCGGAGCTACAGAAAGTATCAATATGGTCTTTAATAGTATCGCTTCTCTCCACCCTAAAGGACACATTATTACGGTAAAAACAGAACATACCGTTGTACTCTCATGCTGTGAAAACTTAAAAAAGGAAGGGTTTGAAGTATCCTATTTAAGCGTAAATGAAAACGGTGAAATATCCTTAGAGGAGTTAGAAAAAAGTATAAAACCGAATACTTGTTTAATTAGTATGATGTGGGTTAACAACGAAACTGGATTAATTCACCCAATAGAGGAAGTGGCAAAGATTGCAAAAAGAAATAAGGTGTTATTCATGGTGGATGGTACGCAAGCCGTTGGCAAAGTAGACATTAACTTATCAGACACACCCATTGACTACTTTGTATGCTCAGCGCATAAAATATATGGACCTAAAGGAATTGGCTTGGTGTATCAAAACATTGCATCGTTGGAACCAACCAAGATTCTTAAGCCTTTAATTGATGGTGGTGGACAACAAAACAATCAACGAGGGGGAACATTGAATACTTCAGGAATCGTTGGATTTTCAAAAGCCGTTGAATTATTAAAAACCCATACAGATGAAAAAGAAAGAATTAAATATTTAAGAGATTATTTCGAAAATGAGCTTTTAGCAATTGATGGAGTATCTGTCAATGGGTCTAAGTTACATCGAGTCTATAATACAACCAATCTACATTTTAACGGTGTAGAAACAGAAACACTTATTAGCGCTTGCAAATTTCTTGCGTTCTCGCAAGGTTCAGCATGTAGCAGTAAGAAAAAATCGCACGTATTGAAAGCTATGGGATATTCAAATCAGCACATATCACGTTCTGTCAGAATTAGCATAGGTAGGTTCACTACGGAAAAAGAAATAAAAACATCAATCGAACTCATCGCGAGTAATTACAAAAGATTGAAAAACAACAATTTTACCATTTAGATGAAAACAAACAAACAATTCATAGAGACCAAAGTTGAAACAATTTGGGCAACACTCTTAGAGAAAAACATCAAAACATCCGATAATATTGCCATTATTGGAGGAAATTCATTGCTCTCAACAGACAATGAAAAAGAAGACCCAACGCTCAAAGTAAACTTTGAGTTTCAAGTGTTTGCTTTTGAAATAGCCCTAGCACTTTCAGAAAAAATCAAAGAGTTCGGCGCAAAATCAACCATCACATTGGTGATTGATCATAGTATCGATTTTAGAATATTCTTAGGTTTAGAACCTAGAATCAATAAAAGAGGAGAAGAGATAAAAGATTCCGATGGGAATACGCTCTTTAAACGTGTACCACAAAAACCTCGTAGAGGTCATTTTTTAAGCCACCTCAACAGAGAAATTCTGAAAAAATTCTCACTACTTTTAATTAAGTATCAAAAAGAGGCAACGGAGATTCGACTTCTTTTTGAAGTGCAATGTAGGTCAAAGATTAAGACTTTCTGGGAAGAAGAGCGATTCAAAAGCGTCTATCCTCAGCAGCTTCTAAACACAATGATCAAGGAGGAAAAAGAAAATTGCTTTATCAATTTTGATCGGAGAGCCACCACGCGTGTAACAGCTTCTTGCAAGGGTATTACGAGTCATTGTATTTCCAAAGCAGTAAAACACTCAGGTGATGACGCAAATTTCTTTGTAGGCATATGGGGCAAAGACGAGAAGAGGTGCAACCCTGACATTATTAATGGAGGAACCGAAATTGCCGAACAAGTTTGGCTGGCTGACAAACAGGTAAAAACTTTGAATTTTTTCCTAAATGAGCAGGAAGAAAATTATAAAACATCTTTTTTCATTCAAAATCACAAATACAACGCATAACTATGGAAACTATTGATTGGATTGTATTAACATCATACTTTATTGTATTGGTATTCATCATACTCAAAGTAAAAAAAGTTCAAAATATTGAAGACTTTGCCGTTGCAGGACGCAAGGTTCCTAGCCCCATTATCTTTGCAACGCTTACTGCATCTATTGTGGGCCCTGGATACATCATTGGTTTGAGCGATAAAGGATATACCTTAGGTTATGTCTTCTATTTGATTACTCTGATGTTTGCTTTCCAAACAATCTTTACCGCTTATTTTATTGCCCCTAAAATCAGTAGCTATAAAAATGCGTACACATTAGGAGATATTCTTGGACTTCATTATGGAAACGCGGCAAAAAAAATTAGTGGAGTACTCTCCTTTCTTTACTGTGCTGGAATTGTTGGTGTGGTAGCTAAAGCATCTGGAGATTTAATTAGTTACTTCACTGGTATTAACTTCGTTCTTGCTGCCATTTTAAGCACCATCATCGTAATTATTTACTCCACGCATGGTGGTATTAAAGCGGTTGTTGTATCAGATGTGCTGCAATTCATCATTATCATAGCTGTGGTACCCATTATCATTTATTTTATCATGGCTGATATTGATTTTGAAAATTTCGAAAGCGTGTACAAATCGAACTTTGAAAATTTCTCAGGAGGTCTATCCAATATGCAAATTGCGGGATTACTGTTCAGTTTTCTATTGGGTGAAGCTTTGGTTCCGCCTTATGTCTCAAGAGCATTGATGGCAAAATCTCCAAAACACGCTAAAAAGGGGTTCTTATACTCTGGCTTGTTCATGGTTATCTGGTTTTTCATTGCCATCAGTATTGGAGTATTTGGTAAGGTTCTTTTAGACGATGGGTCAAGCGTATTCTTCGATCTTTTAGCAAAATATGCTCCAGTTGGTATTCTTGGACTCATCGCAGCAGCATTGAT
>CAZTFN010000305.1:0-4701 GCA_964612905.1 uncultured Flavobacterium sp. | reverse complement strand
CTTACCTCATTGTAATGGTTTACTACATCCAATTGCTCTCCCCAAGGCATTTGCCAAGTTTCATTGAATTCTGTTGGCTTTTTCACAGATGCCGTAAAACCTTTATTCATATCGGGAGCATCTTTGAATTCAAAACCAACATAAGAAGTATCAATGACAGATTTCTCCTTAAACGCAACCGTATAATAGAATTCTCCTTCGGAAGACAATCCAAAGTTCACCGCAATATTCTCATCTGGTGATGTGGTTCCAGCAGATTCTACATCACAAGCGATGTAGGAAATGGCAATCAAGCACAATAGTAAGAATCTAGTTTTCATGTGATATTATTTATTTTCAAGTAAAACTATATTAAAATCTGAAGTTACGGAAACCTTACCATCTTTCACAGTCACTTCTTGTCCCGAATAGGCATCGGTCAATACGCTTCCATCTTCAAAGATTCCAGCAACGGGAATTGATTTCTCTCCTTGCGGAGCATCTAGTGAAATCACAACTTTATCGGAATACGCTCCTTTTGAATATTCACGTGAGAATGTATATGGTGCATCACCAATTTTATTGTGTCTTCCAGCTCCTACGGATGGGTGATTCGCTCTGAACTTCCCTAGCTTTTGATAATGAGCTAAGGTATTTTTCGCGTTCTCGTCTGTATTCATCGCTTCCCAATTCATGAACGAACGCAGATTCGCATCACCTTTGGCTCCTTCTACCACTAATTGACGAGCAGATTCATCACCGTAATAGGTTTGCGAAGCTCCAGGTGTTAATAGCAACATGGTACCCGCTTTCATGGTCTTCGTTCTAGTAGCATCAAAAGGATTCCCATCGTCATGAGAACTCAAGTAATTCAAAGTACTATACCCTTTTAACTGATTGTTCAGGATACTGTCATATTTGACAAATACTGCATCCGTATCCATTTGAGCTGAGTTCCACTTCAACTCGAAATTGATCAAACTCGTAAATGCTTTGTCGAAGTAGTTTACATTTTTATCTCCGAAATCATAATACTGACCTGTTGAAATTCCATAGTTGTATACTTCCCCTACCAAATAGAAAGGGTTGTCATCCATAACCTTGTCTGGATTGTTTTTCTTGAATTCAGCAAAGGCGTAGTCGCATTCTTTTTTGAATTCTTGCCATACGTATTCTTCGGTATGTTTTACGGTATCCACTCTGTATCCATCAATTCCAAATTCAGTGATATAATCTGTCAACCATTTCATAATGTAGAAACGTGGAGCTCTTGGATAGCCCGTTCTTTCAAAGAACGCATCCAACTCTTTGACTTCTTGATCGTATCTACCTTCGGCTTTCCATTTAGCAACCAATTGAGGTGGTAACTCCACAGCTTCATTGCTATCGGTTCTAATGTCTGGAAGATTTTTCACCAAGGTACATTCAATGGTGTTCTTATAAGAGTCAAAACCACATGGTGGTTCTGTTCGTACCCACTCAGATGGCCAAGCAGGATCTTTTTCTGTTGCTGGACCAATATGATTAATCACCGCATCTAAAAGGACTCGAATTCCTTTTGCATGAGCAGCGGACACCATTTCCTGTAGGTCTTCTTTGGTTCCGAAGTTCGGATCGATTACGGTCCAGTCTTTTGCCCAGTATCCGTGAAAGCCATAGGAATATCCTGTTCCTTCATCGGTTCCATCGTGAATGTTCTCAACGATAGGAGTCATCCAAATAGCATTAATACCCAAGTCAGTAAAATACCCTTCATTGATTTTTTGAGTAATTCCTTTGATGTCTCCTCCTTCAAAGCCACGAAGGGTTCCTGGTTCTTTGGTGCGATCAAAATTCACATCATTGGAGGTATCTCCATTGTTGAAACGATCGGTGAGTAAGAAATAAAGATTGGCATTTTCCCAAACAAAGTGTGTTTCTTTTTCTGCGACTTCTTCCTTAGGTGCTTCACAGCTAATTGCTAAGAATCCTAAGGCGAATAAAAATAGAACTGACTTCTTCATGATTTATGGTTTATCTATGGATAACTAATTAGTTTTTATTTATTTAGTTTAAAAATGAATGACTCCAAAGGTTTGATGGAGATATTCATGGTTGCATCTCCTTCTCCAACATTCAGTTGAGTGGAGACAGTTTTATACAACTGGTCTTGCATTTCATAAGTTCCTTGAGGCAGTTTCCATGCTGCGACAATATTATCTGGAACTTTTAAATTGATCTCATAGGATCGTTCTGCATCAAAATTTGATAGGATGATCAATTGCTCATCATCGCTCCATCGAGCAAAAGACAAGAGTCTTTGATCATATCCTTCTGTTACATTTCTGTTGTGTGCATGAATCTCTTGATAGTTACCCATCAGTGCAGAGCTATTGATGGTGAAATTGAGCAATCGCTTGTAAAAGTCTCTTAGATCCTTCTCCGCGTCGGTAGATTGACCACCATCAAATTCTTTGTCATTTACCCAACGTTGTACAGTAGGAACTCCGATGTAATCAAAAATAGAGGTTCTAGAAGGCTTTCCAAATCCAGCATCTTCATCTCCAGGCTCTCCAAACTCCTGACCAAAATACACTAAGGTTGGTGAAGTACTAATGGTTGTGGATACGACCATCGCAGGCTTACCTTTTAAGGCATCTCCAGCAAACTCTGGGCTTGCAATTCGTTGCTCATCATGATTTTCTAAGAAATGAATCATATGATGTTCAATATCTTTCAAACCTTCTTGGATTGGAGGAATATTATCTGTCCAACCATGCCCTTGCATTACGTGTTTGATGGTATCCTAGAGCTCTACTTTGTCGTAGAGATAATCCATTTTTCCTTTTCGAATGTAATCTCGGTACAAACTTGGATTGTACACCTCTGCCAATAAAAAGGCATTTGGATTTTTCATCTTAATAGCGGAATTCATATAACTCCAGAATTCCACAGGAACCATTTCTGCCATATCGAAACGAAATCCGTCTACACCTTTGTCCAACCAGTATTCAGCAATCTCTCTAAACTTGATCCAAGAGTTGGGAACTGTCTTATCTTGCCAGAATTCGAAGTGCTTTTTGTAATCTTCATTGTCAAAACCTTCGGGTAATTCATTAAAGTCTTTTCTTCCATCTGGACTTACTCCATAATTCACTTTAACCGTTTCGTACCAATCATAAAAATGCGGCTTAGAAGCGCGCGATCCATTACCTGTCCATTTAGCAGGCGTTTCGTTAAATTTTCCATCCGAAAGTGGATGTTCATCTCCTCCTAAAGGTTGATATCCATTCAGAGCGTCTGGTACTTCGAAAGACTCACCTGGATTGTAATAAAAGTTATTGTTTACGTCGTATTGAACCTCTTTATTGTCATCGGCTCCAAAGTCCTTGATTCCTTCTGGATTGGTCAAACTTTGATAATTTCTGGCAACGTGGTTTGGAACAATATCGATCAATAGTTTCAATCCTGCATTGTGCGTTCTTTCTATAAGCTGTTCGAACTCTTCCAATCGCTTGGAAGGATCTATTGCCAAATCGGGATTCACATTGTAATAATCCTTCACAGCATATGGCGAACCTGCCCGTCCTTTCACCACATCTGGGTCATCGTTTGAGATTCCATAGGATGTATAATCTCGAATAACATCATGATGTGGAACTCCTGTATACCAGATGTATGTAACACCCAAGTCTTTAATCTCTTTCAAAGCTTTGTCGGTAAAATCAGCGAACTTCCCTACTCCATTTTCCTCAATGGTTCCCCAAGGCTTGTTGGTGGTATTGGTATTTCCAAACAAACGCGTAAACACTTGATAAACGACTTGCTTTTGTTTTTTATCTTCCATTGGATTCTCTTCTACTTTTTGTTCAGTTTGACAGCCAAGTAGTATGCTTAAAACTAATGTGATTTTTAAGATTCGTTTCATGTTACTTAGCTTCTAATGAGATTTTAATTTTTGCTTCTTTTGCGGTATTCCAATTGACAGGAATCACCAATGTATTGCCGATTTTATTCAACCCAGCTTTTTTACCGTTGATTCGAACAATTCTAGGCTGCCAATCGATATTATGCACCACCAGTTTCACTGTTTTTTGAGAGGGTTGATAATTGCTTCCGTTCTCTGCTTCAAAGTCGATTTCTATCCATTTCTCATCAATCTCTGTTTCGAACTCGAGCATTTCATACATTCCCTTTTCAAAAGCATTGGGTGTTTTTCCGTTGTCATTATAGTATTCGCGTTCGCTCTTTAGAATTCCCTTTTCATGATAGTAATGGAGCTCTAGGTTACTTCCATCGTACTCCTCTGTGGTTTGACCTGCATCAGTCATCAAAATAAAGGCTCCGGCTCTTACAAAGGTTGGAATTCGATTTTCAAGGGTAGGAATCTTCAAAGTCTGTCCACCTTCCACTTTTTCATCAGTATAGAAATCGTACCAATTATTGGTTGCTGGAAAATAAACTTCTTGTTCTTTTAACCCTGCTTCCATTACTGGTGAGATTAAAAAGTCATGGCCCCATAAATACGTTGAAGACATTGAGTATAGTTGACTTTTGGATGGTTCCTCAAAGAATAACGGTCGCATTAATGGGGCGCCTTCTTGACTGTTTTGATAGGCTAGATTGTAGTTGTATGGTAAAAGTTGATATCGTAGTTCAATCGATTCTTTGGCCAGTTTTTTGGCTTTTGTAGATCGGAATACAGGTTCGCTTGCCACAGCTTCATGTGCGTGAGGTCTGTAA
>CAZTFN010000304.1:0-4720 GCA_964612905.1 uncultured Flavobacterium sp. | reverse complement strand
AACTGACTAATATTAAATTAGGGTATGAAAGATAAATATTCTGTCAGGTAAAGTTGAATTTGTTTTTTGGCGTGAACACTGTTTTCGATGAAACATATGCTTCACAAATCTTAATCAATGCTTCTAGTTTTGGTGGGAATGCACCAAGATATTTTTATCCCGGAAATCCAACGAACTATTTTGGCGGCCTGAATATTAACTATTCTTTTTGATCAATTATCCCTAAATTTATCTTTTAAATACTTCTTCATATGAAATGGTTGAAATTAACTTCGATTCTCTGTTTGTTCTTATTCATCTCTTCAGGGACAAACCCCACAAATACATCTACAGATTTAGATGATTTTACATACAAAGTTGTGGTTGATGGTTTGTCCAACCCGTGGGGATTTACATTCCTTCCTGACGGATCTATGTTAATTACTGAGAAAAGGGGTGAGTTAATCCATTTCAAAAATGGAAAGAAAACCAAAATAGAAGGACTTCCTCAAACTCAAGAATACGGGCAAGGAGGCTTGATGGATATTGAATTGCATCCAGATTTCAAGAATAACAACTACATCTATTTTACGTATGCAGCTTCCAATGGAAGAGGCAAAGGGTTCAATACAGCTTTGATGCGTGCTACATTGAAAAACAATCGTCTAGACAATCAAGAGATTTTGTACAAAGCTTCACCGAACAGTAGAAAAGTTCAACATTTTGGTTCTCGAATTGCTTTTGACCGAGATGGCTACGTGTATTTCAGTGTTGGTGACCGAGGAAACAGAGACGAAAATCCACAAGACATCACAAGAGATTGTGGTAAGGTGTACCGATTAAAAGATGATGGAAGTATTCCTGACGACAATCCATTTGTAAACAACCCCAATGCGAAAAAGGCAATTTACAGTTACGGACACAGAAATCCACAAGGAATGGAGATCAATCCATTTACGGGAGACATCTGGACACATGAGCACGGACCTAGAGGAGGAGATGAAATCAACATTGTCCAAAAAGGAAAGAATTATGGATGGCCCAAAGCGAGTTTCGGAATCAATTATAGCGGGACGAAGTTTACAGACAAAACATCCATTCAAGGAATGGAAGATCCTTTGCATCAATGGACACCTTCTATTGCTCCTAGTGGAATGGCCTTTGTATCCAGTAATAAATACTCAGGTTTAAAGGGAAGTTTATTAGTAGGCTCCTTAAAGTTTAAATACGTAAGTCTTTGTACTCTGAAAGATGGAAAAGTAGTGAAAGAAGAAAAATTACTAGATGGAATTGGTCGTGTGCGCTCTATAGAGCAAGGCCCCGATGGTTATATCTATGTTGGGGTGGAGAATGTTGGGATCGTGAGATTGGTATCTAAAAATTAATTCTACTCTTCCTATTTCCTGATTAATTAAGTATCTTTCGGAAAATTCCTCTTGAGTCAATGAGTCCAAAAAAGAAGTGGATTAACACATTAAAATTCCTTGCAGGTTATCTTGTGGCCGCTTGGACTTTTCTCCAGTTTTTAGAATGGGTTTTGAACCGCTATGATATATCACCTAATTGGGTTGACTTATTCCTTTGGATATTTATTGGTTTAGTTCCATCACTGGCAATGTACTTTCACCATCAAGAACGTATTAGTCAAGGCATATTAAAACTCAGAGAAAAGATTATTTTTCCATTGAATGTAGTATTACTATTTGGTGTTTTATACATCGGATTTGGGAATACGGACTTAGGAGCGACTACCAAAGAGATTAGTTATACGAATGATTTAGGTGAGGTAGAAAAAACCTTAATCACCAAAGAGGAATTCAGAATTGAAGTTCCTATTTACAGTTTTACTCAAACAAAGAAAGATACAGCTTATAGTTGGTTGCAATATGGAATCAGAGAACTGATTTATCAAGATATTATTCAGGATAAAAGCATCAGTTCTTTCACTTCGGGAGCCGAATCTACCGTTGATAGAGTGATGCAAGCCAAGATTTTTAGCGATTATTATGTCGATGGAACTTATGAAGTTAATGAGGGTGTTTTCACCGTAAAACCTGCTGTTCGAAAAGCCATCAATGGAAAGATTGTGGCAGAACAAGAGTTTACAGGGCCTGATCTTTTAGAAATTCTTGACGAGATCAGTATCTATGTGCGCAACAATATTGGCATTGTTGAAGAGAAGCGCGATTTTTATTTAGACCTCCAAATCAAGGATTTTGTGAGCAGCTCTTTGGAGGCTATCAAGTACAGCTTGAATGGTGAACATGAGAAAGCTCAAAAACTAGATAGTACGTTTGCTCTATCCTATCTTTTGGATGCTAAAAACAAGATTCGATACAGTCGTAGTAAGATAGACGAAAGAAAAACCATTGATAAGGCGTTTAGGTATGCGAATAAGTTGCCATTACAAAGACAATTGGAAATTCGTATTCGTCGCTATGTGGCCTATGAAAATTGGGAGATGGCAGAGAAGTTGCTCAAACTTCAACTAGAGATTGACCCCAGTGATAAAGTGTATAATGATCTACTTTATGTGGTGTATTCTGAAACCAAACAAATTGACAATTATTTTAAGCATGCTCAGGATCGTTTTGTGAGCGATCAAAATATTATCAATGGAGGAAACTTTCTCAAAGCGAATTTACTTGTTGGAAATTACAAGCAACTTGTCAATTCCTTAAAAAACTTAGAATTACTTCAGCCAAACAATAAAGATATATTCACCTTTAAAATAGGTCCTCAGCTTTTGGGGGGTGATATTGAAGGAGCGAGGAAGACTCAGGAAAAAACTCGATTGGTTAATCCGAGTTGGGAGAATTTCGCCAAAACATATGACATAGCAATTGATTATTTATCTAATAATGAGATTACTGCTGATAAATTAGAACCCTTTGTTGGAGTCTATAGGTCTGAAGGTAGTGAACAACTTTTAGAGTTTTGGTTGTATGATGACAGACTCATTCAATATGTATCCAATCAAAAATTAAGCGCTCCGATATTGGCGGGTGAAAATCTTTTGGTTGACGGTGATTATATTGAGAATCGGATTAGCTACTTGAAAGAATTCTTAAAAGATTCGGTAGGCAATTTTTATGCGATCAAAGCGGATCAATTTAACTTCACTCAAAAATCGACTTTTTATTATTGGCTATTCACAGAAGAAATGAAAAAAGCCGAATCGACTTTGGAAGAAGGGAATATTGAAACAGCCAAGCCTTTATATGAAAAATTAATTGCAGAGAATCCTAATCATTATTATCTAAAGAATGCGCTTAAGCATATCAATTATGTACAATCCAAGGATTCACTTGCTTTGTTGAAACAATATAAAAGTATTGTTGGAAGATATGGAAATCGTAGGTTTTTTGTGAAGGATGGACAACTCTTCTACAAACGAGAGGCACTACCTGAACTGCATATTTTTCCTACAGGTGAGAACGAGTATATTTCATTGACTCGCTATGGTACGAAATATGGATTCGAATTGACGAAAGGTGGGAAAATGGCGTCATTTTCTTCAAGCTATGACTCCAGTAAAAGGCTTTGGGTAAAAGCATCCGACACCCTTAATTATTTATTGAAAAACGAATAGAAGATTCCAAAGTTCCTTACACTGTAAGGATTGATAATATTTATCTTCTAATTGTAAAAATATATCTGATTTCGCCTGAGTCAAAAGGCAAAAAAAATTACATTTGTAAGCATCAAAAAAACGAAGAACAATGTCTGAAAGTATTGAAAAAATTGAGTGTTTGATTATTGGTTCTGGACCTGCAGGTTATACAGCCGCAATTTATGCCTCTAGAGCTGATTTAAGTCCAGTAATGTATACAGGATTACAAATGGGAGGTCAGTTAACCACAACTACAGAGGTAGATAACTTTCCTGGATACCCTGATGGTACAGATGGAACCATGATGATGGAAGACTTAAAGAAGCAGGCAGAACGTTTTGGAACGGATGTTCGTTTTGGAATGGTGACCAAAGTAGAACTTTCGGACGAAGTAGGAGGAACTCACAAAGTGACTGTAGATGATTCTAAAGAAATTGAAGCGGAATCAATTATCATTTCTACAGGAGCTTCAGCGAAGTATTTAGGGCTAAAGAATGAGCAACGTTTGATCGGTGGTGGAGTTTCTGCTTGTGCTACTTGTGATGGATTCTTTTACAAAGGTCAAGATGTGGTGGTAATTGGTGGTGGAGATACCGCTGCTGAAGAAGCTACTTATTTAGCAAAGCTTTGTAAGAAAGTAACCATGTTGGTGAGAAGAGATGTCATGAGAGCTTCCAAAGCCATGCAACACAGAGTGAACAAAACAGAAAACCTTGAAGTACTATACAACACAGAGTTAGACGATGTTTTAGGTGAACATGTGGTAGATGGAGTTCGTGTGGTGAACAATCAGACAGGTGAGAAGCATGACATTCCGGTGATGGGAGTTTTTGTAGCGATTGGTCACAAACCAAATACTGATCTTTTCAAAGGAGTCATTGATATGGATGACACAGGGTACATCATTACCGAAGGAAAGAGCACAAAAACAAATGTCCCAGGAGTTTTTGCTGCTGGAGATGTTCAAGATAAAGAATACAGACAAGCCGTAACCGCAGCTGGAACAGGTTGTATGGCAGCATTGGATGCTGAGCGTTACCTAGCAAGTTTGAACTAAGATATTGATATAGTATCATTTTAAAGAGCCTAATACTACTGATTTGATTCAGTAGTATTAGGTTTTTTTTG
>CAZTFN010000303.1:0-4721 GCA_964612905.1 uncultured Flavobacterium sp. | reverse complement strand
GGTTACTCTAGGGGACGGTAATCAGAAAAGGAAAAAAGGAAAACACCCTTCGATGCAAATCGGAGGGTTTTCTGTTTTTTTATAAAAGCATGGATTTTGCAATCAAAAAGAATAGGAAGATTCCGAAGATATCATTGCTCGTGGTGATAAAAGGACCTGTAGCAATGGCTGGGTCAATACCTCTCTTGTCCAAAACAATTGGCACAAAAGTACCAACCAGAGAAGCAACGATAATAACACAGAGCATGGATACTGCTACAGTAAGGCTATAAAAAGGTGTTAATCCCATTAATGGAGACACTGCGATTAGGATCAGCCCTAAAACGAATCCATTGATCAAACTCAAACCAACTTCCTTCAAAAGTCGTTTCCAAAGACTTCCTTTTACATTGTCATTGGCAAGACCTTGAACGATAATCGCTGAAGATTGTACCCCAACATTTCCGGCCATTGCCGCGATTAAAGGAGTAAAGAAGAACAAGGTTTCATAATTTTCGATGGCTTGAATAGACTCGTCAAAACCATCCATGATCAAAACACTTCCTAAACCACCGAACAGTCCTAAGATCAGCCAAGGCAAACGAGCTTTTGTCAATTCTAGGATACTATCGTCGGCTTCAACATCATCTACAATACCTGCTGCTAACTGATAATCCTTTTCGGCCTCTTCCTTGATCACATCTACCATATCATCAATGGTAATTCTTCCCAAGAGAACATGATCTTCGTTAATGACAGGAATGGCTTCCAAGTCGTATTTACGCATTTTAAAGGACACCTCATCTAGATCATCGTAATCATGCACATAATCTACGTTGGGAATATATACTTCTGAAATAGCTGTTTTAGTAGACGCTATTAATAAATCTTTTAGAGAAAGTCGACCTTTTAGTTTACCCTCATTATCCACCACGTAAATGGAGTGCACACGGGTTACTTCTTCTGCTTGGGCACGCATTTCTCGAACGCACTTCAATACGGTCCAATTCTCATTGACTTTCACCAATTCTTTTGCCATCAAACTACCCGCAGTATCCTCCGCATACGTAAGAAGTTCCTCAATTTCTTTGAGGTGTTCTTCGTCTTCAATTTGGCGCATTACGGCTTCTTGCCGCTCTTCAGAAAGCTCTCCAATAATATCGGCTGCATCATCAGAATCTAATTCTTCAACCTCTTCAGCAATTTCCTTTGCGGACAGACTTTGAAGGATTTTTTCTCGGACATCATCGTCTACATCCATCAAGACTTCAGAAGTCTTTTCACTATCTAATAGTTTGATAATGTAAACAGCGTCGTCGAAGGAAAGTTCGTCAAGAATTTCGGCGATATCGGCATGGTGCATATCTTCGAAATACGCTACCAAAGCAACGTCATTGGAAGCTTCAATATATGAAGTGACGTTTTCTAGAAGGTCTTTGGTGATTTCAAATGACATGATTTGCGATTTTCTGCGTCAATTCAACAAACTGATCAACAGACAGCTGTTCTGGACGCATCGCAAATATAGTATCTTCTTTTAAGGAAACCGAAAGATTGAAAGATTTTAAACTGCTCCTCAACATTTTTCTCCGTTGGTTAAAAGCAGTCTTCACCACTCTAAAAAATAGCTTCTCATCTACGGGTAATGAGAAGTCTTTTTTTCGGGTCAGTCGAATGACTCCTGATTCGACTTTTGGAGGAGGATTGAATACTGAAGCTGGCACAGTAAAGAGATATTCGGCATCATAAAACGCCTGAGAAAGTACGGACAAAATACCGTAGGTTTTAGATCCTTCTTTCGCTGCGATTCGTTGTGCTACTTCTTTTTGAAACATACCCGAGAACTCTGGAATGAACGCTCTATTTTCAATGGTTTTGAAGACGATTTGAGAGGAAATGTTGTAAGGGTAGTTTCCAATAATGGCAAACTGATCATTTCCAAAGGTTTGCCGCAAATCCTGCTTTAAAAAGTCAGCCCCAATAATTTGAAACCACTCGGGAGACGTGTTGAGTTTGATGTGATTGGCCTTGAAATCATTGTTTAAATATTCCACCGATTCAGCATCCAACTCCATCACAGTCACCTTGCTTTTGGCTCGCAACAAATGCTTGGTCAAAACACCCATTCCAGGGCCAATTTCCAAGACACGTTCATAGCCTTCATGAGAAAGTGAATCGGCTATTTCTTTGGCAATTCGTTCGTCTTTGAGAAAATGTTGACCGAGATGTTTTTTGGCTCTTACAGACATTTAGTTGCTAATGCTAATAGGGTAAAACTCTCTAACAACCTTCAACTCTGTGCGAAATGCAACCATTTTGTCGGCAAACTTCTTAATTCCATCGCTACGAAGTTTGGGTGCGTCTACACGATAATAGTCGTCTAAATCTTCTCTTGTGTTTGCAGTATATTGAACGGAATAGGTAATGCCAGCCTCCTCTTCGACCAAGACTTGAGTGAGTTTTGCAGAGGCAAATCGACCTGTTGCAAGTACATCCTGAATGTGTTCTTGAATCCACGCAAGCCACTCTTCATGAGCGCTTTCGTCTATGTTGATGGTTACGTTGTAGATATACATTTCAATAATTTAATGAGTGAATAAGGAAATAACTTAATAATACTTGTGGCCCAGAAACAAACTAGATTTTCTTCCACATTAAATTATGCAATAATTGAATTATTTACTTATTAGTTAATATCGTCTCCTCTAAGTTGTCGATATTTCTTTCGAGCATCTACCAAATAAATGCTAGAAGCATAATCAAAAATAATCTTTTGGTAGTATTCTTTGGCTTTCTCTGGAAGATTTAATTTGTTGTTGTATAATTCGGCAATTTGATAATAGGCATCATCATTTAAAATCCCCTCTGGATTCATTGAAATTACCTGCTCAAAGTTTGCAATGGCCTCCTCATATTTCTTCATTTTCACCATGACCTCAGCCTCCTTAAACAAGGCTTCATCTTCCACAGGAAAGCCTTTAAATTTTTCATGAATCTCTTTTAGGACCAATAAAGCTTCTTCGTTTTTATTTTGATAAGCCAATAAATCCGCTTTTGCATACTGTTTTAAACCTGAAGGGATAGAATCTTGAGGTTGATTGTCGGAAATGACCAAAAACAGGTCAACCGCATCATTGGCAATGAGCTGAGTGGTAGACCCTTTTAGAATTTTTAGTTGTGCCATTGCCCAAGTGAAATCGCCTTTGAAATAAGAGGTTTGGGCAACTTTAAATCGTGCCTCTTGTGATAAAGGGTGATTTTTTAACTTAGTCTGTACTTGAGAAAAATAGATCAGCGCCTTGTTAAATCGACCTGTAAACACAAGTACTTCGCCTAATTTGATTTTAATTCTTGCTTTCTGGAACTTTGATTTGGAGAAAGTTAGTGCCTCTTCTAAAATAGCTTCTGCTCTTTTGGGTTGACCTTTTTGAAAAGTGAGAAAATCAGCATATTCAACTTGAATTCTGATGGTATTTGTATTGATTCCGTACAGCTTCAGTACTTTTTCAAATTTTTGTTCAGCTTCTAGATCTTCGGTAGCCACAGCAACTCTAAGCAAGTACAACTCAGAATTGATCTTTTCATCGATGAAATTGGTGTTGTTCAACAAAAAAGTGAAGCAATCTTTGGCGGCAATATAATCTTGGTCGTCAAATGCAATTTTCCCAAGAGTCACAATGTTTTCCAAATATTGAGGGTCTCTTTTGAAGAGTGCTTTCTCCTGAATGAAAGCTTTTCCGTATTCTTTTTGTTTGGAGAATAACCAGCTCAATAATTCGTTCCAGACATTTTTTGGGTTACTGACCGACTTTCTGAGTAGAGACCTTTTTAATGCAATATTGTTTTTATCGGTTGGATCATCGGAAACATATCTACTCGCCAGTCGCTGAACCGTTCCAATATAACTATCATTTTTATTGACGAGCTCAATGTAAGCGTCAAACATTTTGTCAAACTCTCCCTTTTCTCCATAAATCTGCGCAACCTGAAATTGATAGCTGGAGTTAGGGTTCAACTCCATGGTTTTGGTATACGCCAAGATCGCATTGTCTAGAGAATTGTTCTGCCGAAACATTCTTCCCACCATACCACCCAAACTCGGATTCACCTCAATCGCTTGTAATGCAGTGGCATATTCTTTTTTGGCCAGATCAATCATTTGTTGTCGCTCATAGTTATAACCCAATTCAACATGGAGATACTTTTGAGCTGAGTTTTTTGCCAATGAGGTTCTGAGCAAATCCTCTGCTTTTTGAAACTGATCCGTTTCCTGATAGCAAGTGACGAGCTTTTTAAGATAGGTTGTATTGAATGGATTTCTGTCTAAAAGCGATTTATAGATCTGTAAGGCTTTTTCATATTCACCTTGACGAAAATAACTTTCAGCAAGCATGAAATTGTTTTGACTGTACGTGAAACACGCATAAAATAAGGCAATGACAAGGAAAATTCGCTTCATATCAAATCAAAGATAATCAACATTAATGTTAATTTTTTATTAAACCATCACCTTTTTGCACCTTGTTTTGTAACATTTTGGCACAATAGTTGTCTATATAGTAAATAACCAATCGCAAATAAAATGAAAGACCTAACTAAACAATACGAAACAGCCAAACAAAACTCAATAGAGTTTATGAAAATGGGACAGATCAGCGACTACTTAAATGCGTTGCTTGAAATGAATAAATACAAAAGACTAATGGTAGCAGTTTCTGCTAACTAATCATATCAAAACCAGT
>CAZTFN010000302.1:0-4727 GCA_964612905.1 uncultured Flavobacterium sp. | reverse complement strand
TCTAGAAATTGAACTAAGGTTGATTGTAGCACATTTGGAATATTTTCTAATTGATTTAAGATGATCAATTGTTGCTCTGAAATGGAATTATAATTCAGTTTTTGGACCGTCGATTCTTCAAAGTTAAAGCTCTCCTCATCAAAGATTCTCTCCAATGAATTTGATGCTTTTCCAATGCTTAAAATATTGGTTTTATCTTTCGAGTTTATTGAGAAGAAAAAAGAATTATCAAATAGAAAAATATCGTTATAGGTGACTTGTATATTTCCTTTAAAGTTTGTAGTATTGGGTATTGAGAATTCAATATTTTGTTTGCTGTCGGCCTCAATAGAGAAGGAGCGCTTATTGATGAGTTTATCATTGTCATACAGAGCAATCGGAACATTGTCTTTTTTGTCGCCTTGATTGTGAATCAGCACAGAAATAGAAATCTCTTCGGTGTTGGCATTTGAAATAGCCAAACTGTCAATCGAAATGTTGTTTTTTTGATTTTGATTGAGCTTTATTCCCAAAAAATCGCTATTTACATTTGTAAACAATTGATTGTTAAATTTTTGAAAATCAGAAATTAATATCTTCTTATATAAAGTATTACTTTTATTTTTGATTTTGCCATCAATTTCTAACAATACTTGCTCTAAATTGCTTGATTTTGATGAAAAACTGATCGTTTTTAACCGATCGTCCAATTCATTTTTATCAATATTCTCGAATATTTCATCATTGGTTAGTAAAGTATATTTGTCGAATTCGCTAGTGCTTTTGATTAACTCTTGCGCTGCGATTTTCAGTTCATTTCCTTTGTTTCCATTCGTGTTTAAACTCAAAGAATTGTCTAAATAGATGAAATTATGGTTCTGTTCATTGGATTTTTTGTCACTAAAATAGGGCTGAGAGAATACAAAAAGTAACGCTAAAAGTCCAAGAAGTCTGGAGCACAAGATAAGCCATCTTTTTAGCTTAGAACTCTTTCTGGTTTCTTGACTGATTTTTTTCAAAAAAGCAACATTTGTAAAAGCTACTTTTTTGAACTTTTGTAGTTGAAATAGATGTACAAGAATTGGTATTAAAAGTAATACCAAAAAGTAAAAAACTTCGGGGTTTTTAAATTGCATTTAGCGACAATCAGTATTTAATATTTTGCTGCTTTTCCTTTGGATGAACTCTTCTTGATAAAGTCTCTAAGATCGTCGTTTGCTTTCTTTAAATCTTCATTTCTCAAGTACATCATGTGTCCGCTTCTGTATCCCTTAAAATCGAAACGATCTTTCATGCGTCCACTTGGATCAATTTGCCACATGGTATATTTCGCATTGAAATAGGTGGTAGCTCCATCGTAATATCCAGATTGAATCAATACATTCAAATAAGGATTTTGAGCCATGGCTTGACGCAGATCATCGCGCACGGTATTATTTCTATTGTCCCAAGGTCTTACAGGTCCAAATACATTGTATTTAACATCGGTTTTGAAGTTCAAGTGCTCTCTGATATAATAATTAATCGCAGGAGTAAAGGAATGCAACCAAGAAGTGATTTCCGAATTATAATCTGGACTGTCACCAGCAATACGTTTATCCAGCCCTTTGTAACGCGAATCTAATCGACCTACTGTGTATCCTTCTCTATCTCTTAATAACTCTTTCCAGAAGTATCCTTTAGGAATGTCTAAGTTATGTTGAAGAATGACATTTTTCTTTATTCCAGAAAAATAAGACATTTTCTCGGCAGCAGCATTGCGTTCTGTATCAGAAATGAATCCACCTTTAGCGATGGCTGGAATCAATTCATTCACTGCGTATTTCTCTGATAATGGTAAAACTTCTAATAGGTCTTTGTTTTGTAATTCTGGTGGCAACATCTTGTGATACCAAGCAGCAGCTGTAAAATAGGGTAGATTGATGGCAGATTCTACTGCGCTTCCCGTTCTCAGTATTTTGTAATCCGCAGGAGAAACCATGATGACTCCATTCAAGTACATCCATTGACTGTTCTGCAATTCGGCAGCCAATCCCATGACGCGTGTTCCTCCGTAGCTTTCTCCAATGATGTATTTAGGTGATTGCCAACGATTGTTTCTGGTGATGAAAGTATTTAACCAACTTGCTAGGTACTCGATATCTGCATTAATCCCAAAGAATTTCGATTTGTCTACTTTCTTCCCTTCCTTTACTACAGGTCTTGAATAGCCTGTGTTTACTGGGTTTACGTATACAATATCAGCTACATCTAGAATTGAATTCGGATTGTCTTTTACTCCATAAGGCTGCACAGGATATCCTTCATCGTCAATATTCAACACTTTCGGACCTGTGTAGGCAATATGCATCCATACAGAAGCTGAACCCGGTCCTCCATTAAAAGACATGATAATTGGGCGATTTTTCCTATCCTTCACATTGGTTCTTTCGTAGTAGGTGTAATACAGAGATGCGATGACCTCTCCATGTGCATCCCAAACAGGCTGCATACCTGTTGTGGCTTTGTAACTCACTTTGGTGCCATTAATCATGGCTTCATTGGTAGTTACTACCATGGTATCCAATGGAATTCTATGATCTTGCGCATAGCTCAACATAAAATTCACTAGAAATAAAAAACAAAGAAATTTTTTCATGGGAAAAGAATTAAGGATAGCTAATTTAGGAGAAAAAAATGACTTGAATATCTATTGAAATGTTAATCCTTCTTTGACTGGACTTAGAGGTACTTAAAGTTGTTTACCTTATCATCAAAACTTTTCAAAAACTCCCAATCCAAATAGGGCGAAGTCATATTTTACAGGATCTTCAGGATCAAACTCTCGTAAGGTGATATTCATTTCTTGGACGGCTTTCCAGTCGTTTTGTTTTCTCGTCAGAATCCCGAGTTTTCTAGCAATATTACCTGTGTGCACATCTAACGGACAAGATAATTTGGAAGTGGAATGCGAGTTCCAGAGTCCAAAATCCACTCCTGTGGCATTGCTGCGAACCATCCAGCGTAAATACATACTGATGCGCTTGGCAGCAGAACCCTTTAAAGGGTCAGAAACATGTTTTTGAGTTCTAGAGAGGTGCGGTAATTCGAAAAATAACTTTTTGAATTCACTAATAGCGATTTGATAATCCTTTTGATCGTTTGCTGGAAGCAAAGCAGCTTCTAATCCACCATGATTCTGATAAATATTTTGTAGCCCTTTGATAAAGTATTGTAAGTCTGAGCTATTAAAAGTCCTATGCACGAAACCTTCCAGTGAATTGAGATCGGATTGAGTATGGTTTATTACGAAGTCATACGGAGCATCGTCCATCAACTTCATGAGCTTGTTGGAGTTGTTGATGATCATGGTTCTATTTCCCCAAGCAATGGAGGCTGATAGGAATCCAGCAATCTCAATGTCTTCTTTTTTTGTAAATCGATGCGGAATTTGAATTGGATCGGAAGTAATAAACGATCGATTGTTGTATTTCTCGACTTTCTCATTGAGAAATTCCTTCAATTCCTTTCTACTGAATTGCATTTTGTGCCAATAAAAAAAGTAAAACTAAAAAACCATTATAACAGGCATGCATTGCCACTGCCCAAAGGAATCCAAAGCGAATTCGGATGAACCCAAAGATCAATCCTAAAATCATTTGCGGTGCAACCAGAATGGGCGAGAAGAGCAGTATTTGTGAGTCGATTTGATAATTGAATAGGTGTACATAGCCGAACAAGATAGCCATGACATAAAATGCAACCTGAAACACTCTCGGATTTTCAAATAACGGAATGTGAATGTCCTTCAAAATCCTTTCTCCACTTTCTGAGTCTTTTCTATACAATTTCCATGGCGACTTAAATGCGGTTAATGGAGCTCTAAAAACTGATTCTTCAATGAATGGAGCCATCACGCTGGCTAAAAATAAAATCTTGAGATCGGAGAATTCTTTTAAATCGTCAAAGGCATGGTAGTCATTTTCGATCCATCCAGATTCATAAATATTATTGATGAAGATGGAAAGGATAAAAGAAATCACAAAACATAAGAATAACAACAGAGCAAAGGATCCTATTCGATATATGAAATCTTTGTTAGGATCTTCTTGGAGATTTGGACTCCTTAAAAATTGAATTAAATCGGTGTAGATATTCATGCAATCAATCCGTCTTTCATGGTCAGTTTTCTATCTGCCATGTTTGCCAATTCTTGATTGTGCGTCACAATAATAAAGGTCTGATTGAATTTATCTCTCAGTTCAAAAAATAGATTGTGCAGACTTTCTGCCGAAGCTGAATCTAGATTACCACTCGGCTCATCGGCTAAAATAATTGAAGGGCTGTTAATCAATGCTCTGGCTACAGCTACTCTTTGTTGTTCACCTCCTGAGAGTTCACCAGGTTTGTGATCTATTCTGTTTTTTAGACCTAAGAAGGTTAAAATTTCTAAAGCTTTTTTTTCAGTTTCAGCTTTGTCTTTTCTTCCAATAAAAGCAGGAATGCACACATTTTCAAGTGCAGTAAATTCAGGTAGTAACTGATGAAATTGGAAAATATAACCAATATGTTTGTTGCGAAATGCAGAGAGCTCTTTGTCACTCAAATTCTTCAAAGAAATTCCGTCAATTTCTAATTGAAAGTCTTTCTCTTTGATAGGTTTGTCCAGCGTACCTAAAATTTGAAGCAGTGTTGTTTTTCCAGCACCCGATGGGCCAACAATAGCCACAATTTCGCCTTTTTGTATTTGAAGGTCAACGCCTTTTAAG
>CAZTFN010000301.1:0-4749 GCA_964612905.1 uncultured Flavobacterium sp. | reverse complement strand
AACTTCCGTTCTAATAATGTAAAGACCAACCAAAGACATATTTTTTGACCGAGAAAGTACTCATACAAAAATGTAAATCAAACGATTACTCGGCCCAACTAACAGTCTACAATTTGTACAAAGACATGATGTACAATGTGAGTTATAGAATTGTGAAGAGTAGAGAAGATGCTGAAGATATTATTCAGGAATGCTTTATCAAAGGATTTCAGAAGATACATCAGATCAAAGAAGAGGTGAGTTTGGGAGCTTGGTTGAAACGAATTGTAGTCAATGCTTCTTTAGACAGCATTCGAAAAAAGAAAAATGAATATTGGATTGAAGAGACGCGAATCCTAGAGGTGGAAACAGAAGAGATAGAAATGGAAGATACAACGGATGTTTCTGTCAAGGCGATCAAAGAATGTATGAATCAGTTGAAAGAAAAGTATCGCATCATCTTGGTTTTATACATGATAGAAGATTACAATCACAGAGAGATTAGCGAACTCTTAAATTTAAAAGAAAGTACCGTACGGAATCAATATAGAAGAGGAAAGAATCAATTGATAGAACTCCTCCAAAAAACAAAAGGCAATGGATTTAAAAAAGCACATACAGGATCATAGATCGGAGTTTGATGAGCATAAGGTGTCCCAAAGAGCAGATGTTTCTTTTGAAGCATTACTAAAGAAGGAACTGCATCAGCCAAGAAAGGGAAGAGTAGTTTATATGAAATATTTCTCTGTGGCGGCTTCAATAGCGCTATTGGTAACATCAGTATTGTGGTTTTATGATTATCAACAAGAAGTAGAAAAGAGAACTGAGATCATTTCCAACCTTGAAGATACTTCCACAGGAACAAGATTAGAAGCTGTCTATGAGTTTACAGATGATTTCAAGAAAGAAGACCAGGCAATTATTGATGTATTGATAGAAAAGCTTTTAAACGATACGAATGCAAATGTAAAGATTGCCATTATAGATGCCTTGTTAGATTATCCAGGTAATGAGAAGATCAGGCAGAGTATTATCCAAGCACTTGAGAAAGAAACAAAACCGAACGTTCAAATAAAATTAATTAAAGCTTTGAGAATCTTAAAAGAAACGCGCGCACGAGGACCTCTTGAAGAAATCATCAAAGATGAAACAACCTTTGACATAGTAAAAAGCAACGCAACGTTAGCTATGGCAGATTTAAAAAAGTAAAAAATGAGAAAATTGAAATTAAGTATAGTAATTCTGGCATTGAGTGTTTTTCAAGTATCCCTCGGTGCACAAGAAAAAAAGATCAAGTTTAGTAAAGGGACTTTAAAGATTTGTTCCTCTAAAAAGTTCACCATCACAGGATACGATGGAAACGAAGTAATCATCACAAGTCTTACCAACAGTCAAAATGATGGGCGCTTAACCTATGTATCGGGGCAGAACGGAAAGAATTTAAATGGTACAGCGAGAATCAATTCTACAAGTGCTCAAACTGCATATACATACGCTATACAAGGAACCAAAAGAAAAGACTCTGGTAAGTCGGTAGGTTTGGCATATTTCTTTAACGATGCAGGAAGAAAAGAAGGCTTGAAAAAGTTAGGGAAGAAGTATGAGAATTCAGAATATGGAATCTATTTCCTAATCGAGCAAAAAGACGGCGAGTTGATCTTTAAAGACAACAATCAAAGAGATGGAAGGGTTGTGATCTTTGGAAACGAACATTATGAGATTAAAATTCCAAACTCGATCAAGCTAGAGTGGAAAACAGACCAATGTGAGGTAGAGGCCAATAAAAAGGAACGTTCTAGATTCTTCTACCACTCAGACCCTTCGTCTTTGTCGAATTTCAGCGGAGAAGTAGACATCGAATCTACCTTAACCAACATTCGATTGAGTGATGTAACTGGACCTGTAACCATCAATACCATTGGAGGAAATGTAACCGTGGAGTTTGATAAGAAAAAGCCGCAAAAACTATACTCAATCTACAGTAACAATGGATTTATTGATGTACAAATCCCATCAAGTTCAAGTCTAACGATCGACGCAGAAGGTAAATATGTATACAGTGATGTAGATTTCAACATCCTCTCTGAGAAAGAAGAAAATGACTTTGGTCACATCAAAACTACAATGAAATTGAAATTGGGATCGGGAAGCACAAAAATGAAGCTCAACGCTGGATATGGAAATATCTATTTGAGAAAGCAATAAGTAACCCTCTTTAGAAAACCATTAAATAAACTTTGTCATTCTGAATTTATTTCAGAATCTGAAACGAGTTCAGATTGACAGTGATTCAAACCATTTTACATTGAATTAAGTTCATTTTGTAAGGTGGTTTTTTTTATTGCTAATATTTTTATATCATCGCTTTTAATTGAAGGAATTTTACCCAAATGCTGATAGAAAGTAGAAAGAGCGATGAGACTTTGCAGGATTGGATTAAGGAGTATTACTACTTTTCTAATACTGAAGAGAACGACAGACAGATTCCTGTGATTGATGACTGTTGTTATGACTTAATTTTTTTCAAAGAAGCGAAAAGCATATTGAAACATGGGCCTAAACAAGAAGAACTCTCTATTTCTTCATATGTCTTCACGATTCATGCGCTCAATCCCCCTTTCAAAATACAACTAGGAGCTTCCATGCACTTTTTTACGATCAAAGTACAACCCTGGATGAATTCTTACTTTTTCCACGATCTCCCTCACAACGGAATTGTAGATTTGGGAAAAGAAGATCAAAATTTTATGGATTTTCATCGCAAGATTTTTCGGGTAACATCTTTTGAGGAGACCTTTCTTTTAGCAGATGAATTTTTGAAAGCAACGAATCTTAATATTCATAAGAACATTCCACTAGTCAAAGATATTTGTCTTTTTATTTATGAAAGAAAAGGGTTGGTTTCAGTAAATGAAATTAGTAATCAATTTCATAAGTCGAGACAATACATTGGGAAAAATTTTAAAAGTTGTGTGATGTATCCTTTGAAAAAATTCATCATTACGGTTCGAATTTTAGATTTGATTCAACACAAACGAAATCACCCTGAAATATCACTTACCGAGCTTTGCTATCAATACAATTATTTCGACCAGTCACATTTTATCAAAGACTTCAAACAAGTTTGCGGAGTAACACCCACTGTTTTTTTTAATGACATCCCAACGTTTTTATTAAGACATTAGGTTCCATTTTTACAATTTTGGATGAATCGCCTCGTCCTATATTTGTCGAAAATATTCGTATGAGATTTGTTTGTCTAGTTTGTTGTGTGAGTCTTTTCCTGTTTTCATGTTCTTCTAGAGAACATAGCAAAACGAACCTTAGTAAGGTCAATGATAGTCTATCGATGGTCGCCAATGAATACATGACGAAGCTTACTGAGTTGGAACAATTCAATGGGGTAGTGTTACTCAAAAAGAAAGATCAGATCATTTTGAAGAAGGCGTACAACATGCGTGATGAAAAGAATTCGAAGTTGTATGTGTATGATGACAGTCAGTTTGATATTCGCTCCATTTCTAAGTTGTTCGCAAAAGTCAGTGTTGTGGACTTGGAGCAAAAAGGATTGTTGAATAAAAATGATTTGATTGAAAAATACCTTCCAGACTTTCCGAACGGGAATCAGATTACCATAGAGCATTTAATGAATAACAAGTCTGGCCTACCAAGAGAATTAAGCAATGTTGAAAATACGTTGGAGTTGATGCCTGAGCAAGTGATTCAATTGGCATCAAAAGAATCCTTAGAATTTGAACCAGGAGCAGACCAGCGGTATTCCAATGTTGGATTTCAATTGTTGTACTATATTATCGGTCAAGTGACTGAAGGTTCCTTTGCAGACTATTTGAAGAACACGTATTTTAAGCCTTTACAAATGATCGGTACAGCAGACAATTTTGATTCCAAACTCACAGACTGGTCAAAATATGCGTATGGACATTACTGGAATGATGACAAACTACAATGTGTAGAAAGTTTTCCTAATGACGATATGAAAATGGGGAATTTTCATTCAACGGTTGAGGACTTTGCTATTTTCTTATCGATGGTTGATGAAGAGAAATACTCTTCCTTGCGAACAGATGGGGCTATCTTACATGCTGGCGGAACTCGAGGGAAAAGAGCCTACGTAGTGCGTAATTTTGATGCGGATTATACACTTATCTTCCTAGCAAACTACGACGGTATTCCTTTTGAAAAATTAGTGAAAGACCTTCAGAGTATTCTAAAAGGGGAGAAGGTCATTATGCCTAAAGAAGTCAATAGAACGTCTGTAGAAGTTTCTGAAGATATTTTAAAATACTATGAAGGGACCTATGATTTTGTAGATGCAGGTCACATTGTAGTGACATTAAAATTGGAAGAAGGGATGTTGAATGTTTATCAGAAAGGAAAGAATCAAGGGATTTTATATCCAGAAAGTGAATCCATATTTTTTGCAGACGAGACTTCAGAAGAGTCATTTGAATTCAAAAAGAATGATTCAGGAACTTATGATGCTTATATGGATTTTCAAGGAGTTCGTTGGAAGGGAATTCGAATCAAAAAATAAAAAAGGGTAACAATTACTGATTTTAGGAACAGGTAACCAAAGAGACCTCAAAGGTTTTTAAAACCTTTGAGGTCTTAAATATCTAGTTACTATACATAGTAAGAGATATAAATTTCCTCCAACAAAAAAGCTGCATTATGCAGCTTTTTTACTTTTCATATTTGTCTTCCTTCTAAAATAGAAGCGATCTATGATCTTACTTCAATACCCATTCT
>CAZTFN010000300.1:0-4813 GCA_964612905.1 uncultured Flavobacterium sp. | reverse complement strand
CATCTTTTACCTGACACATTCTCCAGATATCACCTTCCTCTACATCATGTTGTAATAATACGTCACCGTTGGCATTTACTACTTGTACGGTTCCGTCTCCAGTAATTTGGAATGTTTTATCGTGAGAACCATATTCTTCGGCTTTTTGAGCCATCAAACCAACGTTAGGAACAGTTCCCATAGTTGTTGGGTCGAATGCGCCATGTTCTTTGCAGAAGTCGATGGTTGCTTGATAAATTCCACTGTAAGAGCTATCAGGAATCACAGCTTTTGTATCTTGTTGTTTTCCGTCTTTGTTCCACATCTGGCCAGAAGTTCTAATCATTGCTGGCATAGATGCGTCAATAATCACATCTGATGGAACGTGAAGGTTGGTAATTCCTCTATCAGAATCTACCATGGCTAGATCTGGATTCTTTTCAAAAACATCCGCAATGTCGGCTTCAATTTCTGCTTTTTTATCTGCAGGTAACTCGTTTAAGTTACTCAATAAGTTTCCAAATCCATTATTTACATCAACTCCCACAGATTGCAATGTGGCTCCATGTTTGTCGAAAATATCTTTAAAGAACACACGAACTGCATGTCCAAAGATGATAGGGTCGGAAACCTTCATCATGGTTGCTTTCATGTGTAGAGAGAACAATGTTCCATTCGCCTTGGCATCTGCAACTTGTTCTTCAAGGAATGTCAACAACGCTTTTTTGCTCATCACGGCAGCATCAATGATCTCTTTGTCTTGTAGCGCAATACCAGACTTTAAAACTGTTTGTGCTCCGTTGTGATCTGTATGAACAATGTTTACACTAGTAGCACCTTCAATAGTGGTCGACTTCTCATTGTGAGCAAAGTCACCTTCGGTCATTGTTGATACATGAGATTTAGAGTCGGCAGACCAAGCACCCATGGAATGTGGGTTTTTCTTAGCGTAGTTTTTCACCGCCTGTGGTGCACGTCTATCTGAATTCCCTTCTCTTAACACAGGATTTACAGCAGAACCTTTCACTTTATTATAACGAGCTAAAATCGCTTTCTTTTCTTCTGTATCGACTGTTTCAGGATAATCAGGTAAAGCGAAACCTAAGGCTTGCAATTCTTTGATGGCTGCTACCAGCTGAGGAACCGAAGCACTAATATTTGGTAGCTTCACGATATTTGCTTCTGGCTTTTTAGCCAATTCTCCTAGTTGACTCAAAGCATCTTCTACTCTTTGATCTTCAGGTAATAGGTCTGAAAAATTCGCTAAGATTCGACCAGCAAGAGAAATGTCTTTGGTTTCAAATTCGATATTTGAACTTTTTGTAAAGGCTTTTACAATAGGTAAAAAAGAACGAGTTGCTAAAGCAGGAGCCTCGTCGGTAATCGTGTAGATGATTTTAGCTTTATCCGTCATAATGGTAATTTCTTCGATAGACTTGTGAAAAGTCTCTATTTTAGAGTGAATAGCTCAGTTTTGAGCAGCGCAAATTTAAGAATTATCGGGCGATTTTTAAACGGTAAGTAAACTTTATTTTGTAAGAGATGAAAGGCATGGGCGAAAGGTGTGAACAAAACCTCAAAACCATAGAAAAAATAAAAGCCATATCATTCAATTTCTTGACTGATATGGCTTCTTTGAGATAGACTTTGAACAACGATCTGTATTCCTACGCGATCAAACAAAACTTGCGTTCAGTGCCAATTTCAAACAAATTGACTGTTTTCCACTCTACCTCAGTGGGAAACTCTGCCTTACATGGACTTGCGCCCTTGCTCGACTGAATAGAGTCTCTCTTTTGAGAACCTCTGTCTTACTTTGGCTTGCGCCTCTGTTTGACTTGGTGAGCCTCTCGGTTGAGTCGCTCCGCCTAGCTCTGGCATTGCTACCTTCACTCGACTATTTGAGCTTCTCTGGTGGAAACCCCGTCTTACTTTGGCATTGCTGCCGCTGTTCGACTTTTGATGGAGTTTCTCCCTGAACTTCTAACTTAGTCCTTCCGTACAACTAAATAATTATACATTATGTGGGTTTTGTTTGGCTACTTACGCAACTTCACGCTTCCCGATTGCCTTCGCTGAGGAAACCTTAGCGCTAGCTGATCGACTAGGTTAAAAAATCCAATAAATAAAGAACGTTACTTTATTTTTGCTCGGCTCGCTTGACTTTCCTCTTGCGATTCTTTTCTTGCTTTACCTTGCAATTATGATTCAAATATAGGACCTGGATTGAAACATCCAAATTTTTTAAGTGATTTAAAATCAACAACGTACTAACAGTAGTTCTTAACATTTGTTAATAAAAACGGGCTTCATGAAAATGAAGCCCGTTTTTATCTGTATGTTGTTGTAAGAATTAGTTTCTTCTTTCTTTAATTCTTGCTTTCTTACCAGTCAACTCTCTGAAGTAGTAAATACGTGCTCTACGTACTTTACCTCTTTTGTTCACTTCAATTTTTTGGATTGAAGGTAGGTTTACTGGGAAAATTCTTTCTACTCCTACAGTACCTGACATTTTTCTAATGGTAAATGTCTCAGATGCTCCTGTTCCTCTTTTTTGGATCACAACACCTCTAAAATACTGAGTACGTGTTTTGTTTCCTTCCTTAATTTCGTAGTATACAGTAATTGTATCTCCTGCTCCGAATTCTGGGTTTTCGTTTTTTGTAACAAACTCGTCTTGTACGAATTTTACTAAAGATTCCATTGTTAAATAATTATGGTTCAAGTAAAATCAACATTCACGGCTTTCGTCAGAGGTTAATTTTAGCGAGTGCAAATTTATGAATTTA
The DNA here is from genome assembly GCA_964612905.1 of uncultured Flavobacterium sp. Classification (GTDB taxonomy): domain Bacteria; phylum Bacteroidota; class Bacteroidia; order Flavobacteriales; family Flavobacteriaceae; genus Polaribacter. Next base: position 2,045 of record CAZTFN010000300.1, on the reverse strand, counting down.
TTTTAGGAAATAAAATCTAAGGATGTTAATTTTTTGCTTGGTAATTCTTGCAAAGAAACACCCAAAATTTTCTGATCTCTTTGTCACCCCTTTTGACGATGATGGGTTCTAACTCAGTTACTTGCTCAAAATAATCATTCAATTCAGAAGTTAAGACATCTCCCTGCTTGTCTCGATTTTTAAATCGTTTATCCGAGTCTATGAAGAGTGCGTCCTTGCCATTCAGAGCAGATAAATCATCACCTAGATAATCAAAATGCAAAGCATTAAACCCTAAAATGTTACCACTGTATACTTTTTCATCCAAATAAAAATTGAGTGCTGCCGAAGTTTTATATCCATCAGCAGAAAAAATAAACGTATTTGGGTATTGCTTTTTTATCAGAAGTGTTTCTTGGGATAATTGTTTCCAACCTACCCAAGTATCATCACTTTTTATCGGAACCAAATAGAAAAGAACTTGAGCTGCAATTGCCAAATGAAATACTACAGAAATGATCAGATGAATCTTAATCAACTTCCTTTTTACAAGCATTCCAGCGATAATGACTCCAGTAATATAGGAGGGCATCATCCAATTCAATTTTACCCAATAGATGGGTGTGATGAGTGCAAACCCAATAAACGTGGGTACAAAAAATGCTAATAGAAACAGCGTTTTGTCCTTGGGAAGTCGGAATTTCACAAGGGCTCTTTTGATATACTTGAAGGAGAAAACGACGAAGACAATGAACAAGGTAGGTAATAACAAGCCCATTTGATGGCCAATGGCTCCAAAAAAATATCTAGGTTTCAGTTCAAATTTAGAGACAGACCCAGCTCGTTCCGTCGATTGAAATGCAAAAGATGCAAATTCATTTTGATAGTTCCACCACCAAACAGGAAAGGTCACTGCTATGGATATGATCAACGATAACCATAACCAAGGTGATAAAAATAGTTTTCTGTATTTGTTTGAGAATACCAAGAATCCAATCAACCCTATTTGAAGCAATAGTGCTGTATATTTACTATTGAATGCCAATCCCATGGCGATTCCTGCCCAAATCCAATACCACTTTTTTTGCTGAAAAATGGCTTTGAATAGACAAATCAAACTCAGGGTCCAAAACAATATCAAAGGAACATCTGGGGTTGAGTTGAACGAAAGGATGGAAATGAACAGTGTGGAAACCATCAAAACCATACTTCTCCAAACTTTGTTGGATGAGAGAAATAGTGAAGCGAGTTTATAAAAACTGTAAATGGTCAAAGAGGTGATGGTAAAATCTGTGAACTTTACAATAAAAACGGATTGCCCAAAGATTTCGGAAAACAGTCTCAATAGATAGCCAATCATTCCAGGATGATCAAAATAGGAAAGCGAAAGATTCTGACCATATAAATAATAGTAAGCATCTTGCGGCATCAACCCCATAAAGGGTAATAAGATCAATCGGAAGATTTGAAATCCTAAAACCCAACTCAACGCGGGATGTTTTTTGAAAAAGGATGTCAATTTATTCATCGAGTAGATCTGGTCTGATTTGTTGTGTGCGCTCGTATGCTTTTTCCGATCGCCATTCCTCAATTTTAGGAAAGTTTCCTGAAAGAAGAATGTCTGGAACTTTCATTCCCTCATAATCCGCAGGTCTGGTATACACAGGCGGTGACAATAAGTTATCTTGGAAAGAGTCAGTCAAAGCAGAGGTTTCATCGCCTAAAACACCTGGAATCAAGCGCACAATACTATCACATAAAACCGCTGCTGCCAATTCTCCACCTGTCAATACATAATCGCCAATGGAAATTTCTAGCGTAATGTATTTATCGCGAATTCTTTGATCCACTCCTTTATAATGACCTGTAAGAATAAGAATGTTTTCTTTCAGTGAAAGCGTATTGGAAACAGATTGCGTTAGTGTTTTTGCATCTGGAGTCATGTAAATGATCTCGTCATACGTGCGTTCTTTCAATAGCTTTTCAATGCAGTTAGAAATTGGTTCTATCATCAAGACCATACCAGCACCACCTCCAAATTGATAATCGTCTATTTGACGATAGTT
>CAZTFN010000299.1:0-4896 GCA_964612905.1 uncultured Flavobacterium sp. | reverse complement strand
TAGCAAGCAAGACCGGGAAGAACGCATTCTACTAGTTGGTCCAAGAAGAAAAACTCTATGGAACCATCATCGCATTATCGGCTTTACCAAACCTCTTTGTATTTTTTATCTTCTTGAAAAAGAAACAAGATTACAGAGCTAGAGGAGTCCTGACTGCTTGCATTTTCACGGCTTTGATTACCTTTGTTTTGAAGTTTATCTAATTTACTTAGTTTGAAGTACTACATCATTTCCGGAGAAGCTTCGGGAGATTTGCATGGTTCTAACCTGATGAAAGCTTTGTTGCAAGAGGACAAAGATGCCGACATTCGTTTTTGGGGTGGAGATCTCATGAATGCTGTAGGAGGAACCTTGGTCAAACACTATAAGGAGCGGGCTTTTATGGGCTTTGTTGAGGTGTTGATGAATCTCAGAAAGATCTTTGGATTGATTTCGTTTTGTAAAAAAGACATCGCTCAATACCGTCCTGATGTCATCATTTACATCGACAACTCGGGATTTAATCTTCGCGTTGCCAAATGGGCAAAACAGCAGGGCTTTAAAAATCACTATTACATTTCTCCACAAGTATGGGCCTCTCGAGCCAGCAGGGTGGAGAAGATCAAACGAGATATTGATCAGATGCATGTGATTTTGCCTTTTGAAAAGGACTTCTATAAAAAGTACAATTATGAGGTGAATTTTGTGGGACATCCACTAATTGATGCCATTGCTGATCGAAAGCAAATGGATGAAGCGGAGTTCAGAAAGCAATACAACTTAGGTGAAAAACCAATCATCGCATTATTGCCTGGAAGTAGAAAGCAAGAGATTACCAAAATGCTTTCGGTGATGTTGTCTTTGATTGATGAATATTCTGAGTATCAATTTGTGATTGCAGGTGCTCCAAGTCAACAATATGAATTCTATCAAGGAATTATTGGAACTCGAAAAGTCGCTTTTGTCGACAATAAAACCTATGATTTATTAAGCATTTCTTATGCAGCTTTGGTGACTTCAGGAACCGCGACTTTGGAAACAGCATTATTCAAAGTTCCACAAGTGGTCTGTTATAAGGGGAGCAATATTTCCTATCAAATCGCGAAGCGAATCATTACCTTAGATTATATCTCTCTGGTGAATTTGATCATGGATCGCGAAGTGGTGAAGGAGTTGATTCAAAACGATATGAATACTCAAAACCTTCGTGTAGAACTCAATAAAATTCTCTCTGAATCTCACCGAGAAAAACTGTTTGAAGCTTATTTCGAACTAGAGGAAAAACTAGGCGGAAAAGGAGCTTCGGAAAATGCAGCGAAAGCAATTGTAGATAGTATTTCAGGGTAACTTATCGAACATCTGAGAACTTCTTTATGCCATGAAGAAGTTACTACAATACCTTCCATTTCATTTTTTAGTCATGCTAATGCTGGGCATCTGGACTCAATATTCGACGGAGTTTTGGAGGGGTGACTTCTGGGTTGTGTTCATGATTTTGATGATGCTATTGTTCATCACAAGAAGAACATTGTTGTTTTCTGTGATCACAGGATTGCTTTTCTTCTGTTTGGGAGTTTTTAGCACCTACCAACATGATGATCGGAATGATGAAAGTTATTATCAGAAATACCTAAGCAAGGATTCATCAACAATACTAAGAGTCAGCAAGATTTTAAAACCGAATGCCTTTTCTCATCGCTATGAAGCTGAGGTAATCCAAGTGGATTCAGTTCAAACCATTGGGAGTGTGCTTCTGAGTATTCGAAAAGACTCTTTGATGGAAGAATTAAAGATTGATGATCAAATCTTGATGCGATCTGATTTTGTGGATGTCAAACCACCTTTGAATCCACATCAGTTTGATTATAAAAGTTATTTAGCGAGACAAGGAATTCATCAACAGATTTATTTGAAGAAGGAAGAATTCTTGTTGTTATCATCTTCCTCCACTTTTTTAGGTCGAATTGCAGGTATTCGAAATCAAATCCGAGAGTCTCTTGCGAAAGAAGGCTTTGGTGAAGACGAATCTGGAGTGATCAATGCATTATTGTTAGGTCAGCGACAAGAGGTTTCCAAGGAGCTGTTAAACGATTATTCGAATGCAGGAGCCATTCATATTCTGGCCATTTCAGGTTTGCACGTCGGAATTATTTTGTTGATTCTTTCACGGGTGTTCAAACCCTTGGAAGTTTTCAAAAAGGGAAAATTTTTCAAGCTCATTCTGATTGTAATCATGCTCTGGTTTTTTGCGTTACTGGCTGGAATGTCGGCTTCGGTGGTTCGCGCGGTTACCATGTTTACAGCAGTTGCCATTGGCCAATCCATTCAACGAAAAAATAGCGTGATACATTCCTTGGTCTTTTCCATGTTTGTCTTATTGTTGTGTAACCCCATGTTCTTATTTGATGTGGGATTTCAATTGAGTTATTTAGCCGTTTACGGAATTGTAGTGATTCAACCCAAGTTAGTGCGTTTATGGGAGCCCAAATGGAAGCTCCTAGATAAAGTATGGCAATTGACCACAGTTTCTTTGGCTGCGCAACTCTCAGTTTTACCCTTAAGCTTGTTTTACTTTCATCAATTTCCCGGATTGTTTTTGGTCTCCAATTTGGTGATCGTTCCTTTCTTGGGAATCATTTTGATGGGTGGAATTTTGATCATCATTTTATCACTCTGTTCTTTGCTGCCAGAAATTTTTGTTCAGTTGTATGGTGGAATCATTTCATGGATGAATGCTTTCATTCGGTTTGTTTCTGAGCAAGAATCTTTTTTGTTTTCTGATATTTCGTTTTCCTTATGGATGATGCTTTCGAGTTATTTATTGATCGTCTTCGGATTTCGATTTTTTGAAGGGAGAAGAAGAAAACGATTAGTTTTATTCATGATGAGTGTGCTTGTCTTCCAATCGGTGCTGATTTTTGAGAAATACAAAACTGAATTACAGTCAGAGTTTGTTGTGTTCAACCAAAGAAGAACATCGATTTATGGAGTTCGAAAAGGAAATCTTTTTTATAGTAACTCAACAGATGATCGAAATACTCATTCCTATTCAGTAGGAGAGAACCTTCAGGTTACTGATCTAAGAGATTCATTAAGTTATATAAGGTTCCAAAATCAACAGATATTGTTTGTAGATAGTTTGGGCGTTTATCAGCTAGAGAATTTGAACTCACCGATTGTTGTCTTACAACATTCACCGAAGATCAATTTAGATCGATTGATACAAGAAGTCCAACCGAGTCAGATTGTGGCAGATGCCTCTAATTACCGAAGTTTGATTGAGCGTTGGAAAAGGACATGCCAAGAAACAAAAACTCCGTTCTGGAATACAAATCAGAACGGAGCGTATATTTTGAAGTGATGGGTTAAAGCTAAAAGGTGAAGGGTAAAAGTTGAAAGTTAAAGGTCGAAAGTTAGATTAAATGGTCAAGGTTTGAAAAGGACTTTAACCCTGTGCCTTTAACCTAGTACCCAAAATCACAAACTACTTTTGAAGTTCTTTACAAAGTCTTCCCACTTTTCAGTTTTGTACTTTTCATCCGCGAAATAGGAAGTCACTTGTTCCATGACTTTTTCATTCAAGAAACCAGGAACTCGATCTAATAATTCCATCTCTTTGTTCATGAATACTGTGGTAGGATAACTGAGTTTTCCGTTTAATAACACGGCGGCAAACTCGTTGTATCCACGTCGACCGTTGGGCTTGAATTTGAAGGTGTAATCTTTGAAGGTAATGTCCTCTTTTTGTTCCCCATCTAATTTAACTGCATGAAAATTCTCATTGATGTAATCAACTAAAACCTCATTTTGATAGGTTGTCTTGTCCATTCGTTTGCACCAACCACACCAATCCGTGTAGATGTCAATTAAGAAAGGCTTTGGTGTTGTCTTATTCAGCTTCACAGCCTCTTCAAAGGTAACCCAGTTTACTTTGGCGTCTTGAGCAAAGCTTTGAAAGCTAAATAACAAGAATACTATTGGGATGATTAATTTCTTCATAATCCTTCTGTCGTATAGAGAGTTTCAAATTTACAAAAAAAGCATCATTGGTGTTTATTTAGTGATAACAACAATGATGCCTGTTTATTTTGTGTGATAAATGGTTATCGAATTCCGTGCATTAATTTTTTAATAATTGGTTGCATAATCACGGAGAAAACCGCGAGGAATGCAGATATTCCTGTTAAGAGCCAAAAGAAATAACTAATACCATTTTTATCCGCAATCTTATCCACGTTTTCACCAAATACTCCCGCTAATTTCATTCCAATAGCGATTGCTAAATAGTAAATTCCGAACATAAAGGCAATCATTCTACCCGGAACCAATTTACTTACATAAGATAGACCTACAGGAGAAATACATAATTCTCCCATGGTATGGAACAAGTACACCAGAACGAGCCAAATCATGCTTACAGATGCTTTTTTTGCTCCAGGTTCAATACCAGTTGCTCCAAATGCGACACAAGCCATTCCCAGAGCTAACAAGAACATTCCAATTCCAAATTTCACATTGGCCGTTGGATTGTACTTACTTTCCCAAACTTTAGAAAATAAAGGGGCCAACGTGATAATGAATAAGGAATTCAAAACGCCAAACCATGAAGCAGGTACTTCAGTTAAAGGATTGGTTTGCTTTTCTAATAATAAAAAATCTAAGGTTCCATCAGACAAGCCTAAAAATCCAGCTGAATACCATTCTTTTGTGAGCATCCATAAAGTAATAATCCAAATAAGAACAAAACTTATGGATAGGATTATATTCGCTAGTTTGTATAGTTTGAATGTTTTTTTAAAGAGTAAAAACATCACCCAGTTAATGATCAATAAAGGAATCACAGAAACGGATGTATTTACGATTAAGAATACTCAGCTAGAATTAACAGTAAGGATAGGATTGGTATAATCGTTTCCG
>CAZTFN010000298.1:4144-4904 GCA_964612905.1 uncultured Flavobacterium sp. | reverse complement strand
AGATTTTAAATTTAGAAGATTTACAATGGAAAATAGCAGGTAATTCTGCGTGTTTTTCGGGGATTTTTCCTGAAATAAAAAAACGCCGCAATTTCTTGCGGCGTTTTTGGATAAAAATTTTCGTTCAGATTACTGAATAGTTACATCCCAAGTGTTGTTGATATCAAACTCTCCGCCTGATGCAGATCCAAATCCACCAGCATCATCTACGGTAGTTGGCTCGTGAATTAATTGCATTGTGATAGTTCCTGAAGCTGCAGTACCAGCTGTCCAAGTGGTTCTCAATCCAAGTAATTCACCGTCTCCTCTTACTTCATCCGTAGCGGCTCTCATCATGGTAAATGCAACTCCACTTTGATCGTATACGAAGAAATGCTCATCTTTTTCTTCAACGATTTCAGTCAAAATATTTTCATTGTTGACTTCATCAGTAATGGTTATTTCAGCATTGTATGTTGCTCCAGCAGTAAATGGACCACTCACTGTGAGTGTTGGTGCTACAATACCATCAGCGCTGATCGCTCTTAACGTTACAACATCCATTGCATCTGCTGCGTTCGTGAAAATAACATTCACATTGGTAATCAATTCTTGTTCTACAACAACAACAGGATCATCGTTATCAGAACAAGATGTAAATAGTGCTACAAAAAGCACAGGAATCATAAATAATCTAATTTTTCTCATGGTTTTTAAATTTAAGATTAGGGTTTTCATAATTAATTTTCTATTTGTTATTTTTTGTTAATACTTAATTTTT
>CAZTFN010000298.1:0-4124 GCA_964612905.1 uncultured Flavobacterium sp. | reverse complement strand
AGTTCGTCAGCAAAGAATCGCAGGCGATTCAAATAGTTTCTGTAATTCGTATTCAAAATGTTTTGAACATTCAATCCAATTTCCAATGTGCTCTTCTCAAAGAGTTTTGTTTGAATGGAGCTTCTAAAATGGAGCAGGTGATATGCATCTGGAGGAGTGCTTACATCTACTAGAACTTGTTCAGTGGTGGATGGAATTGTGAAAAAGAAATTGTAATCTGGAAAATTGTTTTGCATAGCAAAGAAATCTGATGTTAGTTCCAGTGTAAGGTTCTTCCAGTTCTTATTTCGATATTGAATGGCATTCCTAGTGTTAAAAGGCGGCATGTCAATCAAAGGCTCATTATTATCTAAATCCTCACCAACAATGAAAGCGGTTGAATTTTGGAATGAGATATTGTCAGAGATTGCGTAATCTAAGTTCAAGTCGATACCATAAATTAAGGCATCTGTAGATAAGAATTCATATTCTAAAAAGAAACCAGCTTGACCTATAGCAGTAATCCCTTGTTGGGTAGGCGCAATGAAGATATAGTTGTTGATTCTATTCAAATAGGGTTCTACTAAAATGTTCAGTTTGGAGTCTTGATAGGTATAGGTAGCAGACAGTTGATTCGCAGTCTCTTTATCCAAACGAAGATTTCCTATTTCAACACGTGCCACCGATTGATGTAATCCGTCTGAAAAGAATTCAGATGCATTTGGTGCTCTATTGCTCACCGAGTAATTCAATGCGATTTCATGTTTGTCAAAACTCTTTTTAACTCCCAAAGATGCAGACACGTTGTGAAAATCGTATATAGGATTGGTCAAATATTGAGCACCTTGCTGTTCCACAATGATGCCAGCAAAATCTTGATCATAGCCTCTTTCATTCCAAGAAATGATGCGGTAAAATTTCTTTGCATCAATATGATTGTAATCATATCGTAAGGCAGCTTCGACGAGATAATCGTTATTAAGTTTCCACTCAGAAGTTACAAATGCTCCGAGGTCAAATCGATCATAGTCAGGAATCAAGCGCCTTACACCCGTTGCAGGATCTGCAAAGTTATCCAGGAGTTGCATTTGAATTCCTACATTGTATGTTCTGTTTGAATTTTTATCAAACAGAAACTTCGATTGGAAGCCATGAGTCTGCAGTAATAAGTCGATGGATGGAACTCCACTAAAATCACCACGTCTTCTATCAAACTCTTGTCTTCGATTGTTTTGATAGTCATACTGTAGTGTTAATTTTCCTAGATTGGCGAATCTCTTCTCATACTCAGCTTTTACCAAATGATGTCGTATTCTTTGTCTAGGCTCTCTGATGTTGTAAGTAAAGTCTAGAATGGTTGATGGGACATTATTATTGATGGCATCGATCAATTGATCAATACCTCCAATATGAGAGGAAGAAAGAACCCCAATTTCATTATCTACATAACTATAATAAAGATTGAAGGATTCTTCAAATGTTGAATAACCCGTTTGTGTAGAAAAAGCCTTAAAATCCAATCCAGTATTGGATAAGTTATAATTTGGAGCTTGCGAGTCGCCAAATCTTCTGTAACTACCTTGCCCACTAAAATACCATCCTTTCTCGGTGGTTTTTGTAATAGAAGAACTTACAGTATAACCTCTGTTGTTGGAATTATAAGATGTGATCGTTTTTCCAAATAGACTATCCAACTTGTAAATTTTGGTAGGTTTCAATACAATGGCACCTCCAATAGCATCTCCTGAATAGGCCAAGGCAGCTGCTCCTTTTACCAAAGTAATTTCTTGAGAAGCATTTACATCAACTGTGGGGGCGTGTTCCATTCCCCACTCTTGGTCTTGCATGCGAACACCATTTTGCATAGTAATCACACGACTGCTATGTAGACCATGAATGATGGGCTTTACGATATTATTCCCAGTATTTAGAGAAGAAACTCCAGCAATGGTTTTGGTGATATCGGCCAAGCTTCCGCTACTAAATTCTTCGATTTTGGCCAATTTGATCACTGCTTCCTGAGCAGTTGCCGTTTTCTTATCGACTTTACTTTGCACCTTCACCTCATTCAATTCTTCTAAATGATGTTCCAGTCGTAATTTTACATATTGTTTTTCACGCGTATCTACTTCAATAGTGCGAGTTTCGCAAGAAACGTGGGATACAACAAGTGAATATACTTGTAGACACAAGTTATTTAAAGCAAACTCGCCTTCATCGTTGGTAACGGCATAGAGTTTCGTGCCTTTCACCTGAATCGTAGCTCCAGCAAGAGGAGAATTATCGTGAAAGTCCGTAACGGAACCTTTTAGTATATATGTACAATTTTGAGACCATGCTATGGTAGAACAAAATACCAGAGCAATGACCCAAAAGAATTTTGTCTTCATTGATTGAATGATTAACTTTTTTGGGGATGATTTCTTTTAAGAAATATTGAAAAGTTATACTGAAGGCGGACCCCTTAACGAATAAGAAAGTTCTTGATGATCTACTCGTGTCGTGTAAAAATAGATGTGTTCTGGAGTTTCAGGGGAAATTGGAATCGTATAAGATACGTCCTGAATAACACCTGCGGCATCGAAAGTAAATTCACACAAAGCACATTCCTCTTCACCTTGATACAATTGATCATTGTTGTCAATTTTAAAGACGACGTGATGATCATGATGTTCAAAAGCATGTAGAACTTGTACAATTGCTGGGATTAGCAAAAGACAAATAGCGAGTAGGACTTTATGTTTCTTTATTTTTTTAATGCCTTTTTCTTATTTCTGAGAATTCTCATATTCAAGAATTCTACTCCTAATGAAAATGCGATCGCAAAATACAAATATCCTTTTGGAATACCGCCTATAGGATTGTTAAATATTATGGTTTCTGACAAATGGGCTCCTTCCACAATCAACATGAATCCTATCAGAATCAAAAAGGCAAGTGCCAACATTTGAATGGTTGGGTTTGCACTCACAAATTTGTTCACTGGGTTTGCAAATCCCATCATGATAATCATAGAGATCACCACAGCAATGACCATAATAGTCAATGCCCCTTCAATTCCATTGGTCATTCCAACAGCGGTTAAAATAGAGTCAAAAGAAAATACAATGTCAATCAAAATGATTTGAAAAATCACGCTACTAAAGGTAGAATTCTTCTTTTCTTTTGTTTCTTCCGTTTGGTGGCTTTCTTCCATTTTATGTCGAATCTCTCTTGTACTCTTAAAAATGAGGAAAATTCCTCCCAAGAAGAGAATCAGACTCTGAATACTTACGCCTGTTTTGAACCAAGATAGTTCTACGGAAAAAATAGGATCCTTTAAGGCTACCAAATAAGACACACTCATTAACAGTGCAATTCTGGTAATCATGGCCAATGCCAACCCTAAAATGGTTGCATTTTTTCGTTGATGTTCAGGTAACTTATTAGCGGAAATGGAGATGAAAATAATGTTATCGATACCCAGGACAATCTCTAAGAAAGTCAAGGTTAGCAAGGCTACCCAAGTATCAACCTGTAAAAAAATCTCCATGTTTATTTAATTTTTGTGACTGTACCAGTTTGTTTGAAATTAGAATATCCAATTTTGGCACTAAAGTCATAGGTATTATCAGATATCTTCGTGATTTGAACGAAGATAGGATCTTCATCGATGTCAGTTTTGGGATTCTTCATTCTTAATGTATAAAAGAAGTTGTTCCTCCATTCGATGTAATAGACATCTGTTTTTTCTTCTTCTCTCACGTAAGAACCCGAGTCCGTAGAAATTTCTGTGTACTTGATATATTTTTCTATTTGCAAGCTATCGTTTCTTGTAATGGTGGTTTTACTAATAGAACCTTCTACAGCGGGAGCTTCAAATACTCCAGTTTTAAACCGATCCGGATTTCCTTTTATTTGTGGCTCACAAGCCGCAATTGTTACGAGTAAAGCAAATAAATAATAAATCTTTTTCATTAAATCCCTGTGTAATTTGCTGGTGTAATTCCTTTGAGCTCTGCTTTGATCTCATTAGAAACGTCTAATGAATCAATAAAGTTTGCAATGGATTGTTGATTGATTTTCTCATTGGTTCTTGTCAACCCTTTCAAAGCTTCGTACGGATTAGGATATCCTTCTCTTCTTAAAATAGTTTGAATAGCTTC
>CAZTFN010000297.1:0-4915 GCA_964612905.1 uncultured Flavobacterium sp. | reverse complement strand
TATTGATCGAACGGATACTTTCCACCGTTTCTCCTTTCGCTGCAACGATCTTGATATCCACTTCCTTTCGATCAACAGAATTAATCAACGATCTAAGATAGAGCTTTGTTTCTCTATCCATGAACTCATCAACTTTCATCATGGTTCCTGTCACAGAAATACTTTTGTAAGCTCTAAAAACAAAGACTTTGGCTTCAAACTCAGCTGCTAAATCAATGGCATACTGCAATGTGTTTGAGGCATTTTCTGAAGATCCTATAGGTACTAAAATATGTTTCATAACATCTCGTTTGATTGGGACAAAGGTACAGTTTTTTTGGACTTATCATAGGTTTAATACCCCTGCTTATCCGTAAATTTGCGGTTCAAATCACACTAGTGAAAACCGATATTAGTTTCAAGCAAATCCACAAACTTGCCATTCCTGCATTAATTGCAGGTATTGCAGAACCTCTCATCTCTATTACAGATACTGCGATTATCGGGAATATTGATTTTCAAGCAAAGGAGAGTTTAGGAGCTGTTGCTATTGTTGGTTCTTTTCTATCCATGTTGATCTGGGTGTTCGCTCAAATCCGAAGTGCCGTATCTTCCATCGTTTCACAATACTTGGGCGCAAACAAACTAGACGAAGTGAAAACCCTTCCTGCACAAGCCATGCTTATTGTGGTCGTCATAAGCATTCTAATTATCCTCATTACCTATCCTTTTGCAGCTTGGATCTTTCAAATCTATGGAGCAGAAAATATCATTCTAAACTATGCTGTAGAGTATTACGAAATTCGAGTTTTTGGATTGCCTTTTACCTTATTTGTCTTTGCCATCTTTGGAACTTTTCGAGGACTTCAAAATACCTTCTATCCTATGATCGTTGCCATGTTGGGAGCTTTTCTCAACATTATTTTCGACTGGATCTTAGTCTATGGTGTTGAAGGATTCATTCCGGCCATGAACATCAAAGGTGCTGCTTATGCCAGTATGATTTCACAAATTGTGATGGCCATTGTTTCGGTGATTCTGCTACTGAAGAAAACTTCCATTTCTCTGAAGTTGGTATTTCCTTTCAACAAAGAAATTCCTAGATTGACCAAAATGGTCTTTGACCTTTTTATCCGAACGGTCGCATTGAATACAGCCTTGATTTTTGCTGTGAAGCAGGCCACTGATTATGGAACAGACTCTTTAGCAGCCTATGGAATTGGAATTCAAATTTGGCTCTTTGGGGCTTTCTTTATTGATGGATATTCCAGTGCAGGAAATATTTTATCGGGGAAACTATTGGGTGCCAAAGAATACGGAACTTTACTACGGTTGGGAAATCATTTAACCTTTTATGGTTTCTTTACAGGACTCGCGCTAGCAGGAATTGCATTTCTTTTTTACGATCAAATTGGAGGCATCTTTATTCAAGAAGAATCTGTACTCAATCGGTTTAATGAAGTCTTTTGGATCATCTTAGTAATGCAACCCTTGTGTGGAATGATGTATGTGCATGATGGAATGTTCAAAGGAATGGGAAAGACGGCGTTTCTGAGGAATTTATTGTTGGTCGCTACGTTTTTGGTATTCATACCATCCATCTATATGTTCAATCAGTTTGACCTTCAATTGTATGGCATTTGGTACACCTTTATTCTATGGGTGACAGCCAGAGGTTTGCCATTGTTTATCAATTTAAGAACCACTTTTTCGCCATTGGCTGAAAAGGCGTAATTTTGATAAAATTTCATTTATGAGTTCAGCAAACGGAAGTTTATATACACAAATTGTCAACGGTGTTGCGACTGTTGAATTTGGGCATCCAGCAAGCAATTCTTTTCCCAATGTTTTGTTAGATCGATTGACCAAGGAACTAAATCAATTGTCAGAAAGTAATGAGGTTTCTGTGATTGTCTTAAAGTCGGAAGGAAACCGAGCTTTTTGCGCAGGTGCTTCTTTTGATGAACTTATTGCCATCTCTAACTTGGAAGAAGGAAAAGCATTCTTTTCAGGTTTTGCCAATGTGATCAATGCCATGCGAAGCTGTTCCAAACTGATCATCGGTCGAATTCAAGGAAAAACCGTTGGTGGTGGCGTTGGATTGGCAGCAGCGTGTGATTATGTTTTTGCTACTGAGTTTGCTTCCATCAAACTCTCGGAATTTACCATTGGAATTGGTCCGTTTGTGATTGCTCCAGCGGTCGAACGCAAGATCGGAGTTGCTGGACTGGCAGAACTCACCTTGGCTGCATCCGATTGGCAAACAGCTTATTGGGCAAAAGACAAAGGTTTGTATGCCCGCGTTTTTGAAAATGTAGCAGAGTTGGATCAGGAAATTGATGTTTTTGCCAACAAGCTGGCTTCTTACAATCCAGAAGCACTAGCTCAGATGAAAAAGGTACTATGGGAAGGAACCGATGATTGGAACGAATTACTTTCTGAAAGAGCGGAGATCTCAGGAAAATTGGTATTATCTGATTTCACCAAAAAGGCTCTGGAAAAGTTTAAAAAATAGCATGAAATTTTTTTGGTTCATTGTGGTCGTTTTTGTTTCAGAAGGTGTGACTTCTCAATCAAGTTTTGTTGATCAATTGAAAAAACAGCAATGGAGTCTTACTGAATCTGAAAAGATTATTGATGATCCGTTGGCAAAACAGATCCTTTCAGAAGGTGAAAAAAACTTGTTTGAACTAGCCAAATTAATAGACAACAATGAGGAGTCAAAGGTTTTTTCAAAATGCAAAAATAGAAACTTGACCGTAGGCGAAACAGCTATGCTTTTGATAGATCATATTGATGGAATGCCTTACTTTTTGATTTTTGATATTCAAAATTGCACCATGGAAAAATGCCCCGATAATCCAAATTTTGTTGAATATTACTTTTATGGTCAACAAAAAGAAGCGCAACAATTTAAAAAGAGGTATTTAGATTGGTTGTTACATGATAAGGATCGTTGGAAATACAAAAAAGGAAAAGCTCGAAGAAAGACAAAAGAACTGATCAAACAATGGAAACTTGCACTAAATGATCGCTCTTAAAGTCGTATATATTGCGAACATCATTGTTGCTGGATGGATTAGCATTACGTCTCTCTTCTTTCCTAAAGCAGCAGGAAACTCTGTTTTTTCTGGGGTCTATCCCAATTCTGAACTCATTCGTCTTGTAGGTGCCTTGTGGTTTTCTATCTTCTTGATTTCAATATTAGGTCTTTGGAAACCGATTACTTTCTCACCCATTTTAATGGTTCAATTGATTTACAAAAGTCTATGGCTACTGGTAGTTGCTTTACCTGCAATCATGCACAAAAACGAGTATCCAATAGGTATGGCATCTTTCTTCTTAGTTTGGGTCATTGTATTGCCATTTGTCATTCCTTGGAAAGAACTTTTTGGTTCTTAAAATTTTCCTCCATTTTTTATACCCTAGCCTGTGATTATAGGGTTTTCTAATTAAAAATTTCGTGTACTTTTGCAGCATGAACAAAATTCGAATTACGAAACAGTTTGGTTTTGAAACTGCGCATGCCTTGCACGGTTATGATGGGAAGTGCAAGAACATTCACGGACATAGTTATAAGCTAGATGTAACCGTGATAGGAACTCCTATTGGTGATGCTTCAAATCCAAAATTTGGAATGGTGATTGACTTTGGTGATTTGAAAAAGATCGTCAAAGAAGAGATAGTCGATGTATTTGATCATGCTACCATTTTTAATCAGAATACACCACATTCAGAAATTGCAGAATACTTAAGCAAGTTAGGGCATCATATCCTTTCAGTAGATTATCAACCAACCACAGAAAATATGGTCATTGATTTTGCTCAAAAGATTCAGGGTAGATTGCCAGAACATCTTGCATTGCATTCGCTAAAATTGAGAGAAACTGAAAGCTCTTTTGCAGAATGGTACGCGAGTGACAATTAACAGCGAACAATAATCAGTGAACAATTATCATTTAACAATGTTAGATGTTAGATGAATTCCGTAAATATATTTACGTTTTGATCTTTTTTGAATTGTTTATCCTACCTCTCCCTTTTTTTAGGCACAAAAATCTTTTAGAAATAAACTGATCACTGAGATTGGTTACTGAGACTGATCACTGAAAATTACTTTCCGTTGTAGTTGTTCATCGTATGGTTGATACCATCCGTTCCAAAAGATAAAACGGCTTTCATCGACATTGGAATTCGTTCGATTAACTGACTTTCTTCATCGGCGGTCCATTCACCCAAGACGAAATCAACCTGCCTACCTTTGGGATAGTTGCCTCCCACTCCGAATCGGAATCGAGGATATTTTTGACTTGATAATTTGGCTTCTATGTCTTTCAGTCCATTGTGTCCACCTGCACTTCCCTTGGCTTTGATTCGAATGACTCCAAAATCAATGTTCACATCATCTGTTACTACCAATAGATTTTCTGGAAGAATCTTTTCTTTGGTCATCCAATATTTGACCGCTTTTCCACTAAGATTCATATAGGTGCTAGGCTTCAATAAGACAAAAGTTCTGCCTTTAAATCGGAATCGAGCAATATCACCCAACTTATCCGTTTCAAACTTTGCCTCTTGCTCTTTTGCCAAGGCATCTACAATTTGAAAACCAATATTATGGCGTGTATTGGTGTATTTATCACCAATATTTCCTAGTCCAACAATCAAAAACTTTTTCATGAGATTTTCTTCTGATTCTTTCGGTTTACTCTTAAAGAATTTGAACCAATTCATGGGGTAAAAATAAGAAAACCCTCCTACGCCAAGGCTTCGGAGGGTTTTAAAATTTTATGCTGACAAACTTTATTCAGCTGCTGCCTCTTCAGTTTCTTCTTCTTCAGAAGTATCTGCCACAGCGTTACGCGAAGTTCTTACTTGAACAACTACGGTATTGTCTGGGTGCATGAAGGTGTAATCATCGTTGAACAACTCAGTG
>CAZTFN010000296.1:0-4923 GCA_964612905.1 uncultured Flavobacterium sp. | reverse complement strand
ATTCCGAAAGATATTTTGAGTATTGGTTTCGGTGAGTATTAGACAATCGGAAGATTTTTTGTCCAATCGCTCTGCACGCATTTTAATCTGCGATTGACTTTCTTCACCAGAAACATACAAGACTTTTTGAGGAATGGACAAAGCGATTTGCAGTAACAAGGTTGATTTTCCAATCCCTGGTTCACCCCCTAATAAGGTGACAGAACCACGAACCAATCCACCTCCTAAAACATTGTCAAGCTCGTCATTCTTGGTTGGAACTCGTTCTTCTGGATTCAGTATAATCTCATTGACCTTTAAAGGTTTAGAAACGCCTTTAGCGGTAGTTGATTGCTTCCATTCTCGTTTAACTTCTTTCTGAATGACCTCTTCAACAATGGTGTTCCATTCACCACAAGCAGAACATTGCCCCATCCATTTTGCATGTTGGGTTCCGCAATTCTGACAAAAAAAAGTGGTTTTGGTTTTGGCCATAGGTCTATGGACAAAAGTATGTGATTTTTTTGATTTAAAAATTAGTGTAGGTAAATGAAAAAATCACATGCTAACAAAGTGGTTACAGAAGAAATATAGTTTTAATAAATAAAAAACAGCCCATCCAAAAAGTAGACAGACCGTTATTATCTAAACACTGATATTTTATTAAATATTAAAACGTGTAATCCTCTTTTTCTAATGAATCTATGAATTCTTTAAAGGAATCTGCCAATTTATATGGCGGTGATCCATCATAATGATAAAAATACACAACTCCATAGTCTTCTTCTTTAATCGAAAAAACATAATCACTACCACCTAGATTCGAACCAAAAGGATAAAAGTGTTTTGGTAAACTCTCCTCAGAATGGAGCATTTCCAATAAATTTTCCATTGGAAATCTTCCATATTTGATTGAATAAAAGTCTGCAATCCTTGCTTCAAAGTTTGTGCCCTTAAAAAGGTTTTCTTCTGGTACGCCTCCATTATTAAGAAGAATGAACTCTTTGTAATCATTAGGTAAAGATATGTTTGAATTCTTTTCAAACAATTTTAGCTCATTCTTCTCTAACTTTTGCTCTTGATTTAATAACTTTATTTTTTTCATAATAACACTTATTCATGAGTTTTAGAACTTAGTTAATAAACTGGAAACCTCACATCTAAAAAACAAAAAGGCTATTATCTTATCCACCTTAGTCCAATGAAAGTTCCTCCAAAGTGTCAATAAAGTCTTCAAAGGAATAAGATAGCTGTAAAGGGTCGAGCACATCGAAAGTGAATACATAAACTGGGAATTCAGCCTCCATCTTGAAAGCGTATACTCCAGCCCCTCCTGTTGAAGCAAAAGGGAAGAAATCTTTCGGGAGTACTTCTTGTTCATATAAGTTTTCTACGACTTTTTCTAAAGGGTATCCACTGTGTTTTAAGGAATAAAACTTAGTGATGAAAAACTCCGAGTCATCTTCTTCAAGATAAAACATATTTTCAACGGGAACACCTCCGTTGCTACTTGTCAAAAATTGAATATATTCTTTTGGGAATTTAAATTCATTGATTTTTTGAAAAGTTAAAATTTCTGACTCAGATACTTTTTTCACTTGGTTTTTAAACTCAATTTTTTTCATAATTAAATTACTTTTTTTGTTGTTCTATTTGGATAGCCAATACCATTGTATGCCTTATATAGTCCAGCGCCACCAAGGTGCGAACACGTAAACTGATGCGCTGCAGAATCAACTAGTTGCATAGTACATTCACCTGTTTTTGGATCATAATCATCCATGTGGTGCCATGTCCATTCTCCACTCTCAATCTTTTTAATTTCTTCTGGGGATAAACCAGATTTTTTATAGGCCATCTTAAAATCTGTAGCGTCATTACCTGTAAGCTTTATTTTAACAACGGCAGGTTTTCCAGCTTTTCCTCCATAAAGAACATTTGGAGTGTGACTAAAGTCTACGCAAACTGGCGGAGGAGGTGGGACATTATGCTGACTAAATTTGAATTTGGTTCCGTCAGTCCATACCTTCTCTTTTCCATATTTAGCTGAACTAGTTTTGGACCAATTTACTACTTTTTTGTAGGATGTGACTTTTTCAATATCACTTCTACTTGCGAGTCTAATAAATTCTTCAAGTTCTTCTACTTTGCTGTAGAACTCTATATCACCATTTTTAATGCTTTTTACTCTGACATTAGTCCCGTTTGGAACTCTCTCTGCTATTAGCCCTCTGTCCTTAAAGAATTTTTTTTGTTGTTCCAATATTTCAATTACACGGTTGTCAATTCCTTGTGCTTTCAAAGATTTTTTTGCTTTAAATTTCATATACTCATCATAATCTGTATACTTACTTTTAGCAAAACCTCTGTCCAACTTACTGCTTTCCGAGTCTAATTTCCCTGGCTTGATATCATCTACAATAATTACATTTTTACCTTCATATTTATATACAATTGCAGAATTTCCATTCTCTTTTTGAATATAACTGTAACATGGTTTTGTTCTTGTATTCATAGCGTCCAATTTTTATTTGCCAATGGGGCATACAGTTAATACGTTATCTATAAAACTCGTAGGTTGGTAACCTCGCTTTCTTAAATATCTTCTATCCTTCATTCCTTGAGCAGTGTTGGGAAAGAATCGTTCAAAAGCTTCTTCGGCAAGCTGCCTGGTCGTTTTTAGCAGCGTCTTAATCCACTCTACAAAGTCATCCATGATCTTTTTCATATCAAGGTTTTTCATTTTTTTGAATAAAACTGAGAGTCCATGAATGAAATCAATGGCTTTTCTAGCTACTTTTTCGCCTACTTTTCTGACTGAATTCACTGCAGAAACAATGGAGTCAAGGGTCATTTTTAATGCTTGTGCTACAGTTTTAGCTCCTCCCGTAAGAATGGCGGTAAGCACTTCCTCTATGATGAATCCAATGATATAGCCCACAGCATATCCAATCTGATCTACCTTGGTTGCAACATAGTTAACACCATCAGCAATTTTTGAAATGATTTGATCTGGGTTTAATAAGAAAGAGATCAAGACCTTGGCGCCTTGGTACAAACCACTAAAGAATGCAAGAATATTATCAATAGAGAAAAATGCAAGGAAGGCTTCAATGGTGTTTTCTAGAATCTCAGCACCAATTCTCAATCCGTTTTTCACATCATTAGAATCCACATTAAAGAGCATGGACGGAATATTCACGACATTTCCTACGAGCGTAATGATGCCTCCAATGGCTTCAATTAAGCTATTGTAAATGCCAATGATCATGGCATTCAAATAGATAAAAGCATTTTTGAAACTAATGAGATCCAAGATACTCTGATAAAGCTCTTGAAGAGCATCCAACATTCGGAACACAAAGTCTAGTTTATCTCTTAGGAAAACCTTGTAGCTGTCATTGGGTATTTTATCAATAGCATTCTTAATTCGAGTACTAATATTCGAAACGTTTTCATTGAGATTCGTGCTCTTTTTTACTTTTTCCTTTTCCTCTTCACTTTGTAAATAGGACTTTAAACCAGGAAATACGGGTTCAAACTCCTCGTTAATGGTTCCATCGTCATTGTAGTATTTCCATCGTTTGGGATCCGCTTTCAATTCTTTGATAATGGTCTCTCCAATAAAAATTAAAGGGTCTCCAATCAATAGTTTTAAGCCATCTCCTGCAAGTTCTAGTATGTAATCATCAATTTTGAAGAGGTAGGTCCAAATGCCATCGTTTTCCTCGGGCTTCTTGTCTTTAAAATGATTGATGAATACGTTCTCTATTTTTTCCTCTGTAATTGGAGCCTCAAAAAAATCGGCCAAACTGACAATAGCGGAGTAAGGGATTTTCTCATCCAATGCGATGTTGATTCCAGATTTTATTCTCGCAACAGATAAAATATTCAAGAGGCTATCCTTCTCAAGAAAGAAAATAATCTCATTAGGCATCACCTCTTTGATAGAGCTATAACCACTTTCTAAAACGGCGCCGTCTTCAGAAAAGAAGAAGATGAGTGAGACGTCATCTCGACCAATGATAGATTTTAATTTTTGTTCGGAAAGTCCAAATAATTTTGGGACAGTGGCTCCTCCTTTTGCTGAGCTAATGACGATCTGATCCAGAATTGCCTGATCCCCAGCTTTCACAAAATACATTTCGTTGTACGCATAAATGGTGAAGAAATGATTGTCTGGATGGCCTTCAAGTGTGTTGTCGCCAAAAGGACGGATATAGTTGTTAGGCAATAAATAATCTTCAACAACTTCGGCTTTCAACCGCCTTGGAGATGCCATTCTTTTAAAATGACTTGAGGTGACTGGCTCAACTTGTTCAAAGTAAAACGGAAGTTCAACGTCAATTTCATTGGAGAGTACATCGCCACTAACAGGTCTGTACTTATCGTTAAATATTACGCAGTTAGGACTGGGCTGGAAGGTTTCATTAAAGTACTTCAGCCCGAATTCATAAGCATTCATAGAATACGGTTTTTTGATTAAAAAATTTGGAAAAATGTAGTGCTTGACTACGGTCGTAATTCTGGATGCTTGGATGAAGTTTTTCAGAAGAAAAAGGCAAAAACTTCAAAAATCCAACAAATGTGTAAGCAAAAAAGAATTGCTTGCCTAGCTAAAATCGCTAATTACAAAGCAAAGATATAAATATTTAAACAAAATACAAAATATTTTTGTAAAATGTTTTAAAATTATTTAAATGAGAATACTTGTTTTAGAAAGGTCGTGATTTCTTTAACCGAAGTTTTAATAGCCAATATGGTTCTATTTTGATTGATTAGAAATTGAGAACACCACGATTATTGATGTTATATTTTTACTAAAAAGACAACGGTTACTTCTGTTTGTTATAAATAGGTAACAGTAAAAAAGAAAGTCCACCAAAAACGATGATCATCGCCGTTTGGGCAGTCCACATGACCCAGCCGAATTCTTTCCCAAGA
>CAZTFN010000295.1:0-4935 GCA_964612905.1 uncultured Flavobacterium sp. | reverse complement strand
AAGTCTTCTCCTAAGTTCGCTAGGTTAGCGAAAAGAAACATGAGAATTCCCGCAATGATTTTAAAAGCGATGTTTCCTCTGAAAAGTTCAACAATTGTTTCCATTTTTTTAGTTGGTTAGCCCTCTTGCATCGCCTGACTTTCGTCAGACGATTACAGAGGATAAAGTTTGGTTGATTTATGAATGATTATCTTCCTGATACTCCACCACCTGATGAAGTCTTTTTATTTACTTTTTCTGGATTTCCTTTGTATCTGATGTCACCACCACTACTTGCTCTTGCATTGATAGACTCAGCAGCATACACACCAATGTCTGCTCCACTGCTTACTTTGGCAGTCACATCTTTACTCTCTAATCCGTAGGCGTTAATAGAGCTTCCGCTTGTTGCACTCGTGCTGTGTGTGATTGACTTTCCAGTAATCTTTAAGTCAGATCCACTAGAAGAACTACTTTTTACATTGTCTGCATCTACTTCAATATTCATGTCTGCACCACTACTTGTGCTTACTACAAGGTCTTTCGACTTCAATACGGACTCTGAATAAACGTCGCTTCCGCTGGTTGCTTTTAATTCTTCAAGATCAGTTACTGTTAGGTATACTTTTCTTGCTTTTGCTCTCCAGATATTTCCGTCAACGTAGATTTTCAATTGATTGCCCTCTACTTCTGTCATGATGTAATCATGAAGGTTTTCGTCAGCTTCTACAGTTAATGATACTTTGCTTCCTTGTTTGATGAACAAATCAATTCCGCTACTTACTTTCACCCTTGAAAAATCGTTGCCAATTTCTCTTTTCTCGGTGATTACATTTCTGTTTCCTTCAATTCGGTTGAATAGGTCTGCTCCACATGAAGCGAACATTGTCGCTACGAAGAGTAGTAAAAATCCTTTGGTTAATTTTTTCATGGTTTTAAGTTTTTATTTGTTCAAATGTCTATATATAGACGCTATTTTTTGAATTAAGGTTACTCAATCGTCTTTTTTTTGAGTTGAATTGTTAGTTAATTGTATCTAAGTTCGTTTTCTCCTTGGTTTCTTCTTCTTTTTCTTCCTCACAATCTGTGCAATTCAATCCTTCTTTGGTCATTTCAAAATAATGTTCAATCATATCTCTATCATAAATATCCTGTATGTTTTCAATATTGTTAATAAAGTATTTAGACGATTCATCAAAGTATATGGTCATCCCCTCAGGAACGAATAGAGTTATGTATATGGATTCATACTTAAATCGGTCTTTTACATCTTTAATAATGTATCCATAGAGGTCTAAATCCTGACCATTTAAATTGTATTTATAGTCAATAACTTGTGCATTTTTTCTTGCTAACTTTCTATTTCTTCCTTCAGATGTCTTTTTAATTTTGATATAGGGTGAATCGTTATCACTCTCTTTAACGTTGATACGTATTGCATTAGAATATAACTTAACTTCATCATCTATAATAACTTCGTATTGGTTTCCTCTTGTAACTCTAATACGATCGGAAATAAGATCTTCATCTTTTTTAAAGTTGACGTTTAAGGTGTCATTTTGCTGGATATATAATTCTTTAGTAACAGTATCTGAACTTCTAAATGCATTAGAAGTGCCAAACTCAATACCCGTAAAAATTACCATTAATAAAGCAACTATCCAGATACCTAATAGGGTTAAGGAAGTGGTTTTGCTAAACTGTTTGATGTTGCTTGATAGGATCCTTAATCCTAATACAAACAAGATCAAGAAAGGAAAACCAACTAAAACAATGATACACATAGCTAGCAACCAATGAGGTAACATTGAGCTTTCCATGAATGGAGGTAATTCTGTAAATTCATCTCCAAAACCTAGTATTTCAAAGCTTCCAATAGAGAAGATAGCGAGTACGAAGGAAATCAGTACAGATGCAGATACAATAATGATCAATACACCAATAAATTTCCCAATGATCTTAAAGAATACTGTTAAAATATTGCCCAACGTGTCTAGGAACTCCTGAAAACCCGATTTAGCCTTGGGCTTATACTTTTTTTCAGCGTTCGAGAATTTTTCAGAAACACTTTCAGCTCCTTTTTTTATGTTTTCTTTTACGTTTGTAAACTCCTCTCGAATTTTTTTTTCAATGTTATTGATGTTTACATCTTCACCTTCCATCTGTAATTTTTCAGCAGTAGTCTTTGCTTCTGGAAGTAAAATCCAAAAAAGAATATAGGCTAGAAATCCAAATCCAGTGAATACAGCAGTTAAGATGAATGCCAATCGAATCCAAATTACATCAATGTCACAATAGTGTCCAATTCCCGAAGCAACTCCACCGATGAATTTGTCATCACCATCTCTAAATAATTTTTTAGAATTGGAAGATCTTTTCGAATATTGGTATTTTGTATCTGTATAACTTTCTTCACTATCAGCATAATCTTCTGGTTCTCCCATGATCTTGATAATATCGCTGATATCTTGATCATTCACCACTTGACGAGCGTCTGTAATCTTCTCAGATAAAAGCTCACTAATTCTGGCTTCTATATCTGCAATGATCTCATTTTTTCCTTGTGGATCTTCACTCAAAGATCTAGCGATCGCATCCAAATACCTTCTCAGCTTTTGATAGGCACTCTCGTCGATGTGGAAAAAGTATCCTCCTAAGTTTATATTGATCGTTTTATTCATTTTTCGTTGATTTTTTGCTCGTTACTTGGTTGACAGCGTTGATTAAATTGCTCCATGTTTTGTCTAATTCTTTTAGAAACATGCCTCCGTTTTCGGTTAATACATAATATTTTCTCGGTGGACCTGAGGTAGATTCTTCCCATCTATAGGATAACAGCCCTGCATTTTTTAGGCGAGTTAAGAGTGGATATATGGTTCCTTCTACCACAATCATTTCTGCACTTTTTAGCGTAGAAAGGATTTCTGAAGTATAGGCATCTCCATGTTGTAAGATAGAGAGGATGCAAAACTCCAACACTCCTTTGCGCATCTGTGCTTTTGTGTTTTCTATTTTCATCTATTATTGTGGTTTGTTCCGTATTACTTAATAAACTTAATGGTCAAAGGATATCTATAATCTTCTCCTTTGTTTGCTTTTACAGCGGCTAGAACGATGAGTGCCAATTTGATCAGACCGATGATTCCTACAAATGAGGAAAGACCAATCAATCCGAAAAGATTCCCAAACCCTAGATCGAAATCCCACCAATCTAAATCCCAACTATAATTAAAGTTGCCATTTCTAAAAATGGATCCCACAAAAAATGGCACTGCAATAATGCTTGCAATAAACATGTAAAGGCTATAGCTGATATTAAAGTTGACAGCCTCTTTTCCTTGCTCGTCTAAAAAACGACTTCTCTCTTTTAGAGTTTGCCAAACAATTAAGGGTGTAATGATACTTCCAAACGGAAATAAGAACCCTGCGAAGGCTGAAATATGGGTGAGAAATGCATTGGTATTCTCGTTATTTTGTGTCATGATATATGAGTTATATAATACTTTCTGATACAAATATATATCCAAAAGATGGTATTATGCAAAACATAGTACTAAAATTTAACATTCTTTAACATTTGCTTTTTAAGCATAAAAAAGCTCTAAGCCTTGTTTTTATTGAGCTTAGAGCCTTAAAAATTAATTTTTACTTTTCTTAAAAAACTTTAGCAGCCGTCACCGTAAGTTAATGGATCTCCATTTTGCGGACATGGAATACTACAAGATTGGGTGATAAAAACCTGATAAGGATAGCCTTGAGGTACATAAATGCAAGAGCAACAATCCGGAAAAAAAGGAGGAAAAACTCCACCTTGAATGTCTTGTTGTTCTTTTTTACTCAAAGGAGTACCTAATTTTGAAATGCTTTTTTTCATGATAATAGTGTTTTAGGGTTATTAAAGCACTTTAATTTACTGGTAATTAGGCTGGTAGTCAATCCCGTTATTTAGTGAAATTTTCTCTCCCCTAAAAATGGGGATAGAAGTTGTTTGTATTAATCGGGTTAAATGGGCTATTTTTACCACTTTATATCGTATCCATGAAGATTACACCCAAAAAAATCAATGCATTTACCTTTTTTAAACTTCCACTGGCATGGTGGGGAGGGGTGAGAGTAAAAGAAATTTCAGAGACCTCTTGTATTGTTCATATTAAACATAGATGGATTAATCAAAACCCTTTTAGATCGATGTTTTGGGCAGCGCAAGGAATGGCAGCAGAAATGACTACGGGTGCTTTGGTACAAGATAAGATTCAAGACTCCGGAAAGAAAGTTTCCATGTTGGTAAAAGATCAACGAGGAAGTTTCAGTAAGAAAGCTACTGGATTGATTCGGTTTGAATGTCACGATGGACTAGAAATTGCCAATGCGATTGAAAGATCAGCTCAAACAGGCGAAGGCCAAGTCGTATGTATGAAATCTGTAGGCTACAACAGCGATGGTGCTGAGGTTTCTAGCTTTGAATTTGAATGGAGCCTATTAGTTAAATAGCAATTTTCTTCCTTTTTAACCCTTTTTTTTCACCTTCACCTACTTCTTTTTGTGTAAAGGAGAGATCTCACGTTTCTTTGACTCACATTTCGATTACTGCTTAAATCAGTAACAAAAAACTTTCTCGGTTGGAAAGTGGTTGTTAAAAAAGAAGAAAAGCAGTATGTGAGTTTCCCTAGACGACCATGCTGCTTTTTGAAAAAACTAAAAAAGAATGTTTGCAAGAAATTACAAAGTAAGAGGAGAGGACGTAAACGACTTCATGGTGATGCAAAATTTTGCCTATTTGTCTTATGCTTCTCGTTTGATTGAAGCGTATTTAATGGAGAATGGTTTTCCTCAGTTGAAACTAAATTCATTGAAAATCGGATGGCAAAAGAGCAACGATCAATTGAAAAATAAAAAGCATTTGAGGTTTACTCAGAATTTTTCAGCGCGAATAAACTTTGGAACGAATGACAAAGA
>CAZTFN010000294.1:0-5022 GCA_964612905.1 uncultured Flavobacterium sp. | reverse complement strand
TGTAGGGCTAATTAAGATTTTATAGATCATCCAATTCTATATAAGTCTCCTTAAACTCTTTGATAGCTATCCGATAAATCTCAGAAATTTCTTTATTGGGACTTACTAGCATATCTCCCACGTTGCATTTCATTTTTCCTCCCCAAGAAGGTTCAAATTCAAATGTTTTTATGGATAGGTTCAAACCTAAGATTTGTAGAATGTTTTCATCAACAACGACACCATAGCATTTACCGATAGACTGGTAAACCTGATACTTCGAATTCTTGTCAGAATTATAGTCCTTGGCCAGAGCGTAGCGTTTTTCGAAGTTT
This sequence comes from uncultured Flavobacterium sp., assembly GCA_964612905.1. Classification (GTDB taxonomy): domain Bacteria; phylum Bacteroidota; class Bacteroidia; order Flavobacteriales; family Flavobacteriaceae; genus Polaribacter. The sequence goes on along the minus strand of CAZTFN010000294.1, from coordinate 4,708 downwards.
TCTTGACGTATGATGTATTCTTCTCCGGCAGGGTTTTGAACAATGAAGTCGGTTTTACCAGCAATATTTGTTGACTCTTTTCCGTCAGATGTCCATGTTATGATGATCTCACCTTCAATGGCAGGTCTTGCTTTAATGAAGGTGTTTTTACTATAAGCTTTGCCTTTTTCCTCAATTACTTTTGAAAGCTTACTTATGAGCGTTTTTTGATTTAAATTCTTAGCAATCATTTTTTATTTTCTTTTAACTTTTTCTACCAATCATAACTCTTCCCTGCATCCAGCTTTACAAAAATAAAGAGGAGTATGTTATCTAACAATCGTTGCTTTCCTTCTTGGGGTACGATCGAGTCATTTACCTTTTAAAAAGAAGAATGGATTTCTTGTTTAAATTAATTTTAATAATATAAGATTTAACTCATAACGGTACTCAACCTAAACATTGGTAAATACATCGCAATGAGTACAACTGCCACGATAGCTCCCAATACAAGCACGATAATGGGTTCAATGGTAGAACTAATCATTTTAGATTTGTATTCAATTTCCTGATTGTATTGATCTGTAATCCTCTTAAAGATGGTTTCATTTTGATTGGTTTCTTCAGCAACCTTGATAAGTGAAGCCATTTTTTTATCGAATATTTTCACTCCTGAGACACTTTCATGAAAGCTTTTTCCTAGTAGAATTTCCTTTTCTATTTTTTTCAATCCAACTTGTAATGGATAATAATCAATCATTTCTTTTGTGAGTTGAATTCCATTCAGTAATGGAACTTTAGCACTGGTAAGTAGATTAATGGCTTGAGTAAATTGAGCGATCCGAACTTTGCGTATAAACTCACCTACAAAAGGAACTTTTAGCCAGAATGAAGAAATCAATTTTTTATACCAGATTTTGTTCTTTGATAGTCTGAAGAATATTGCAAAGGCAACTATGATAAGAACAGCGATTAAAAAATACTTTTCAAATGCATCCGAGGCATTAATGATTACTTTGGTAAGCCAGGGGAGTTCTGTGTTATTTTGTTTAAAAATATTTTCAAACATGGGAACTACAAACTTCAGCATAAAGGTAATGGCAATAACGGCAGTAAAAAGAACAATAATGGGATAAGATAAAGCACTCATGATTGTTCTTCTTTGCTTGCTCTTACGCTCGTAAAACGTTCCTAACTCACCAAAAACATCATCTAGGGTTCCTGTTTGTTCTCCAATTTTAATCGAATGGAATTCGTATGAAGAAAATATCTTTTGTTTTTTGATCGCTTCGGAAAAGTTTTTCCCAGAAATAATCTCATTTTGTAAAGATGCTATGAGTTTTCTATCGGCCTCTTTTTTCTGCTCACTAATTATGATTTCCAAAGAATCTTTCAGGGTTAGTCCTGCTTGTAAAAGCACATTAAGTTCTATATAAAAAGCTTCCTTTTTCTTATTTCCAAAAGAAGGGCCAAATAGAGTAATCTCTTTTTTTAAGATTTTATCAATATCCCAAGCTTTAGATGTTGGGGATTCAGTTTGTATGTTCTTTAAATCAAATCCCATTAATCATTCATATAGTGTGAAGCGTCGTTGTGTTTGTATAGAAAAAAGCCTTTTTCTCCATAGGTGTCATCAAATGAGAATTCCAGGGCATCAAAAATTCCATTGGTAACCTTATTACCCTCATAGTAAAAGATCATTTCCTTTAAGTGGATATCGAGCGTATCTTTCTTGTAAATTATCTTTCCAAGATTTCTATTATAAACAGCTGTGTCTCCAGCACTATTAAGAATAATAGAATTTCCTTGCTTATAGGATGCTTCTGACCTTTGAAAATTAACTGTTATTATTCTTTCAAGATGAGAGATTTTCTGTTGTCTTTCAAAAACCTGACTAATGATTCTCATTTGTCTTTGGACATTGCTCAAGGCAAGGAAAGAAAGGGTTACCACAATGCTAGAGATCACCATTACTGCTAATAGCTCTCCAAGTGTAAATGCTTGTATTTTAGTAAGTCTATCTTTCAAGAACTCTTCTTGTTTTTGATGTTGAATTACTCCGTGCTCTAAGGACAATATAGGTTAATTCTCCTTCCTTTTCTCTATCAATGCTTAACTGATAGGAGGATTCTTGAAGTACATCAGGAACGCTCACTTTTCCATGATGGTAGAGATATTCTAATCTATTCAATTCTTTGTCTAGAACACTTGATTTGTTTCGGGCGGTCCTTTCCATGATATTTCCAATGCTTGTGATTGCAATAGCAAATACAAGCATTAAAATAATGGTCGCTGTAATCGTTTCAACTAAAGACGAACCTTTCACTTTATGAAGCTTTATTAGTCTACCCATTTAGCCACAGTATTTTTAGTTTCACCAACAAATAATCCAGCATACTTGGAGTTTATGTTGGTGGCATCAATTTTTCCATTGTAGATATAATTGATAAAGGCGCCTCCTGATTGTCTGGTGATAAAATTACCCGTATAGACAAAACCATTCACGGTCCCGAGAAGCTCCAAATTTTTGTTACAATATACTTCTCCTGTAATGGTTGCACCTTTTTGAATTTGTACTTGCGTATAATAGTTTCCTTTCTTCCCATCTTCATTGTAGAGAATGATTCCTCTTACGTCTGCACCTTTTTCAATAATGATTTTCTCTGAAGTATCTTCTGGATCTGGATTTAAAACGATTGCCACAGATGGATATAAAAGTTTTACGTCTTTAGAAACCACAATTTTATTTTCAGCAATCGCTTGAACAGTTCCTGTAAAGCCAGATTGAATATTAATTTCCGGAGCTATCAGTAATACCTGATTTAATTTTGAAGAAGCTTTCACAATAATCTTCTTGTCAGAAACGAGTACGATATTTCCAGATAGATTCATGTCTTCTAGAGAAAGGGTAGAAGACGACCAAAAAACAAGTGTTTCTTCTGTAAAGGATTGATGTGTTATTTGTCTTTCTTCTAATTGAATCGACTGAGCTTTGCCAGCAAGAATTTCCTCTTTTATATTTTTTAGATACTCGATGTTTTTTATCCTTGGAAGCGATCCTGAATTCGTTTGAATATTACCATAGATAAGCTTACTCCCGTAATAAGAAGTTCCTGAAATATTACCTGTATTTACGCCTCTTTTTGGTAAGACCACATCGCCGATAATCTGGGTATTACCAACCACTTTTAAAGGTTGATTGTGTTCTTCAAGGTATAAAGCCTTTCTATTACGATCTTCGTTCGCTAAAAGCCCTACTTTGGTACTGACTTCATTCTTCAGCGCTGACTTTACAATCGCTAGATCAAAAATTCCCCACCTCTTTTTCAAGATGCTTGTTTTCTCAAAGACATACTCAGAAAACTGAACTTCCTTTTCTTCATTATAGCCGAGTTCATTTTGTTCTAACCAATCAAAGCCTGCATAGCAATTGTGGTTTGTCGTTTGAAAAAGATCAGATTTTAGTTCTACTCTTTCATATAAGAAAATCATAGAAATAAAAGCAAACAGTACGATTAGAATGATCACGGAGACCACCAGTACATATTGAACCGCTCCTGCTTTTATTTTGATTTTGTGAATCATCTACGGATTGGATATTTTTTTGTTTTTCCTTGGAATTTCATAGTAATTTCTTTCTCATTTCCCCTGATGAGTTCTACACCCTTGAAGATGTCCTTCACTTTAAAAATCTCTTGACTACCATCAATAGAAATGATGTAGGTCTTGTTTTCTCCGTTGATGACCCCATGATATGAAATCGTTGGAAATACGATTTCTGGTTTGGGTTGTTTCCTTTTAACCTTAGGCTTTGGTTTTTTATACAATTTGCCTAAGAATGGATCTCTGTAGTCTGGTTTGATAGTGTAATCAACTTTCTTAATTGGAGTCTTTGGTTTAAACTTTTGAACCGTATTAAAAGGAATCGTTGAACTCGGTTCATAATAACGATAGATTTGAACAGCAACAGCTCCCCAAACTAAAATTACCACAGCTAATAAGAAATATGTTTTTTGCTTCTTACTCATACCTATGTAATTAATAATGGGTAGGTTTCCTCTATAGAAGTGATTCCTTTTTGAACCATCTCTAGGGCATTGTATTCTAATGTGTGAATGTTGTTATCCGCTAGGTATGTGCTTACATCCAGTTCTTTTTCTTGAATCTTTTCAACCAAATCTCTACCAATTGGAATGATCTCATAAATCGCTTTTCTTCCTTTATATCCAGTGTGATAACACTTTGGACATCCTTTGGGAATGTAATGTGACTTGATATTAAATGGTAAATGATACCCTTTGGGCAACATCCCAGAAGTCATTTCTTTTTCTTCTTTACAATGAGGACATAATTTCCGAACCAATCGCTGTGCAACACTGACATTTAAAGTACTAGCAATTAAAAAAGGTGGAACTCCCATGTCAATCAATCTTGATATGGTTGCCCAAGCCGAGTTGGTATGGATAGTAGACAGTACCAAGTGACCTGTGAGAGCTGCTCGTATGGCCATATTAGCAGTATCCACATCTCGAATTTCTCCAACCATAATGATATCTGGGTCCTGACGTAAAAAAGTCCTCAGTGTACTCGCAAAATTGAGTCCGATGTTCTCTCGAAGTTGAACCTGATTAACTCCTTCCAAGGTATATTCAATTGGGTCTTCTATGGTCAGAATATTTGTGTCTTTTTTATTGAGTAGCTTCAATGTAGCGTACAATGTTGTTGTCTT
>CAZTFN010000293.1:0-5055 GCA_964612905.1 uncultured Flavobacterium sp. | reverse complement strand
CTACACGACGCTCTTCAGATCGGAAGAGCGTCGTGTAGGGAAAGAGTGTAAGAACAAATTTGGATTTGGAGCCAAAGCGATCATACACCACAATGAAAAAACTCAAATTGGAGAAAACAGCGTTACTCGAGGATTCATATCTTCTGTGGAGCCTGGTATCTTTTTTGGCTTAGGAACAGATCAGGAAGTTGAAAAGATTGAAGTTATCTGGCCTGATGGAAAAGTAAACACCTTCAAGAACATCTCTGCGAATCAGATTATCACTGCCAAATATGAAAAAGCAGTATCTCGAAAGAAAGAAGTAAAACCGCAGGAATTATTTCTAACGAATGTAAACACGCAGAATTCAGGAATCGACTTCAAACATCAGGAAAACGAATTTGATGACTTTAAAGAGGAAATTCTTTTGCCTCATAAATTATCTCAGAATGGTCCTTTTGTTGCTTCTTCTGATGTGAATAATGATGGCTTAGAAGATATTTTTGTAGGAGGTGCTGCCAATCAAAGTGGTGCATTGTATCTGCAAAATAAGGAAGGAAACTATGTGAAGAATGCCTCTCAGCCTTGGCAAGTTGACAAAGCTTCCGAAGATTTAGGAGTTTTATTTTTTGATGCTGATCAAGATGGTGACCAAGATTTATATGTTACCAGTGGCGGAAACGAATTCAAAGATGGAAATCGCCTGTTAAACGATCGTTTATACATCAACGATGGGAAAGGGAATTTTAGCAAAAGTAAAGACAGACTCCCTAAAATCTACCAAAGTACGCAGAGTGTAAAGGCTTCAGATATTGACAATGACGGTGATTTGGACCTATTTGTGGGAACACGATTGATTTCAGGGAAATATACATTTCCTGCTTCTAGCTACCTTTTGATCAATAACAAAGGAAAATTTAGCAAAGCATCAAAAAACATTGCTCCTGATCTCGAAAACCTCGGAATGGTCACTGATGCTGTTTTTTCGGACATCGATGGCGACAATGACGAAGACCTACTCATTGTTGGTGAATGGATGACCATTACCGTATTGGAGAATAACCAAGGAAGTTTTACAAATACTTCCGAAAAATTTGGACTGGACGATTCTACAAGAGGATTTTGGTGGTCCATCACAGCTGAAGATTTGGACAATGATGGTGATCAAGATTATATCATAGGGAACCTAGGAAGGAATAACAAATTCAAAGCTTCAAAAGAGCATCCTTTTAAGGTGTACGCAAATGACTTTGACAATAACGGAACCAACGATGTGGTATTGGCTAAATTCTACAAAACAGATTATGTACCGGTAAGAGGGAGAGAATGTACCAGTCAGCAAATGCCATTCGTTGCTGAAAAATTCAAAGATTTCCACAGTTTTGCCTCTTCAAAGTTGATCGATATTCTTCCGGAAGAAAAAGTAGATGATGCAGTGATCTATCAGATAGAAAGTTTTGAAAGTATCATTTTAGAAAATAAAAATGGCAAACTGATCAGAAAGATTTTGCCCAATGAAGTGCAAATATCGCCGATTAAATCATCGGTGGTTTTTGATATTAATAATGACGGATATAAGGACATCATAACGGTTGGAAATCATTACGGTGTAGAGGTGGAAACAACACGATACGATGCTGGGTATGGAGCAGTTCTTTTAGGAGATGGAAACCTTAATTATAGGTTCGTCTCACCAAGTGAAAGCGGCTTCTTTGTACCTAAGGATAGCAGGAGTATTATAGCCCAAAAAGTTAAAAATGAAGATATTAGACTTTTGATCTCAAACAACAACGATCTTATCAGTATCTTTGATAAAAACGCTCAAAAAGTGTTAAAACCTTAAAAAACACCTGTTTTTACTATGATTGTATAGTTTTTGTATAGGTGTTTTTTGCGAATTATGTAAATATTAATCACGTATTTAGTAACATTATAAATCAAAATAATAATTATGAAGAAAATTACTTTATTACTTGTTCTTTTAATCACCTCAATTGGGTTTGCACAAACCACAATTGAAGACTTTGAAGGAACAGCTCCAACGATCAATACATTTGATGGAATTGGGTCTGCTACGGTAACGGCAAATCCAACGGTTGCTTCGGAACAATCTTTGGAAATTATTACCAATACTGCAAGTGCTGGATGGCAAGGTGCTGGTTTGACATTTCAAGGAGGAAATGGATTGGATTTATCTGGAGCTACCAAAACAATTACTGTAGCTGTATATTCAACAGTAGCTACAGATGTTCTTGCAAAAGTGGTTACAGGAGGAACAGATTCTGCTACGGATGCTTCTCACGGAGGTTCTGGATGGGAAACCCTTACTTTCGATTTTGCAGTGCCAAAAGATAATTCAGGTGCTGCTGATGCTGTATATACAGATATCATTTTTTACCCAGCATGGAACAACGAAGGCGGAACATGTACGAATGGATGTTATGCAGGGTCTACGGCTACAAGTACTCCAGCAATGACCATTTATATAGATGATATTAATGGTATTGTTGCTTCAGGTGACACCTGTGCAAACGGTGTTCAAGATGGAGATGAAACAGGAGTTGACTGTGGAGGATCTTGTCCAAATGCTTGTCCTGGTGCACCAACAGACGCTCCAGCTGCTCCAACTGCAAATGCTTCCGATGTAATATCACTCTACAGTGATGCATATACAGATGTGGCTAGTAATACAACGCCAGGTTGGACCGAGGTAGTTACAGAAGAAATGCACGCTGGTAACAATGTGTACCGTACAACAAACTTTTTACCATTCGCGATCGCTCCGACTATTGACATCACTACAACGAATACACTCCATGTTGATATATGGATAGAAACGCTTCCAGCTGCTGGTGCAGGATTGTTAATCAAGCTTTTGGATGCTGCGAATGGTCCACATGAGGCCAACTATATCTACCCAATCGGAAGTATTACTGAAGGTGCTTGGAACAGTATTGATATTCCTTTGGCTGACTTTAATCAAGTACAAGGTACTTGGGACGCAACAGCACAAAGTCGTGTGGATCAAGTATTGGTAGACATCGTTGATGATGCTATCATGTTTGTGGATAACGTATATTTCGTAAATGCGAATACAGCGAGTGCAGACGATCAGTCTTTATTTGAGTCGAAAGTATTCCCTAACCCGTCTTCTTCTGAGTGGACAATTTCTACTCCGAATAATACGATTAGATCCGTACAAGTATTCAACGTATTAGGAAGACAAGTTGCTTCTCAAACATTTGACAGTAGCGAAGCTAGTATTTCAGTTCAATCTTTGGCAAGTGGAGTTTACTTAGCAAGAGTTACTACAGATGCTGGTACCAAAACATTGAAATTGATTAGAGAGTAATTTCTTTTATATATCTTTTATAAACCCTGACGGTACCGTCAGGGTTTTTTTGTACTTTCCATATCCAAATTGAAAATCATGCGTTCATTGCGAATCTTTCTTTTCTCTACGATTCTTTTATTGATCATAAGTTGTACTCCCAATCAAAAAGGAACTGCTAATGACTTAATCAATGAAACAAGTCCCTATTTGCTGCAACACGCCTACAATCCTGTAAACTGGAAGGCTTGGAACGAGGAAACCTTGGCACAAGCAAAAAAGGAAAATAAACTCATGATCATCTCCATTGGCTACTCCGCATGTCACTGGTGTCATGTGATGGAAGAGGAGAGCTTTGAAAACGATTCTATTGCCAAACTGATGAACGATAATTTTATCAGCATTAAAGTAGATCGGGAAGAAAGACCAGATATTGACAATATCTACATCAATGCTGTTCAGTTAATGACTGGAAATAGTGGGTGGCCATTGAACTGTATCACTCTACCTGACGGAAGACCTATTTTTGGTGGGACCTATTTTCCAAAAGATCAATGGAAAAGTGTACTTCTTGAAATCACCAAACTCTACAACGAAGAACCTCAAAAAGCAATTTCATATGCTGAAAGAGTGACCAAAGGACTTCAAAATTCCAGTTTAATCCAATTGAACACAGAAGAAGCTTCCTTTAAAAAAGAAGTCTTGGCTTCGTCCATAGAAGCTTCAAAAAAAGTGCTGGATATGGACAAAGGCGGATTCATAGGAGCGCCAAAATTTCCTATGCCCATTTCCATAGATTACCTACTCAGATATGATGATCAATTTGAAGACCAGGAGATCAAAGCCTATGTGCATACAACACTTACTCAAATAGCTTTTGGTGGAATTTACGATCAAATTGGTGGTGGGTTTTCACGATATTCAGTAGACGACAAATGGCATGTTCCTCATTTTGAAAAAATGCTCTATGACAATGCTCAGCTTGTCAGTTTATATTCCAAAGCGTATCAACAGGAACAAAATCAATTGTATAAAAGTGTGGTTCAAGAAACCCTCAACTTTATTGATCGAGAATTGAGTACAAAGGATGGTGCTTTTTACTCCTCTTTGGATGCTGATAGTAAGAACTCGGCAGGTGAGCTAGAGGAAGGTGCTTATTATGTTTGGACAGAAGACGAATTGAAAACATTATTGAAGGAAGAGTATTCCCTATTTGCTGATTATTATAACATCAATGATTATGGATTCTGGGAAAACAATCACTATGTCTTAATTAGAAATCAATCTCAGGAAGCCTTTGCAAAGAAACATTCATTAGAACTCAAAGATCTACAATTGAAAGTAGACGCTTGGAAATCTGCCCTCACTGAAGCTCGAAACAAACGGCAAAAGCCAAATCTAGACGATAAAGTATTGACTTCATGGAATGCATTGATGTTGCAAGGGTACATAGATGCCTATCGCGCTTTTGGCAATCAAAAATACTTAGAGCGAGCCATTCAGAATGCTGATTTTCTAATCGATAACCAGCTTCGTAAAGATGGAGGACTCAACCGAAACTTTAAAGAAGGGCAAAGTACGATCAATGCTTATTTAGAAGATTATGCGACACTTATCCAATCTTTCATTTCGTTGCATGAAGTCACTTTGGATGCAAAATATCTGCAACTATCAGAAGATTTAATGACCTATACCATGGATCATTTTTACGATGAAACTAGTGGTATGTTCTTTTATACTTCAGA
>CAZTFN010000292.1:900-5064 GCA_964612905.1 uncultured Flavobacterium sp. | reverse complement strand
TAAGATTCGTGAATAAATGAATGAAAACAAAAGTTAAGAAGATGGAAATGGATAATAAAGAAATGGATAGGAGCTATATCCGCGCCAAGAAGCGTGTAGACAAGCTGAAAGGATACTACTCCCACTTAATGGTGTTTATCATTATCAATATCATTATCAGTGTTTTTAAAATTAAGAGTGATTATGACGGTGGAGATACATTTACGGAAGCACTATTTGATATTGACAACTATACTTTATGGTTTTGGTGGGGAATTGGAATCGCATTTCATACCTATGGAGTTTTTGGATCCCGATTGCTATTTATGAATAAGGATTGGGAAGATAGAAAGATCAAAGAATACATGAACGAAAAGTAAGATGTTTGAGAATATTATACATAGTACAATAGGCGGTTTGCATACCCTAGCATCTTTAGGAGCGCTGGTTTTCGGTACCATGATATTTTTAAAAACCAAGGGAACCGCAACACATAAGAGACTAGGCTATTTGTATGTATTCTGTATGTACTTCTTAAATATTAGTTCTTTCTTCATTAGTAATTTTGGCGGATTTAGTATCTTCCATGGGTTTGCAATCTTTAGTATTCTCACGGTTACAGGAGCCATGGTTCCAACAATTCGAAGAAAAAATGGTTGGATTTATTTCCACTATTATTTTATGAATTGGTCGGTAGTAGGCTTATATAGTGCACTATGCGCAGAGATTGGAACGCGTTTCGTTGGAAGCATGCAACAATTCTGGTGGGTGGTTGCATTGGCAAGTGGACTCACCGCATTGATAGGAGGATTAGTTATACACACACAAGCAAAAAAAATAAATTTACATTCATGGATGTCATCATCATAGAAGACGAAAAACCTGCAGCAAGAAGATTAGGCAGAATGCTGAAAGAATTGGGAATTGAAGCCAAAACCATGCTTCATTCTGTGGAAGAATCATTGAACTGGTTTCAGAACAATGAACACCCAGATTTGATCTTTCTTGACATTCAATTATCTGATGGATTGTCCTTTGAGATCTTTGAAGAGATTCCTGTAAAAAGCGCCATCATTTTCACTACTGCGTATGATGAATATGCATTAAAAGCATTCAAGCTCAATAGTATTGATTACCTGTTAAAACCTATTGATGAAGATGAGCTGAAAGTTGCGGTTGAAAAATATAATAGTCAACAGCCTCAAGAATCAGACTTACAGATTAATATAGATGACATTCGAAGAATGCTCATCAACCCAATAGACCGAAAGTATAAGAAACGCTTTACCATCAAGATTGGACAGCATATCAAAATCATTCATGTCGATGAGATTGAGTGTTTTTACAGCGAAAATAAAGCAACCTATATTCATACCAAAGGAAATAGAAATTACCTGATTGATCTGTCCCTAGAGCATTGGCAAGATCAGTTAGATCCAGAACATTTCTTCCGAGTGAACAGAACATTTATCGTTCATATCAATGCCATCAAAGACATTATTTCCTACACAAACAGCCGTTTGAAATTGATCTTACACACCTATAATGAAATGGAAATCATTGTAAGTAGAGAGCGTGTAAAGGATTTTAAAAACTGGATCGATCGGTAGGTGTCTGATGTTCGAAGTATTAAGTTCAAAGTTTTTAGGTAAAAGGTTAATGGTTAAGGGTTGAGGGCAAAGGGTAAAAGTGTCTCGAGAACTGGTTTTTTTCCTTTGAATAAAACTATAGTGAATCAAACATATTTAAGAAACTCCAATAGCCAATAGCTAACACCGAAGTGTTACGAAGCTCAGCAGAGCGAAGTACCAAAACAAAAAATTACTTTTCATAAGAACAAGCTGGACAACTTTTATATCTTTACATAATAATTAAGATGTTGTCATAACATTTTAACTTTTATCACGTTTTAATAACGATCAACGAACAAAAGAACAATGAGAAAAAGCATACTCTCCCTTTTCGCAATGTCAATACTTATTATGAGTTGCAGCGATAGTGCAAAGTTTCAGATTAAGAAAGGACAAGTTGGGCATCTAACACCTAAGACAACCATCCATGACCTGAAGGAGATTTTCAAAAATGATTCTATTGTATCCAATTTAAGCGAAGGTTCTTTGGGCGACAATTATTTCCAAGATGATGATGAATATATGATCTATGAAAAAGGAGGGAAGCACCTTTTAACAGTCGTTCCAAAAGAACAATTAGACTCTAGCTCAACCATAAAAAGCATCCAGATTTTTGACAAAAGATTTGCTACTGAATCAGGTATTAATATTACTTCTACATTCTTAGACGTTAATGCCAATAGTAATATAGATAAGGTAGAATCTACCTTTTCTTCAGCCACATTGTTCATTGATGATTTAAATGCCACCATTTCTATCGACAAGCAGGAATTAGGTTTGAAAGCCTTCAGCAACCAGCAGGTGACTAAAGAACAGATTCCAGATTTGGCAAAAATGAAGTCATTTACAATTTGGTTTAACTAATGGCAAAGAAGTATTCCATTCAGAAAGCGCCTTTTGTGGTTCCTACCACAGACGGAAAACTCATCGAAGAACATTTCGGAAATGCGACGGATGGAAATTCTAAGATAAGCATCGCACATATGGTAGCTCCAGCGGGATGGAGCGAGCCTTTTCAAACTCCAGAATTCGATGAATATACCTACATCATTCGTGGAAAAAAACAATTCATTGTAGATGGAGATACCGTTGTATTGGAAGCTGGACAATCTATAAAAATAGAGAAGAATACACGAGTTCAATATTCGAATCCTTTTGATGCCGAGTGTGAATATCTTGCGGTTTGCCTTCCTGCATTTTCTATAGATTTAGTGAATAGAGAAGAAGAATAGGTGACGTTAAAGTTTTACTAAACAACGTTAAAGTTCTTGTTTGAGTGTTGATTTTGAATAACTTAAAGTCAAAATCAATCATTCATGACTTCACAAATTACCTTTCTCATTGCTTTTTTACTAAGCAGTTTGTCTTTGTATTCTCAAACCAGTATGACTGAGTATGAGCCTAATTCAAAGTTTCCATTTGGTCAATACAATCCTGAAGCTCCAGAACAATTGAAAGATTTTCAGCCATTGCTTGGAGAGTGTAAATGCAAATCTCTTACTAGAAGGCAGGATCAAACTTGGGCAGAACCAGAGGAGATGATTTGGCGATGGAAGTACATCATGAATGGAAAAGGTATTCAGGATGAAACCTTGAAAGCCGATGGTAGAAATTCAGGGAGCATTCGTCAATTCGACAAAGACAGCATGCGATGGAATGTTCACTATTATTCATCAGCAGGAACCCCAACCACACTGCCTACATGGCACGGCAATAAGAAAGACGGAAACATTGTTTTATATCGACCACAAAAAGCACCCAATGGAATGGATGGATTCTACAGACTCACTTTTTATGATATCTCTAGAAAAGGATACAAATGGGTAGGAGAGTGGGTTGACAAAAACGAACAAATCACCTTTCCTACTTGGAAAATTGAATGTGTTAGAGAGGATAAGTCTTAACTTACCTCTTTCTCCAATGCTAAATAGTGTGTGGTCCCATTACCAAATAAAGGAATAATCTTCACCTCGCATTTATAAGGTGTTTTATCCTTTTTGTAGTTAATGATCACTTGTTTAAAAGGTTTATGCGACTGGATTTTCTCTCGAATTTCAGCTTTTGTCTTTTTAGAAGTTTCCTCTCCTTGTAAAAAGCTCGGTCTTTTATTGATTGCAAAGTTTTTGGAGTAACCTGTCATGTCAGTAAAACCATTGTTCACCCAGATAATTTTCTGAGTATTATCAGTAATTACAATCGCTTCGTATTCATGCTCATTGATGATTTCATCAATGTTATTTTTCCAGTTAAATTTCTTTGCTAAACCGTTGATTTTTTCAATTTCAGATTGCTTTTCAGCTTGTCTAAGATTTCTATGGAAGAAGTCCATATAGAAATCCCAACTTAGTAGTGGCATTACACTCATCATCATACATTTTTTAATTCCTTCTCTGTCTTGCCAATAAGGTATTTTTCAACAACATTGCGATGGTCATCGGACCAACTCCTCCCGGCACAGGGGTAATATACGAAGATTTTTTTGAAACTTCATCAAACTTAACATCTCCTAACAGTCTGTAACCACGTTTTTTAGTAGCATCTTCTACTCGGGTAA
>CAZTFN010000292.1:0-871 GCA_964612905.1 uncultured Flavobacterium sp. | reverse complement strand
TCTTTCACCATGTCCGCAGTTAAAAATTCAGGGATTCCCAATGCAGCCACAACGATATCCGCTTGCAATGTGATTTCTTTTAGGTTGCGAGTTCTACTATGTGTAATGGTCACAGTTGCATTTCCTACTTTTCTCTTTTGAGATAATAGGATGCTCATAGGACTTCCTACAATGTGACTTCGACCAATAACCACCACATGTTTTCCAGAAGTCTCTACATCATAACGATCTAACAACTCCAAAATTCCAAATGGAGTTGCAGAAATGAAAGTAGGTAAGTTCAATGCCATTTTCCCAACATTGGTCGGGTGGAAGCCGTCTACATCTTTGTCTGGATGAACGGCCATGATTACCTTTTGCTCATCAATATGTTTGGGTAATGGAAGTTGAACAATGAAACCGTCAATGTCGTTATTGTTGTTTAAAGAGTCAATTTCAGAAAGTAATTCTTCCTCAGAAATTGTATCAGGTAGTTCTATTAGAGTCGACTCAAAACCTACGCGCTCACATGCTTTCACCTTGGCACCTACATAGGTTCTACTAGCCCCGTCATTCCCGACAATAACTGCCGCCAAATGGGGAGTTTTTTGCCCTTGCTCTTTCATTTTTGCTACCTCAATAGCAATTTCATCTTTAATATCCGAAGAAGTTTTTTTACCGTCTAATAGTATCATATTTCAATTATCAATTATCAATTATCAATTATCAGTTATCAGTTAATACACGTATCATTAATGATCATTGTTAACTGTTGATTGATAATTGTACCTTGTTATCGCATTCCTTTTATCATCTTCATAATCTTTTTGCCACAGCCTCCTTGCATCATCTTCATCATTTTGCTCATCTGTTTGAACTGCTTCATCAGTTG
>CAZTFN010000291.1:0-5073 GCA_964612905.1 uncultured Flavobacterium sp. | reverse complement strand
GTAGACCAAGTTGGGGAACTTATTTCCAAAGGTTGATAAATTATAGCAAACATTTTACCAACCCAATTGGAGTTAATCAATTAGAAAAAGCGATTATAGCATTGTCTGGGGATAGAGTCAGAAGAAATTCTATAGTTTTTCATCTAACATCTTCCGATTTAGATAGTAATACAAGATTATTGGGTGCACCATGTTGGCAATTTGGTGAAATTCTTTGGGATGGAGAAACTGATAGAATTAGTCTTTTGGTAGTTTATAGAAATCATGACTATTTTAATAAAACTCTCGGAAATTTAATAGGATTATCGAAACTATTAGATTTTCTTTGTAATGAATCAGGTAAGCAACCTGGTAAGTTAATTGTTCATTCCGCAAATGCATATTACAACTGTAGTCACAGTGTATTAGATTTAATGATAGCTTAAATAATGTCACAACAAGAGTTAGAAATTGGTAGAAAAGATTTAGATTTTAATGAGTTGTGTGAACAGGTAAAGAAATGCACAAACTGCATAAGAATGAGTGATAGTGCACGAATACTAAGTCGATCTGTTGGTAATTTAAGAGCAAAGATCATATTTATTGGAGAAGCACCAGGTAGATTAGGAGCTGACTCTTCGGGAATACCATTTCATGGTGATAAATCAGGGCATAATTTTGAAGAATTATTGTCTTTTGCTGGTATTGATAGAAATTCAATTTACGTCACTAATGCCGTTTTATGTAATCCTCGCGATTCCAAAGGAAACAATTCTACACCGAATAATACAGAAATAAAAAACTGTACTAGTTTCTTAAAGCGACAAATAGAATTAATAAATCCTAGGATTGTAGTCACATTAGGCTCGAAAGCATTACAAGCCTTATCTTACATTGAAGAGCATAATTTAACTTTAAAAAAGTCGACGCGGACTACTAATAATTGGTTTAATAGGATTTTAATTCCTTGTTATCATCCAGGACAGAGAGCAATGATTCATAGAAGCATGGCCAATCAAAGGTCAGATTATCAATTCATTAGTGATAAATTGAATTCTCTAGATAAGAATAAACGAAGGTATTACAATCAAAAAACTAATGAATTAATATCCGTTATTGTAGAATATATATTAAAACAAAATAGTACCACGAGCTATTTTGCACTTCATAAGATTTTTTATTTGGTGGAGTATAATTACTTTATCAAATATAAACGTAGGTTAACCTCAAGTTATATTGTTCGTCAGAAAGATGGTCCTTATTGCACTGATTTGCATATAGGAAAATTAAAGAATTCTATAACTGATTTACATACTGATTATTTTAAAAATGGGACTATTAAATTGAGTAAGGATTATAGTAAATTATTCTCTTTCAGTCTTCTTGATGAGTATGAATTAGATAATAATTTAAAGAGCATTCTGGATAGTGTAATTCAAAGATATGGCAGGATGAGTATGGGGAAGTTAAAGAATTCTGTATACCTTACTCGTCCTATGAGGAACATGCTTCATTTGGAAAAAGAGCATAAATTGAATTTATATAATTCCCCTATAGAATTTACTACAGAGTCCATATATTAATTATTAATTTAAACTTTCTTTTTTCTCAAAAATCTAGTGGAAACCCATGCCCAAAAACTTCAAAAAACAATTCGGAGGGAAAGTCACCAAGGCCATAGAAGCGCAATATGCCCAATCAAAGAATTGGCGCAAAGGAGCCTTTCAAAACTTAGAGCCTACGTCTTTGGGTGCGGGTTTTTGGGATATGCCTAAGATGATTTACAAGCAATTGTCCAACAGAGGCGGACGCGAACCCAAGCAACCCATTCCTGTGGTGCCTTTTGACAAGACAGCGTTCTTAAAAGCTTCGGAGAAAGCCAAGTTTATTTGGTACGGGCATTCGGTTTTATTGTTAAGAATTGCCAACAAAACCATTCTCATAGATCCTATGTTGGGTCCCAATACGACACCCATTGCACCCATGGCCACCAAACGGTTTTCAGAAAATACCTTGGATTTGATAGATGACTTCCCAGAAATTGATTTGGTTATTCTCACCCACGATCATTATGATCACCTAGACATGGCCAGCATTGAAAAACTCAAACACAAAACCAAAGAATACTATGTTGCTTTCGGCGTAAAACGACATTTAGAAGCTTGGGGTGTGGATTCAGAAGTTATCACCGAGTTTGATTGGTGGGACTCTCAATCTTTTGGAGCCATGCAAATCACCTTTACACCCACACGACATTTCTCAGGTCGTGGACTCACAGATCGTGGGAAAACACTTTGGGGCGGTTGGGTGTTTAAAACGTCCAATGAAAACATCTGGTTCAGTGGAGATGGTGGTTATGGGAAACACTTCAAAGAAATCGGGGAGAAGCTCGGTCCGTTTGACATCGCCTTTATGGAATGCGGACAATACTGTGTGGATTGGCATCTCATCCATCTGTTCCCAGAAGAAGCGGTGCAAGCAGCATTAGATGCTGGAGCTAAAAAGATTCTCCCTGTGCATTGGGCTGGATTTTCCTTATCCTATCAACATACCTGGAAAGAACCTGCAGATGATTTTGTCAAGTTTGCCAAATCGAAAAATGTGGACTATGTGCTTCCGAGGATCGGGGAGTTGTTTGATGCAGACAGTGAATTGCAGGAATGTTGGTGGAACTCCTATCAATAACCAATTGTCGTTTGTATTGTCATTTCGAGCGAAGCAGGCGAAGTCGAGAAATCTCAATTTCAGGAACTTAAAGTTAGAGATCTCTCGGCTACGGTCGAGATGACAAGTACTCATGTCATTTCGAGTGAAACGAAGCAGAATCCTGAAACTGTAAGGTTCAACGCAGCTAAATCTCACAAAAGATACGATCTAAAACTTTGAGATTCCTCCGCGCTGGTGGGAATGACAAAACGAATATCATCTCGATGTGGTCGAGAAATCTCTAGAAATAATTCAAACCTCATTATTCAAAAAATCCCAGTTCGGATTCATAGAGTTAATCAAAGTTTCTTTTTTTTCTCGTCTCCAACGTTTAATTTGTTTCTCTCTTGAAATCGCTATATCTACATCTTGATAATGTTCAAAGTATACGAGATAGTAACATCGATACCTGTGTGTGAAATGGATAGAATGTGCTTCAGGGTTTCTGTGATAGTATAGTCTGGATTTTAAATCATTTGTAAAACCCACATACAAAACCGTTTTTACTTTATTCGTTAAAATATAGACATAGTAATTGTGAGTCCCTAAGGTCTTAATCATAGCATATTGTTTGGCAATTTTGATGTAAGATAGTTAAAACTTTTAGAGATCCCTCCGCTACGGTCGGGATGACAAACCATCTGTCATTTTGAGCGCAACGGAGTGAAGCCGAAAAATCTCAAAAAGATATGATCTAAAATATTGAGATTCCTCCGCGTTGGTCGGAATGACATAACTCACGACAAAGCACGAAAAAACCCTGCACTCTCCAGCACAGGGTTTAGCGTACGTCCAATCTAATAACCCGATTTATTTCAAAATCAGATCCGATTGGTTTCTGAAGACTAGCTTCTCATCAAAAGAGTCTAGCAATATGATGCTATCAGTAGTCACTTTTCCGGCAAGGATTTCTTTCGACAACTGATTCAATACTTCTTTCTGAATCACCCTTTTTACTGGGCGTGCACCGAACTCAGGTTGATATCCTTTCTCCGCCAAATACGCTATGGCTTCTTCGGTAGCATCCAATGTGATGTCTTGGGCTTTCACCATTTCTTTCACATGGTCGAGCTGTAAAGATACAATCTTTTTGATATCTCCACGGGTCAATGGCGTAAAGAGTATGATATCGTCAATTCGGTTTAAAAACTCAGGTCGTACCGACTGTTTTAACAAGCCTAAGACTTCTTCTTTGGCCAAGTCCATTGTGGTGTCCACATCGCCTTTAAAGTTCTCGAATTTCTCTTGAATGATGTGACTTCCCATGTTGGAGGTCATGATGATGATCGAGTTCTTAAAATCGGCTACACGACCTTTGTTGTCGGTCAATCTTCCTTCATCCAAGACTTGTAATAAGATGTTGAAGGTATCTGGATGTGCTTTTTCAATCTCGTCCAACAAGACCACAGAGTAAGGACGACGTCGAACTGCCTCTGTCAACTGTCCGCCTTCGTCATACCCCACGTATCCTGGAGGTGCTCCCACCAATCTGCTTACCGAATGACGTTCTTGGTATTCGCTCATGTCAATTCGCGTCATGGCATTCTCATCGTCAAACAGATAATCTGCCAAGGCTTTGGCCAATTCGGTTTTCCCGATTCCTGTCGAACCTAAGAATAGGAAAGAACCAATCGGTTTCTTTGGATTCTGCAATCCTGCTCTCGATCTTCTTACCGCATCAGAAACGGCTTCAATGGCTTCTTCCTGACCTACGACACGTTTGTGTAATTCGGCTTCTAGATTCAATAATTTGGTTCTCTCGGACTGAATCATCTTCGTGACAGGAATTCCTGTCCATTTGGCAACGACTTCAGCAATGTCTTCATAGTTCACTTCCTCTTTGATCAAGGCATTGTCTTTTTGTGTTGCCAAGATTTTTTGTTGCTCTTCCAGCTCTGCCTGTGCTTCTTTGATCTTTCCATAACGCAACTCCGCTACGGTTCCGTAATCACCTTCACGCTCGGCTTTATCGGCTTCCAACTTGTATTCCTCGATATTGGTTTTCAAGGTCTGAATAGTATCCACCACCGATTTCTCCGATTGCCATTTCGCATTGATCTCGTTGCGTTCGTCTTTTAAATTCGCCAAGTCTGCATTCAGCGACTTTAATTTATTCTGATCGTTCTCACGCTTGATCGCTTCAATTTCAATCTCTAGCTGCATGATCTTTCGGTCCAAGGCATCCAACTCTTCTGGCTTGGAATTGATCTCCATACGAAGCTTAGAAGCCGCCTCATCCATTAAGTCGATGGCTTTGTCTGGTAAGAATCGATTGGTAATGTATCGTTGTGAGAGTTCCACCGCACCGATGATCGCTTCGTCTTTGATGCGAACTTTGTGGTGTGTCTCGTATTTCTCTTTGATTCCACGTAGGCTAGAAATAGCACT
>CAZTFN010000290.1:0-5075 GCA_964612905.1 uncultured Flavobacterium sp. | reverse complement strand
GTCAAGTAAAAATATTGACACCAAGCAAAAGACAAAACCGAAACCCGAAGGAGTAAATAAATGGAAATATGCGACCATTTCTTCCCTGCTTCTAGTAGGTACTTTTGCATTATTTTACTTTTTGAAATTCTATACTCCAGAGACAGAGTCTGGAAAAACTAATACCAAACAAGAACCTCAAAAGGAGCAGGTAGATTCTACAAAAAAAGAGAGTATCGATAAATCAAAAACGAACTTTACTGGGAAAAATGACCCTCCAAAAAAGCAGGATTCAAATACTGATAATAAAAAGTTCGTGTCAGAACCTTCAATACCTAAATCTAAAGAAGTCAAAACCAAGGAGAGCTTTGATAATAATTACGCACTTGTTAAGTCTCAATCGAGTTCAGAAGAGTTAGAACTTGCACTACTCAATAAACTTATCGAAAAGTATAAAGACCGATATCAGTTTATTTCTGATAACACAGCTTCTTCTGCATTGAATAGGTTTGAATTTAAAACCAATGTAAAAGCAACGTACAAAGAAAGTCAGTACACAGAAGGTATCATTTCTTGCAATCTTTCTTTTTCTTACCAAATTATTGATAAGTCAAACAATTCTATTGTTAAAAATCATTCCTCGCAGGCTAGTGGAATTGGTCATAGTAACAGCCTAGCAAAACAAAACGCCATTCAAAAATTAAAAATATGAGAGCAGTACTAATTTTTATTTTTTCATTCTTTTTTTTCACACCATTGTTTGGTCAAAGCAACAACAAGTATGACCAGAAAATGGTAGCTATTGCTAAGAACGTAGCGAATAAAATTCGTAACAAAAGTGAGAATTTAAAAGTAGCTGTTTGGGATTTTACTTCGACCTTAAAAACGAAAGGAAAACAAGATGAGCTTGGAGAGTTTGTCAGTCAAGATTTTGCCATTCACTTTGCAAATATCAATGACAGAATCCGAGTGTTAGACCGAGATCATTTCAAACAAATCATGCTTGAGCATGGGCTTAATTCTGAAGGATATATCGCTCCTGAAACAGCTAAAAAGATTGGACAGTTTACCCAAGCCGATGCAGTGATTACTGGAACAGTAGATGTCGGGTACAGTAGTTTGATTTTACGAATCAAGATTATCGACATCGAAACCGCTTCTCAATTAGCAGCGAGCAAGGAATATGTTGCTATCAGCGAAGATTTGAGGGTCATTTTAAAGAAGACTGATTTTAAAGGAATCCCATCATCAAAACCAAGAACCAACACATCTGAGAAAGAAAACAATACCCGAACCAAATCTGTTGGAGACTGTGAGAAACAAAACACAGGAGATTATTTTATTAAAAACACAACAGGAAGAGTACAACTTATAGATATCAGAGGTGGTCTTGGCAATCAGATAAAGTCAGCACGGCTTGATAGAGGAGAAACACTGAGCCTCTTGAATATGCCAGTGAGAGGATACAATTTCAACGCCTATGTAGATGGGATTCGAACTGTGGGTAATATTGGAGCCAAAAAGAGTGGGTATTTTCGAGTAGAAAAATGTAAATCATTTACCTATTACTTGGGCTCATCGGTTGTTGAGGAAACCAAAAAAAATGTAAAACGTCCAGCGAATGCAAAGAAAAACTATCGAATTTGCTTTGACAATATCGGTTCAAACCGACACATGTGGGGAGACATTAAAGTCAAACTCTTCAAAAACGGTAGAAAGCTAAAAACAATTGATGTGAGAAACGGTCAAAAGAAATGTGTTTTCAATTTAATTCCAAACTCTGTTTACAATTACACTTACAGAAATTTAATGATTGGTAATAAAAGTGGTGAAGTTTTAACTGAACAAGAAATAACCACGGTAGAGATGAAAAATCATTAGCATTCTAAGTCACTCTTACACCGAATCATAATACTTGCGGCCGCCAAGAGTCTTCCATTTACCTCATGAATACTCATACCTAGCGCATTGCAAATTTCTCGCATACCAAGCTCATCTCTATAATAGGCATCACAGACATCTTTCATCCTTTGATCGATAATAATCAAATGGATTCGCTCTCTGTTTTCAAGGTAAAAGTCTTTTAAGTTACGAATGATTCTCATCTTCATAGTTTTGTTCTTTGTTAGGGCTGATAGTAGCAAAGTGGGTACACATAAGTGCGTGGGCATCGAAGATTCCCATATAGTAATCTTCGGTTTGAGTAAGGGTTCTCTTTGGAGACATTAAATGTTGAAGATTCGGATACCAACGAGAGAGCGTTACCGAGATACCAAACTTATTGGTCTCTCCAAATTGACTAAAGACTCTGACCATTTCACCTCGTGAGTATCGGTGAACGGTGAGTCCCTCTTTGTAGGCTTCAAGCTCAATGGTTTCAATAACTTTCTTCACTCTTGGCTTTACTTTGTAGAGTCCTTCTCCGTAGTCTTTGAGTACAATTACATTCGGTTTGTATATCTCGATGAACTTACACAACCTCTTTACGTAATAGTTAGGAGCCAATAATTTCAGGTAGCCAATACCATAGTCGATGACATCTTTTGGAGTTCGGCAAATGACGTATCCCATACCTCGGTAATTCGGATAGATAGCAACCGTTATATCACCTTTTCTACTCATACTCTGACTGAAGCTCTTGAAGTCGGCTAATGATAATTTCTAACATGCTCAGTCGTTTATGAATCGAAGTAGTCGATTTTTCATCTAGTAAATTGTCTTGAAGTGTCTCAGCATTTTTCAAACAGGTATCAATCAGTATATATACATGCTCTTTAAAGAGTCTCTGGAGGGAGATATCTAAGATAAGATGGTAACCAATAACCGTTTCAATACTGGGTGGAATAATTCCTGACTCTACTCTCGATAGTGTTGGAGGAGTCATGCCAAGGGTTCTTGCCATATCCTTAAGACAGAAGCCTGCTTTTTCTCTGTAATGTTTTAAATAGTTAAATGTTTTTATTTTATTCATAGCTTGTTATAAAAAGAACAAGTGCCAATTAGCCGACACTCACAGCTATGATAAACGAGAAAATTATTGCTCTTAGGCTCAGAATATTGCGTGAGAGGTAATTTTTTTTCGCGGTAGCGTGAATACGCTGTGCATAAACTCTCAATTATTAGGTACAGCGACATTCGTGTGAAAAATGTTCACTGTACAATATATATTCATAATAATATGTAGTGTGAACAATCTTCACTCAACTTGACCTCATTTTGCTCGTTACCCACATTCAACCCACAAAAAAACTACTCCAAAGTAACTTTGAAGTAGAGTTTTTTACTGAGTCTGCGCTGCTCTGGAGTAAGTACTAACATTCCCCTTTCATTTTTAACCAGGATGAGTCGTTTATTAATAAGTTTTTGAATGGCTAAGCCTATCGCTTTACTTGACTTCGACGTTTTTTTGCAAAAAAACGTATGACTTATCCAATCCCACTCCTTATGGCGACCTCTCTTTTTATCATAGTATCCGTAGGTCTGGCGTATCACTACAAGTAAAACTTTCAGTTCCACTTCCTTTAAATGTAGATGCGTATCAAAGAGCTTGTTTGGAGTACAGGTTCTGTAGAAATATGCCATACAGACAGCTTACTAGAAGCTCTAAGCACCTCTTAGTAACTTAATCTTGCATCACACGCAATACGCAGTGTCTAAGAGATAAATCATCTGTAGATATACTCACCGATATGTGTACAGAAAGATTGTTAAAAAAAGTTAGGGAGTTTATTAAAGATAGTGGTAACGAAGCTCATCTAAAAGGAATTACAGATGAGATATTACTTGAAATAATTGAAGAGTGTTTGGCTAATCGACTGATGGAGGAAATTGAGGAGCATCGTAAAAATTCAGAGTCTGTAATTGAATTTTAAGCTTATGATTTATGACAGTAAGCAACTAAAGACACTTAGCGTTCTTTTTGAAAAATACCTTTGTGAGTGTCAATACAGCAAAGGCCTAAGACCAAGAACCCTTACTGGGTATTTGGAAGTTTTTAATACATTTCAAAAAATTGTCCCAGAAGTTATAACCGTTGAGGATTTGAGTCCGCAAGTAATGACTGTTTTTTTCAAACGAATTAGTACTAGAGAACGAATTGTTGGGAAAGATACTATTAGGATAGGTGTAAAACCTTCAACCATAAAAACATATCATAATAAATTAATAGCTTTTTTTAAGTGGCTTGAAGAAAACAATCACATTGAAAATAAATCCCTAACTCAAAAAATCATTACTCCTCCTGAGCCTATATACAATGATGAGAGAGCTTTGACTAAGGACGATATTTCAAAAATCATTGCTTCTATTGCACTAAACACAACTCATGACGAGTTTTTATACAAGAGAGATATGCTCATTATTAGTCTTTTAATATATACTGGGATTCGTAAAACTGAGTTGCTTTCTCTTAAGGTTCAAGACATCGACTTTGGTCAAAGGTCACTTTTTATTAATGGTAAAACATCAAAATCTAAAAAAAGTAGATCTGTACCACTTCACATTACAGTTGTTATGCACCTAAAAAACTACTTAGCACTACGCAAGGCAAGAGGAACAACCACCGATGCTCTTATCATATCCAGTAAAAGAGATAAAGGTTTTTCAGAACATGGTCTAAAAAATTGGATACAAAAATATAGACGGCTCTCAGGGGTTAAATTCCACTTACATCAAATGAGACATAGTTTTGCTTGTTCGCTGGCTAGAACAGGAGCAGATATCACCACTATCATGAAAGCTCTAGGGCATACTACTATGCGAATGACAGAAAGATATCTACGCTCAATAAATTCAGAAAATTCAAGAGATTATATCGATAAACTATCGTACTAAAATGAGTTGTTATGAATCATTTATTATGAAATAATTACAAGGTCGATACATTTATAAATTAACTAAAAATGTATCATCTCTAAAGGTAGAATCTCTGAAAAGAGGTGCTCCTTGTAAAACAAGGAAAAAAATGAGCCTACGCCTCTAAAACCCTTATAAAATAACAAAATATAAGGATGAAGGTTTCAGCTCACCACTTGCACTGAGGAGGTGGCAGGTTCGAGTCCTGTCAGGTCCACCCATTCGCCTTATTTTTCAACACT
>CAZTFN010000289.1:0-5091 GCA_964612905.1 uncultured Flavobacterium sp. | reverse complement strand
TATTGACACATCGAAGATTCAGGGAAAGCTCCGCATCCAGTCCTTCAAATCTCTCCCAAGCGCCATCCCAGACTTTGTCTGATGTCAGTTCCAGCCAGCTGAGCGCTGGAATGTCTAGCAAGTGGCTCATGATCTCTTTTGAATTGTGTTCGCTGGCGTTATCTTGGATAGGAGTGAAGCTTAACGATAGAATTGGTTATTACAAAGTCATGAGTGTGAGCTTGTTCTTAACGGGACTTTTGTTTATTGCCCTTCAATTTGTGACTACGCTTGTTGGATTCTGCATTGGAATCTTTTTGGTAATGCTGGTGGCCGATACTTTTAGACCGGCAATGTTTGTGGCAATGAGTGCATATAGTAAACCTGAAAATAAAACACGTTCTGTTACGCTGATCCGATTGGCAATCAATCTTGGGTTTACGGCTGGACCAGCGGTAGGAGGATTGATTATCACCTCTTTTGGATACCAAGGATTGTTCTGGGTTGATGGGGTGACCTGTATCCTCGCTGTGATCTTGTTAATGCAAGTATTGCATCCAAAGAAAGCGAAGGTTGTAGACGAAGTAAAAGTGGAAAATCCAGCACCTATTTCAAAAGACAAGCCGTTTTGGATTTTCTTCATAGCCATGTTTATTTACGGATTTGTGTTCTTGCAGTATTTCTCTACAATGCCGCTGTATTACAGAGATGGTCATTTCCTATCTGAGTTGGAGATTGGATTGCTTTTCGCTTTGAACGGGTTCATCATTTTTGTATTTGAAATGCCTATGGTGAAATGGTTGGAAGGAACCAAATACTCTCAGATATTCTTAACCACAGCAGGAGTATTCCTAGTAGCACTCAGTTTTGCTGTGCTGCTTGTTTCTCCATCATCATGGGTGCTGGTTGCAGGAATTATTTTAATGACTTTCGGGGAGATGCTGGCGTTTCCATATTCAAATGCTTTTGTTATTGAGCGCGCGAAACGCGGAAATCTTGGTGAGTACATGGGATTCTACACGGTGGCATTTTCCATAGCGCACATCTTTGGACACAATTCAGGAATGCAGTTGATAGACCGAATCGGATTTGATACCACATGGATAATCATCACGGTGTTCACCATGGTAGGAATTCTATTTCTATTGCTCCTGATGGGAATGTTGAAAAAAGAGTCTGCTCAATAGCGGGCTCTTTTATTTAAAATGCAACTGCTTATCCGTCACTTTATTGATGCGCAGTGTTTTGAAATCTCTAAAGTAGTTTTGATACAATCGCCAAGGGATTTTCTCTCCTTGTCTTGGGAACTCATGTTCAGATCTGTAGATATATCCTGAGTTCAGATTTAACAATGGAATAGACGCCATGTCGTTGTCTACTACTTTTGGAACAAAATAGTTGTACCCTTTGCGATCCATATATCTCAGCAATCGACTTGCATATTCACTGGTCAAATCACTTTTTAAGGTCCATGAAGCATTGGTATATCCAGCAAAGAAGATAGCATTGGGTAAGTCGCTCAACATCAAACCTCGATAGGTTAGTGATTTTGAGATGTCGAATAGCTCGTTATCAATTTTAATATCGGCTCCACCGAAAGCAAGTAATTTCAGTCCTGTTGCTGTGATCACCACATCTGCATCCAATTGTTTTCCTGATTTTAGTAAGATTCCGTTCTCATTAAATTCTTCAATATGATCCGTAACAATATCCGCTTTTTTTGCTTTTAAGGTTGCGAATAAGTCGCCATCTGGAGCAACACAAAATCGTTGATCCCAAGGTCTATAATTCGGTTCGAAGTGCGGTCGTGCAGGAACATCGCCCAATTGCTTTTGCGCACCTTTGATGAGGAGGTTCTTCATGGTATTAGGCCATGTTCTACAGGCATTGAAGAAAATAATTTGAATCAAGATGTTCTTAAATCGAATGGCTCGATGTGCCGTTTTCTTAGGAAGAATTTTCTTTAGGAAAATAGCAGCTTTATCCTTGTTTGGAAAGGCTCCAACATAAGTCGGCGATCGCTGCAACATGGTAATCTTTGCTGTTTTCTCGGCCATCTTAGGTACGATAGTAACAGCAGTTGCTCCACTTCCAATGACCACAACTTTCTTACCTTCATAATCAAAATTCTCAGGCCAATGTTGTGGGTGAATCACCCTTCCTTTATAGTCTTTGATTCCTTTGAAGTCTGGAGTGTATCCATTTTTGTAATTGTAATACCCTGTACAGACGAATAGATAGTTGCAAGTATAGACTTCTTTTTCAGAAGTCTTTTTATTTAAAGCTTCTACTTCCCAGATGTTTTTCTGAGTATCAAAATTGACGGATAGCACTTGTGTGTTGTATTGAATCTTATCTCGAATTTGATACTCATCGGCAGCCTCATTTACGTAGGTAAGAATGCTGGGAGCATCCGCAAACTGTTTGGGATTGTCCCAAGTTTTGAAGGAATATCCAAAGGTATACATATCAGAGTCAGATCGAATTCCAGGATATTTAAAAAGACTCCATGTTCCGCCAATTTCCTCTCTTGCTTCTAAAATCCGATACTTCTTCTCAGGACTTTTTCGTTCCAAATGACATGCTGCTCCCACTCCCGATAATCCTGCTCCTGCAATAATAATGTCTGTATGTTTCAAGTTGGTTGGTTTAGTTTTTAATTTCAGCTCGTCGCATTGGCATTCCGTCAATCAAGGTAAATAATTTTTCTAAAGTGAGCAGTTCGGTTTGTCTGAGTTTCACTCCACCGTCCAAACCAATTAAAATCACTTCAAAATTCTTCTTTCTTTTGGTAATCTTCTGATAGAAGTCTTTGGTTTTTGTCCAGTTGGTCATTCGCGTTCCTTTGGCATACCCATTGGGCGTAACCTGATAAATAGCAAGTTTGCGTTCTTGTAATCCTTGGATGTCTTTGGTCAAGGAATCCATTTGCTCTTTTAAAAGGCTAATATTCTTTGCAGTGACGATCAAAACTCGTTGGTTCCATCTGTGTTTCTTTAAATTTTGACCAAAAGAAATGCCAGCACTCAAAAGTGTTAGCATGATAGATATGAAGTAAATCTTCTTCATCTTATTGACGCTCTACAAAGGTTTTAAAATTATCCAACCACTTTTGAACTTGCTTCTTAAACATAGAAGGGAAAAATAGAACCATTGCTTTTACCATAAAACCTCTGAATTCGGTGTAGTGTATCTCCGCATCATATCGAGTTTTTTGGTCTTCGATTTTTGTAAATACACTTCTCATTATATTGTCCATATGCTTATGATGATAATGCCCTACGAATTCATGAGGCAAATCATTTTTTAGAATGGTTTCTGTAAGAACCATTTCTCGTTTGCCTTCACCGTACCATATGGTTGAAACTGCATCTTTTTGACCAACTTCACCTGAAACCAATTCTTTTCTTTGAAATCCTTCCTGATACTCTTTCAAGTACTTGGGATTGGCAAAGTAATCGGCAACTTCTTGTAGTGGTTTTTCAACAATAACGGAGCAAGTGAATTTCATCCTATTACTTTGTACAGATTATTCCGTTGCCTTTTTGAAAGCTTCCGCTCCGCCAACAATTGGAAGTACTAATTTCGTTTTGTCTAAATCAACCGTGAGTTCTGTTCCAGGTTTCGGTAACAATGTGAATTGCGTATCACTTGAAAAGATCATCAATCCAATTTGCTGCCCTTTTTTAATGACTTGATCATCAGGTTGTAAGTCAAAAGTCATTTCGTAAAACTTGCCAACCTTCAAAGGCTTGCTCTTCGAAATAGATTTGTAATTCTGAAGGTCTGCCCAACCTCTTGTGATGATGTTCTCGGTAATTCTCGCATTCTTGTCGTCGTTCCAAGGCAAAGAAACCAACCAAACGGAAAGGTTGGCAGCAGGTTTGTTGCTTGCAATTCTCACCGTAATTTGAGGCAGTCCAGAAATATGAACATCTTCTTTTAATACAGGTGTGGCATAGATCAATCGATTCTTTGAGTTTGATGCCTTTGCCAATTCTTTTCCAGAAATAGAAGAATCATCTACCAAGGTTTCTTTCGATTTTGTCTTGGTAAATTGAGAAGACAATCCTCCAATAGTTGCTCCACCTCTTTGCAAGTGCAATGTTACATCTGTGGCATCAGGATTTGGGTAATCTTTATATGGAGTAGGTTCTTTTCGGTCGTCTTCTTCACGAACGATCCATGCTTTGGCGTCATTCTCAACACCATTTTGGATTCCATGTAAATAGCGCGTAAACCAGCGATTTCTCATTTTCATAGGAGGAGGTCCACCATGCCCATTTTGATGGTAAAAGATTTGAGTGGGAAGTCCCATTTCTTTGGCTTTCATGGCAATTCGGTAACTGTGTTCTGGCATCACGTTCCAATCATTGAATCCGTGCGACATCAACAAAGCAGCCTTCATAGGTTTCATCTGTAAAAGGTAATCTCTTCCAGCCCAAAAATCGTTCCAATCACCTGTAATACGATCCATACCTTTCAGCAATTCATTGTCACGAACCGTCAAATTATTGTAATCTCTTTTTCTGATGAACTCTTTAGAGTTCGGATTGTCTTTCATGTAGTTTTTATTCGGAATCATTTCCTCACCACCACTATGAATGAAATCATACAGTACATCAATATCTTCACCTTGGTATCCTCCTGGCGCACGCACCAATCCATTGGATCGGTAATAGTGATAGTAGGAGGTGTTTGGAGCAATTGGAATGATGGCCTCCAAGCCTTCCACACCTGTTGTTGCAGCAGCTAAAGGAATGGTTCCATTATAGGAAGTTCCTGTCATTCCGACTTTTCCTGTCGACCAAAAAGCTTCTACAGGATCGGTTCCATATGGAGAAGTAAATCCTTTTCCACGTCCGCAAAGCCAGTCGATCACAGCTTTTGGTCCCAAGGATTCATTTTTCCCTCCAACGGTGGGAGATCCTTGTGACAATCCAGTTCCAGGAGAAGAAGAATGAACAACAATATACCCTCTAGGAACCCAAGTTCTCAAATGAGAATTTGAAATGATAGGTCTTTTGCCATATCGTTTCACTTCCACTCGTTTTGGTTCTTTCCCCTTTTCACCAAGTTCATGATTTACGCCCCAGAAAAGCTCTTTTCCAC
>CAZTFN010000288.1:0-5116 GCA_964612905.1 uncultured Flavobacterium sp. | reverse complement strand
AATGGTCAACGGATCGCTGAACAAAGAGTTGCTTGCTCTATTAAAGTTGTACGCATAATCCACATTAAAGCTCATACGTTTGCTCAATTTCATGCGTCCACCCAAACCTAAGGCAAACTGATTGTGATTGGCTTCTCCAACCAGATTCAAGTTTTGTAAATTCTGACGGATGTAAGAAGGAGCCACTAAAAAAGAGAACTTATCTGAGAACCTTCTTGAGACTAATAACTGGGCAGCATAACTCATTCGGTCACCAAACTCTAAGGTTGGCAATTGATTCTCGTCTAATTGAGTATCAATATTTGCGGTTCCGTAGAAGACAAAATTGAACGGGTTCTTATCCGATTGCTTTGCCAATCGAGCTTTAACGTGGGTAGAATAGGTCTGTCGTAAAGATTCACGCGCAATTCCTAATTGAATGCCTTCCCAAAGACCCCAAACCAGTTGAATTTTGGTATTCGCATTGTCGAGTCCAAAAAAGGTTTCAAATCCGTCTTGTAAGGTTCCAAAACGGTGTGATACATACAAATACATATCACCTTTATCGGCTACTTTCGTTGATTGTAAGTTTCCAATCTTCATGGCTTTGAAGGCTGGTAATTCAAAGGTGGTTCCCTTCTCGGTTACTTCATCTAGTTCGTCCAAGAGATCGTCTTGTGCCGAAATCGATAGGCTCAAAAAGAGGATGATTAAAAAAGAAATATATTTTTTCATGGTTGTTGATTAGTTATGGTTGAATGATGCATTGATCTAATTTCACTTCTTCTAGTAGGTCGTCATATCCAATGACACGACCTTTTAATGTGATGCTTTGGTTTCCTATAATGGCTGCTTTGTCAACATCTTCTCTAAATTGACAATAAATCTGATTGCTCAAGGTAATTCCGTTGGAATCGTTGTTGGTAATAGCACCCGTAATTACGACTACCTTGTCTTGCCAAGCAGAAAAATCGGCGGTTACTTTTGCTAAAAACTCATCAGAGGTTCCAGTAAAGTCTACTTTTTTAGATTCGATTTTTGTTGGTGGTTGCATGGAATACTGAAACACAGCGTACGCAACTGCTACTCCAAAAAGCAACAGGACGATGATTACTTTACTTTTTTTCGACAAGCTCATAACTGATACTTACGTTAATTTTATCGGCGATCTTCTTGCGTACAATACTTGGTATTTTAATGTCAAAGTCTTGAGGTTCAACAGTGAAAACAGTACTCATTTGAATATTATCTCCAACTTTCTTTAAAGTGGCTTTACTGTTGATTTCCTTTTTCACTCCTCTTACTGTTAATGTTCCAGAAAGATCGTATTCCTGTTCTCCAGAAAAGCTGCTGAAATCAAAGTCTTTTAGTTTTCCTTTAAAAACAGCCTTCGGGTATTTATCCGAATCCATATAGTTTTCATTGAAATGCTCTTGCATCAAAGCAACTCTAAATTTAAAGGCAGTGATAAAAAGTTGCGCAGCAACGTCGCCAGTTTGTGTTTTCAAAATGGCAGTGGTACTGTTGTTCGTAGCTTCTACAGGTTCAAAAGCTTCTACGGAGGCTTTAAAATCTGTGGTTCCCGTTCTTGTAAAGTAAGTTTGAGCAAATGCTACTTGACAGCTTACAAGAACAATCAATATGGCGATTGTTTTCTTCATGATCTTAATTTTCTGGGAATCCGTCATCTGCCCAAGCATCAATAATAGCTCTTACGTTGGCCGAAAGAGTACCACTTGGCGGCATCGGATTGGTTGCGTTGTTCATTCTAAAAATTAAGTTTCCATTTTCAGCAGCAGTTCGTACTTGCTGATAGGTAACCAGACTTAATCCAGCTTGTGGATTTGAAGCTCCATGACAACCAATACAATTGTTGTCGATAATGGCTTTGACATCTCCTGTGTAGGTCACGAGTTCTACAATAGGTTCTGTCACTTCATCTACTGGGATTTCCGAAGTGGTACAAGAAGCCATTGTAAGACCTACAAGGATGCTAAGGGTGAATAGTTTTTTCATTTGATGTTTTATTTGGATGATCTAATGTTAGCGTTCCAGCATGCTGAAACAATTCGAGTTCAAAGGAACGACGGATTGACTGTTTTTTACAATTATTAATGACTCAAACGGAAAAAATACCCTTAAAAGGGAAAGAATTTCAGTTTGAAATCCTCATTGATCCCCAGTTATAGTCGATTGTAAGCAGTTGATTTCCTTATAAATGTAGGAATTTATTTGAAAGGGGAAAGCGAGTTTTAGAAAGTAATTGATTAAAAAGAAAAACAGAGATTTATCAAACTTCTATTCTATTAAAATTTATTTTGGACCTAGTAAGTAGTACAGTTATAAATTCATCCAATTCGTTAGCTGTTCCTTATAACTTCTTCCTGAGGTAATTGAGGTATTGTTTTTATCATTCAATGTGATGAGGTATCTGCTATTAAAATACTTTTGAAAGTCTTTGATAAAATGGGTGTTAATCACATACTTTCGATGAACTCGTAAAAAATATTCAGGGAGTTTTGTTTCAAGCTTGGACAAAGATTGCTCGATAATTTCCTCTCCCTGATCGGTATGAATGTTCAAGTATTTGTCCTTAGCTTCAAAATAACTCACATCCTCAAGTTTGATAAAGATGATTTTATCCTTCTTTTTTACCGTGATGGAGGTCATCTTTTTTTCTTGCTTCTTTTGAGAGATTTCCTGAATGACTTGCTGAAGTTGATGCGATGTTAAATTGTTTTGTAGCGAGTTGATCTTCTTTACAGTTTGCTCAAGCCGATCTAGTTTTACAGGTTTGATTAAATAGTCAATGCTATTGGTATTGAATGCTTTTAAGGCATACTCTTCATAAGCTGTGCAAAAAATAACGATAGGAAGTTTGGGTAAACTCGATAACAATTCAAATCCACTCTTTCCAGGCATTTCTATGTCTAAAAAAATAGTATCAGGTTGCAAGTTTAGGATGAGTTGCTCAGCCTCATTCCCATTTTTGGCTTCACCAATGACATTGAAAGTTGAATCGAAACTAGCTAGGAGTTTTTTTAAGCGTTCTCTAGCTAGTTTTTCATCATCGATTATTAAAGTGGTATACGACTTCATGATTAAAAACTGGATGTAATAGTAATGGTAATTTTCTTTTTCGGCAAGTTTTCCCAATTCATGGAGGCTTGTTCTCCGTAGCTTAGGCGGAGTAAATCAAATACACT
Source organism: uncultured Flavobacterium sp. (assembly GCA_964612905.1). Taxonomy (GTDB): domain Bacteria; phylum Bacteroidota; class Bacteroidia; order Flavobacteriales; family Flavobacteriaceae; genus Polaribacter. Next base: position 1,931 of record CAZTFN010000288.1, on the reverse strand, counting down.
TTGTAATCCATGTCCACTTACCAATCCTTCAGGGAATTTTGGGCCATTATCGCTTACGGTAATGACTAAATTCTCCTGCTTGTGTTCAATTTGTAACCCAATAAAACCATGGTGTTCAACTTTTGAAATTCCATGTTTGATGGCATTTTCAATGAGAGGTTGAAGAATAAACCTAGGAATTTCCACTTCCTGAAGCGAATCATCCACTTCAATGGTAAACTCAAGCCTGTCTTCAAAGCGAATCTTTTCAATTTGCAAGTAGTTCTGTACCATTTCTACCTCTTCTCGAATACTGGACATTTTTTCGCCCTTTCTATTCACAGAATAACGGAACAAATCTGAAAGAGATAAAGCCATTTTTTCGGTTTTGTGACCATCAACTTTTGAAAGACTCGCAATAGAATTCAGTGCATTGTATAGAAAATGAGGATTGATCTGTGCATGCAGAGAATTGAGTTCTGTAGTGAGTTGTAACTCTTTAAGCTGACTTATTTCTAGGTCTTTTTTTCTGGTGATCGAAGCTGAATAATGATTGAGATATAGATAAAGCCCTCGTGATATAGCGATGATCAAATTGACCATTAAAATATTTTGCACAAACCTATATGAGTACCAACTAACGAAGTAATATGGTAATAGAAAAATGGAAAAGGTAACGATCATTTTCAAAATAAGAAGTGGTGCAAAATTGTTGAACTTTTTCTTCAAAAAATACTCAATACTCCACATAATTAGAGATTGTGCAATGCTGATAAGAATGACGTAGAAGGTAAAACGAGTCAAAAGTTTTCCGTAATAAATAGACAACATATAGTCAATTTGAAGGAAGCGAACTAAATTCGACAATCCGAGAATTGACAGGTTAATCAATAGAATTGGAATGAGATAGCTCATTAACTCGAATCGGAATCTTCTCTTGTGCAAAATAGATAAAGAAAGGATCAAAATAACGACTCCAATAAGAAGTGCTAAAACCTCTGAGAAGATTTTCATTTTAGCAGCATAGTAGAAATTGTACACATAAAGTGTTGGGTAGTTCTTCGTTAAATAGCTTTTGAATTCAGTTTTAAAATTATCCGAATACAGCTTTTCAAGCAAAAATTTGTCATCTTCTGTGATTGTATAATTTTCTGGATGGTATTCTGAAGTACTGTATACACCATTACCATTTCCCATAATGAATTGAAATCTGTGGAGACTTTTAATAGCATTTTCACCGTTAAAATTAAAATCTTTATAATCTGCGATCACACAAAGAGATCGCAGCAGTTCGTACTTGATGTAGCTTTTCATTTTTACAGAATCTCTATCCTTAGAGAAATTAAAACAGAGTATGGAACCTGTAGTTTCTCTGACTGGAAGAAATGCTTTTCGGTTTCGTTGAATCACCACACTATCGCTTAAAATAGAAGATTCCAATCTTGGATACACCATTCCAGAAGCTCTGATGTAATCTGTGTTGGGACTAGGCTTCTCTCCGAATGTAAGGCTGATGCTTTCTGTGTATAAATCAAAAAGGTCATTCAAGACGGACGAGTCAGAAACACTATCTATAATCTGGTGACTGGTGAACCCAGTGTAATCTTTGTAGAGACTGATGGTTTTATTCGGGATTAACGCTCCAATTTCTTTGACGATATCACGTACCAATAAGGTTTGTTCGGCTGTTGCGTTTTCCAAACTAATTAAAATAGGACCTTGAAATTTTGGAGTAACATCCCCACCTGTTGGAAAGAGTCTAGTTTTGACATATTCCCATTGATTGAACTCTTTGATTTTGACGCTGTCAGGTAAAGTGTTAGAGGTTTTGTTTAATGGAAATATGAGACCTCTAGGGTCCGAGAAAAGAGAAGGAATGAAAATAATTCCAACTAAAAATAATCCCAATATTAGAAGCTTTCTCATAAGTGTGAATTTAGACTTTAATTGTT
>CAZTFN010000287.1:0-5140 GCA_964612905.1 uncultured Flavobacterium sp. | reverse complement strand
CTTCTAGTAAAACGTACTGTACTGTCATTGTATATACTCCAGGTTCAGCATAGGCCTGATTTCCATTTCCTGCTGCCCCTCCAACCATTACTGAATTCGCATTTGCTGAAGCCACTATATTCTCAGCAACGGAAGCATCTGCACTAAATGCATTTGGGAAAATTGCAGGGAATCCAGGCAAAATTCTGTAGTCCATTACAAATTCAAAGTTGGTTCCAATACAATTGTCAGAAACATAGCTTCCTGCTGGCATATAACCATTTGTAAGATCATCAGAGATTCCGCTATGACCTGCGATGTACTTTCCAAATTTGTTGGGTGGAGTAGGAGTGCCATTTGGACTTACATACAAACTGTTTGCTGCACTCGGTCTGAAGTTACTAGAGAACTCTTGACTGTAATCAGCATACGTAGCGGATGTGTTTACATTTCCGTTGTTGACTTGTCTTTGTCTCAGTTCAACCATACTCAAAGGAAGGTCGGCCACTGAGTTTACAGAAGCTCCAAAACTTTCTTCTTGATCCCAATAACTCGCTCCATTTGGGCTTTTTCCTTGAGATCTTCCTACAGCATACAAATCCCACTTTACAGTTGAAGTTACTTTGATGGTTGTTGCTGCGTCTTGAGTGATTCCTTTTGAATATTTGTTCTTTTCATCAAAGACAAATTGAATCATTTTGGGAGCATCAATATCCATCTGTAGAATGGGTTGAAGATCCATTCCAATGGTCACACCTTGTTGGTCGCTCTTTTGAGCATTTGCTACTGATAGTGTGCTTACCAAAGCTACAGCTATCAAAAAATTAAACTTCGTTTTCATAAATATATATTAATTAAGGATTTACTCATTTGTTTGTCTGTACGGGGCTAACCAATAGGGAGTTAGCCCGTACAAACAGGTATAAATCTTGGGGACGACTTAATGCTTTTACCTTGAGTTTTTGAATGAAAACTCAATGCAACGTCACATGCTTTTAGGAGGTTTTGTGATCGTTATGTCTATGAACTTGATAAACCTAGTTTAGGAGGTAGGTTTGTTAAATTTTCTCGATCCAGTTCATAATTGCTTCCGTAGCACTTGCGTCGATGTTGTATAAAACATCAGGGCTCAATGCTCCAGAGGTTAGGTAATGATTTAAATTCTTCATCACCTTGATTGTAATGTGGGGGTTTTCGATTTGCTTTAATCGGTTTACTTCAGCAATAGGATTAACATATTGGTCCTTGCTACCGATTACATACATGGTGGGGATTTGAAGTTGCTTGTAAGCATCTTCATAGTCATGTTTATACAAATCGATGTGCGTATAGCTCCAGAATTTAATGTCTTGTAATTCAAAGCCTCGTTGTTTGATGGCTTGAATTCCTTTATTTCTAAGAGCAACATCACTGATTTGGGAGTACTTGTTATGATTTGTGATGTGCACAAGGGTATCAAGTAGTTGAATTAGTTCTTTGTTTGATCTGTTCTTTACTTGATAGTTAGGGAGGGTTTGTATTTGATATCTTGATGCATCTGAAAAACTTTTCACGGGAGATGCAACTTGAATTAAAAAGTCGATTTGGGTGTTTTTATCGCTAAATATTTGGTGTGCTACAATAGAAGCCATTCCACCAAGGCTATGGCCCAATACACCAATTCGTTTGTCTTTTAGTATCGATTCTGATCTTAGATGTTTGATGGCATATGCCAAATCATACGTCAATCCAGAAATCGCTGTAGTGAACTTTCCTTCGGATTTACCAACACCACGTTCGTCAAAGCGGTATACAGCAATCCCTTTCTTTAGGAACTCTTCAGTTAATTTAAAATGGGAATTTCTGGTGTCTTTACCAGAACCAGGTAAGATAACAATGACTTTTTTATAAGCAGAAGTAGGGGCAATAAGTGTCCCCGATAGCTTTAAGCCATCATTTTGGTTGTAGAAATCAATCTCACTAAAGACATACTTGTCTTTATTCGCAATCTCTCTCTCATGAGAGAAAATTGTTTGAGCATAACATAACGGGGCCATTAATAATAGCACCATTAGGATCATGTTCTTCATTTGATTAAATATAATTAAGCGTTACACTAGATTATATCTAATTTTAGGGTTGTTCTTTTGGGAGTGTGTTCTTTTTATGCCGGTAAACTAAGGGGCGCCTACCTAAATTATCCGAGGGACGAAAGGTCAAATTTCTTAAACCTTTCCGGAAATTTGCTGCAAATATAGTTAGAAATTGTTCTTATACAATAGGTAATAGTACTTAATTAAGAATTTAGGGTGTTTTTCCTTATTTGAAACATGATAGTCATAAAAAAATCCGAGTTGTTAAACTCGGATTTCTTCTTTGCCTCTAGTTTTATGCGTTAATGCAGGGGAGACTAAAATGTTTTTAGAGACAAAAATATAGACAGTTAGTTTTTCGTTGGTCTGTTAAATTTACAAAATTAATCTTAATAACTTGCTGGTTATTAAAATTTTACCTCATTTGTCGTTTCGTTGTTAAATAAGTAATTACTATTTTTTTATTACTTGGGAAATGTATTCGGGAATTTCAACCCCTGATTTTTTGAACTGAGTCATCAAATTTTCAATCATTTCCGAACTCATTTGATCATTGCAGTCTATCAAAGTTTCTTTGGGAGCAAGTGAGAAGAAAAGTTCGTCGGACCATGAATTTCTTTCCAAGTCAATTACAAGATGAACCCGATCTTCTTTGCCAAAGTTTGATACTGAATGCGTAAAATTGGCATTAATGTACCAACACTTACCGGGCAACAATGTTAACTTCTCATCATCCAATATGAAAGAAACCTTATTGTTAGTTGTGATGGGAATATGAATTCTAAAATTGTTGTCTTCATACCCCATTCTATGATCCTTGTGAGGTTTGATGATTGATCCAATCGAGAGTCTTAGTAACCGTGCCGATAGAAGAGGGGCTTTAAAGGAGTGAATCACTTCCTGAAAATAATGACAATCGTTTAAAGCAGGCGTGGGCTTCAATTCATTTCTAGCATCATTGTGTGCGAAGATATTTTCTGGGTTTCCATCAGGAGCATACAGAGCAACCGACTTCCAACCACCTTCATAATTGTGTTTGTAAAGCATTGGCGACCACTTACCATTAAAAATGATCTCTAGATCGTTCTTTAGCTTTTGCTCATCAAAGTGAAAAGGAAGCTGTAGATATTTTGTTTTTGTTCCCAATATTACTTGGCTCTCACTAGAATTTTGGAAGTGGGCTTATTGGAATAGATGGTCAATCCATGACCCATTTTCTTCGATTCTAAGCCTTCGCTATTCACCACTGAATAATCAAAAGGAAAAACAATCTCAAGATCCCATTCCAGAGCTTGCTCTATCTCTAAGGTGATAATGCCTTTCTCTTTTTTATATTTCATCGAGATGTTGTTATTGGCAACTTTTACATTCTCGAGACTAGCCTCATTCCATTCTGAGGGCATCATGGGCTGAATTCTGATTTTTCTATTTTGCGCCTGTGGTTTGATTCCAAAATTTTGTTGTACGATAGGTACTGCGAAGCTGTAGATATTCCAAGCCTGAGCAATCATCCCATAATCTGGAGAGACTTCATACATGCTTCCAGGTAGGGCATAGCTAAAGGTTCGTGACATTCTTTTTAGGTAATTCAACGCTTGGTCAGGGTTTCCATAGTTGTTTTCAGCAACTACTTGTACTCCTGTTGGCAGTGTCATTACCGCACCTGTGTAAGAGAAGATTTTACTTCCCTTAAATGATCCGTCATCAGATCCTGCAGAGTCATCACGATCAATTCCCGTTACGAAAACCCCAAAAGGATTCACAAACTTCTCAGCTGTCTTGAGTGCTTTCTTGGCTTTTTGACTGTCGGCGATACCCATTTCCATTGGAGTGTTTACAACCCAATTGTGATGCAATACAAAAGGTCTTGGTTTTTTGGAAGGATTCTTTTTGATTGCCTTCATCGTTGCCTTCAATTCTTCAACCGCCCAAGGTTTGTTCAACGTATCTGCTCTTACAATAGCATCTTCAATCAGGTGTATTGCTTGTTTGTCGGTTCCAATGCAATCGGCATAAGATTGAAACTCTTCGGACCAGAATTCATCATTGATTTTTCTTTTCATTTGTTCCGCCAAAGTTCTGTATGCTCTGGAAGACTCAAGATCATTCAATTCTTTGGCAATATAGGATGCATCTAAAAAGGCTCTTTGCGTGTAGGCAGCAACATCAATCATTTCGCTATCCAATCCATGTATTTCCATCATTCCGAATCCGTCAGGAAAGAGATTCTTGTCTTTATCGTTTTCTTCCATCAACCAAGCCAATCCTTTTTGAATAGTTGGGTAGTATTTTTCTAAGAACTTAATGTCTCCATTCCACAGGTAGACTTCCCAAATCAAGGAAGCGAATTGTGGTGTCTCATTAATATTCCCTGGGTTGAAAACCACGCCATTGGTTGAAACTTCATGAACAATCTTTCCGTTGCCATTGGTAGCTTCAGAAATGCTATCCAAAAGACGAATGGTTTTATCAACGGTTTCCGTTTGACCAATTGCCATATATCCTTTCAAGGAATATTCACTATCGACACCAAACCACCAAGGGTAATCTGGGATTCCCGCAGCAATTCCAGTACCAATTTCAGGAACTGTACGCACGAGCCAATCTGAGTTGTATTTCAGCCATTCAAAAGTTTCTTGTAACTGTTTGTCAGGAATTGTCAATTTGGTTTGATTGGCAATTTGTTCGTATCGATCTCTTTTCGCCTTCAATAGATTGAAAGCATTGGCATGAATGTTTTTATAAGTAGCAATTGCATTCTCTTGGGATGTGTAGGAACCTGCCACCACAAAATCAACAGTTTTGGTTTCTCCAGCTTTTAAATCTACCTTATAGCTTAGAGGTATAGATGACTCACCATTGCCCAAGTTAGCATATGCGCTTTTAGCATTTCCTAGTGAAGCTTGATTAGAACCAAAAACAGTAAACCAAGGATTATTTCCATCTTTCGCAACCCAAGCGTTTAATTCACCATTAAACTCCGCAGAATCTGTCCCGTCAACCACTTGTTGACGCTCTGCCAACCAAGTCGGACGAAGATCAACTCGACCATAAAACTCTAAATTAAAGCTTTGAGACAGTTCTGAAGT
>CAZTFN010000286.1:0-5177 GCA_964612905.1 uncultured Flavobacterium sp. | reverse complement strand
TCTTCTCCTGGTAAAAGTGGTGTTACTTGTGACACCCAATCTTTACCGTGTAAGTAGTCGCTGTTATCATCTTCTGGGTCTACTTTCTTACTGTAGTCGTATGCCCATCTGTGTACTTCAGGAATTTTCCCTGGCCAGTTACCATGCAAGTGCTCTACTGGGGTAGTCCACTCGATCGTATTTGAGTTCCATGGATTCTGAGATGCTTTCTGTCCTCTGTAGATTGAGATGAAGAAATTGGCTAAGAAAATCAACTGAGCAACTCCACCAACCAAAGCAAATATGGTAATCACAACGTTTGTATCTGCTACGTCATCAAACATTGGGAACATGGTATTTGTATAGTATCTACGTGGTAATCCAGCGAGTCCAATAAAGTGCATTGGGAAGAACACTCCGTATGCAGAGATCATTGTGATCCAGAAGTGCCAGTATCCCATTGTTTTGTTCATCATTCTACCGTACATCTTAGGGAACCAGTGATAGATTCCTGCATACATTCCGAAGATTGCAGATACACCCATTACTAAGTGGAAGTGCGCTACTACGAAATATGTATCGTGAATGTTGATATCTAATGCAGAGTCTCCTAATACCAATCCTGTTAAACCTCCTGATACGAATGTAGAAACCAATCCGATGGAGAATAGCATTGCTGGATTTAATTGGAGATTTCCTTTCCACAGCGTTGTGATATAGTTGAACGCTTTTACCGCAGATGGAATTGCAATTAATAAGGTTGTAAACGTAAATACAGATCCTAGGAATGGGTGGGGGGGAGAGATAAACATGTGGTGACCCCATACGATTGTTGATAAGAACGCAATCGCCATGATAGATCCTACCATCGCACGGTATCCGAAGATCGGTTTACGTGAATGTGTTGATATAATTTCTGATGTGATTCCAAGTGCCGGAAGTAATACAATGTATACCTCTGGGTGTCCTAAGAACCAGAATAAGTGTTCAAATAATACAGGTGATCCTCCTTGATAATGGAGTACCTCTCCACCGATAAAGATATCGGATAAATAGAATGAGGTTCCAAAACTTCTATCGAAGATCAATAACAAGGCTGCTGATAATAGTACTGGGAATGAAACCACCCCGATGATCGCAGTGATAAAGAACGCCCAAATTGTCAATGGCAATCTTGTCATCTTCATTCCTTTTGTACGTAAGTTGATCACAGTTACGATATAGTTTAGTGATCCAATCAACGAAGAGGCAATGAAAATAGCCATGGACACCAACCATAAAGTCATTCCTAATCCAGACCCTGGAATCGCCTTAGGTAAGGCACTTAATGGAGGATAAATTGTCCATCCTGCTGATGCTGGTCCCGCTTCAACAAATAAGGAAATTACCATAATTACAGAAGAGATAAAGAACAACCAATAAGAGATCATGTTTAAGAAACCAGATGCCATATCACGTGCTCCAATCTGCAATGGAATTAATAAGTTTGAGAATGTACCACTCAGTCCTGCTGTTAGTACAAAGAATACCATGATGGTACCATGAATGGTTACCAATGCAAGGTACATATCAGGATTCATCACACCATCGTTTTGGTGTGGTCCTAAAAATGCTTCAATAATCGTAAATGATTTCTCCGGCCAAGCCAATTGTAATCGGAATAACATAGACATGAATACTCCAATCACTCCCATGATCATCCCCGTAATTAAGAACTGCTTTGAGATCATTTTATGATCTATAGTAAAGATGTACTTCGTTACGAACGTTTCTTTGTGATGATGCTCTGACATAATCTTATCTCTTTTAAAGTCTTCTTTCTTATTATTTTTTAATCGTTTCAGACAATGTTGGTTGTTGTGCTAACCAATCATTGTATTGATCCTCTTCCTCTACAACAATCTTCATCTGCATGTTGTAGTGCGACGCTCCACAAATCTTGTTACATAACAAGATATAATCAAATTCATACATTTCTTCTTCTCCATTTCTCTTACGAACTTCATTAATCCTCTTGGTTTTCTCAACCACTTCAGAATTCTGTCTCATTTCTTCTGTCGTATACTTTGGAGTGAAGGCAAATTGAGTTACCATTCCTGGAACACAGTTCATCTGTGCTCTAAAGTGAGGCATGTATGCTGAGTGCAATACATCCTGAGAACGGAACTTAAACAGTACTTTCTTCCCTTTTGGTAAGTGCAATTCTGAAACTTCTTTATCATCTAAAGAGGCATCATCAGACATGTCTACTCCCATTTGGTTTCCTGCGTTGATGTTAATGAAGTTTACATTTCCTAATCCTAAGGTATTGTCTTCACCAGCATATCTCGCGTGCCATCCGAATTGTTTTGAATATACCTCAATAATGATTGGATCTTCATCAGCATCTACATACATTACATTGTTCCACTGCCACAATCCGTAACCAATCATCACAACCAAAATGACCGCAGGTGCGACTGTCCAAATTAACTCTAATTTATGGCTATCCGCGAAAAACTTCGCTTTGTTTCCTTGTTTCCCTCTATACTTATAACTGAACCAGAAGATTAAGAATTGTACAATGAACTGAGCAATTCCAATCAACCAGAATGAGATATTAAATAATCTATCATCGTGCTCTCCTTCAACAGATGCCGATTCAGGTAACATAACAACATTCATCCAAATCAAACAGTAAATCATCATTGCGTAAAAGAATACCGCAAATCCAATCCACATTTTTCCTTGGAAGTTGTTATCCTTATCCGTAGCGATCACACTTCTGAAGTTCATGATCCTGGTAATTTGCCAGAAGCTCACTCCGATTGCAACACCTATGAAAATATAAAATAACGCTAACATAGTCTTTCTTCTTAATTAATTTAGATTAATGATGATCGTCTTCTGATCCTGAATGATGTTCAATATTATAATAGTGGAAATGTTCACTCTCTTTCAAGAATGGATTTCCTTTCGCCACTGGATCTGCTTTTGCAAATGCACTAAATACAGTGTAGATGAAAACTCCAATGAAGAATAAGGCTGCTCCTAATTCAGGAATTCCAAAACTCCAACTTCCTCCTACAGTTCCTGGCATAATCATGATGAATAAGTCTACATAGTGACCAATCAAAATCACAGTTCCACCGATAAATACAAACCAAGGTCTGCTCTTAAAGTCACTGTTTAATAACAATAGGATTGGGAATACAAAGTTCATCACCAACATACTTAAGAATATGGTCTTGTATTCGTTGAATCTTAATGCGAAATATGTTGTTTCTTCCGGAATGTCTGCGTACCAAATCAACATGAATTGAGCAAACCATAAATACGTCCAGAATACAGAGAATCCAAACATGAACTTTGCCAAGTCATGAATATGACTATCGTTTACTTTAGGAAGATATCCTTTCGAACGTAAGTAAATCGTTACAAATGCGATTACGGTCAAAGCACTTACTAATAAAGATGCCAATACATACCATCCAAATAAGGTAGAGAACCAGTGAGGATCTAATCCCATGATCCAATCCCAAGATGCCATAGATTCTGTCAACATAAAGAATACCAAGAACACAACAGAAACATTGTAGTTTCTCTTGAATACTTTGACACTTCCTTGATCTTCTAAGATAGAGTTTCTTCTAATCCACCATCTGTATACATTCCATCCTAATAGATAAATAATACTACGAATCATCCATCCTGGCGTATTCAACCATAATTTCTTACCGTATACAATTGGATCAAAGTTCGGACTCGTTTTGTCCATTACTCCTTCTCCCATCCATACGAATAAGTGGTTGTAGTGCATTCCTGTTAAGATGATCACAATTAGCATGATGATCGAAGTAGGAACCAAGTTCGCTGTGATTGCTTCCATCACACGGAACAATACAATTGACCAACCTGATTGTGCAACTCTTTGGGCTGCATAGAACGCAAGCACTAACAATGTAATTCCTAAGAAGAATATCAGGGCTACATAAAATGACGCCCAAGGTCTGTTTTGTAATTGGTGAAAAACGTGTTCTGCATGGTGATCTTCATGATCTGCTCCATGGTGCTCACCGTGAGCTGCTGTATGATCAGCTTCTTTCTTGTGATCGTCTGCATGATGCTCGTCTTCATTCTTGTGAATGGAATCGTGCGAAGCTTCGCCTTTGTGTTCTGCTGATGTGTGATCGTCATGACCTTTGTGATCATCGTGATGAGCCGCATCTCCATGATCTCCGTGTCCGTGATCACCATGAGCTGCCTTTTTGGCCATGATTTCTTTCGCTTCCTCAACAGTGCTTGGTGCAGTTGCAAAACCCCATCCAATTCCTAGTATACCTACAACAACAAGGATGATTGAGAATAACTTTATTTTACCTGAGAATTGATACATATCTTTCGTATTCTTCTGTTGTAATTATTTTAACTCGCTTTTCAGTTTTTCTACGTACTGAACAATTTGCCAGCGTTCTTTTCGTGTCAATTGAGATGAATGTGATCCCATGATCCCTTTTCCATACATTAACACATGGTAGATACTTCCTTCAGTGATGGCTCTTCCTGCATCATTATAAGAAGGTACACCACCTATTTTCTCTTTTTGTACCAACCATCCTTGACCATCACCTTTCTTACCGTGGCAACTGATACAATAGATGTCGTACATTTTTTTACCGTTTTCAAGGTTCGCCTCGTTCGCCTCTAATGGATTCTTCAATTCAGCTTTTGCTAAATCATACCCATCATTGGTATTTTCATATTCATAAGGCACGTTTCCTCTAGCAATCGTTCCTGCAACAGGCTTGCTATCTACCATCCCATCTTTCCAGATTCCATTCGATCCATCCGTTTTGTAAGGAACCGATGTATACATGTCTGGCATATATTGGTATTGACGCGTTTTCTTATCGGAGCAAGACATCATACTTGCTACAACTAGGATTGCAATGCTAAATTTCAAATACTTTCTCATTCGATATCTTTTAATGCGCATGTGCGTCTTCTACTTCTACTACTTTAATTTCTACAGCTCCTGTTTCTTTCAATAACTTTGTCAATTCTTCTTCGTTTCCATCCACTGGAATTTCCATTAAGAAGTGATCGTCTGTTGTTCTTGGATCTGGGTTCTCAGCTTTTTTGAATGGCCAAATTCTACTTCTCATGTAAAATGTGATTACCATTAAGTGTGCTGCAAAGAATACGGTTAATTCGAACAT
>CAZTFN010000285.1:1351-5199 GCA_964612905.1 uncultured Flavobacterium sp. | reverse complement strand
ATATCGTTATGATATCTTCCACTCCAGAAGAAGGTTTTTCCATCAGGAACAATCTCTACTCCATCTGTATTGATTCCGCGGGCATTCATCATGTCTAAATAGTCCTGTGGAAAATCTCCACCAACTACAGATACAACTCCAGTTTGCACTCCAAACTGAGCCGCTGCTAATCCTACAAATGTTCCTGATCCTCCTAAGATTTTGTCTGTTTTGCCAAAGGGAGTTTCAATGGCGTCGAAAGCAACAGTACCTACTGCTAATAGTTTACTCATTTCTTGTCTTTTTATCGTAATTTTGCAATCGATTTGCAACGATATATAGAAAGGGCAAAAATAAGTTTTAAAAATGACAATTAGAGAAATACAGGAAGAAATTATTGATGAGTTCGAGATGTTCGACGACTGGATGGAGCGATATGAGCATTTGATTGAATTGGGAAAATCTCTTCCTATGATTGACCAACAATACAAGGTAGATGAAAACATCATCAAAGGATGTCAATCTAAAGTGTGGCTGCACTCACAATTACAAGGTGACAAGATTCTTTACACAGCAGATAGCGATGCTATTTTAACCAAAGGGCTAGTAGCACTTTTATTGCGTGTCTTTACCGAACAAACACCACAAGATATTTTGGCTGCCGACACTGCTTTTATTGATGAAATTGGATTGAAAGAACATTTGTCTCCAACCAGAGCCAATGGTTTGGTCTCTATGCTGAAACAGATTAAGTTGTACGCAATTGCACAGCAAGCAAATTCTTAAATTTCATCGTATCTTTTTTCTGTAAATGCCTAAATTTTGTGCTTGCATTGAGCGAAATTTAGACGCACATCAAGAACCACTTCGTTAATTCATGAATTTATTTCATTCAGTTATCTCTAAAAATCTAAATGAAAAAATTCACGTATTTTTGCACAATAATTGAAACTAAAATGACAGAAGAAGCTGTACAGGAAATAGGCGATAAAATCGTACGAGTTTTAAAGACCATTTACGATCCAGAAATTCCAGTTGATATTTATGAGTTGGGGTTGATTTACGATGTTTTCGTAAATGACGAGAATGATGCAAAAATTCTTATGACTTTGACCTCTCCAAACTGTCCAGTTGCAGAAACACTTCCAGTGGAAGTAGAAGAGAAAGTGAAGTCGTTGAAGGATATCAACAATGCTGAAGTTGAAATCACGTTTGATCCTACTTGGACCCAAGACATGATGAGTGACGAGGCAAAACTAGAATTGGGAATGCTGTAATCAATTTTCAGTGATCAGTTAACAGTTATCAAAAAAATGGCGGAAGAAATTGTAAATAGAGTTGCAAAAAGTCCTTTGATCAATATTGATTTGGAAGAGTTCTATCCTAATGGAAAACGAGTTCTTTTCGATATCAAAGATTGGTTGTTTGAAGGAATCATCTTGAAAGAGAAGGATTTCCGCGAGCATGTAAAAAACCATGATTGGTCGCAATACCAAGATTCTTACGTAGCGCTCTCATGTTCTGAAGACGCCATCATTCCTTCATGGGCCTATTTGTTATTATCAACAGAATTGACTCCTTATGTGAACAAAGTGGTTGTTGGAAATCTAGAGTTGTTAGAAACCGTTATTTTTCAAGAGGTAATTCAAGGTCTTGATATTTCTGAATATGAAAACAAGCCTATCATTATCAAAGGTTGTGCAGACAAACCAATTCCACCCTCGGCATTTTCATTTTTAATTGATCGAATTCAACCTGTCGCCAAAAACATTATGTATGGTGAAGCTTGTTCAACCGTTCCTTTGTATAAAAGAAAGAAATAGCTTTTTGATTTTTCGTTGCATATTTTAAATTTGCGGGATGATAGCCAACTCGTGAAAAAAACTCTTTTCATTTTCGTACTCTTTGTTTGCACTTCTGCTTTCTCACAAGTAAGAACAGATTCTATACGTAAACTTGATTCCATTACCAAGATCAATCTAAAAATCAAAATTGATTCTCTTCAGAAAAGAATTGACTCCATTAAGAAAATAGAAGACGCTGAAAAGAAATTGCGCCAGAAAAAGTGGTCAGGTGAAGGTCGGTTTTCTTTTTTATTCAATCAATCTGCTTATTCCAATTGGATTTCTGGAGGGGAAAATGCCGTCTCTGCCAATGTTGTAGTGAACTACGATTTCAACTACAAGTATCATAATTGGAAGTGGGATAACAAGATCATCACATCCTATGGATCAAGTTATTTAGATGATCAAGGATATAGAAAAACAGACGACCGATTTGAATACAACTCGGTATTGGCATATAACACGGGGAAGAGTTGGTATTTCTCCTTCTTTAGCAACTTCATTACCCAATATACACGGGGATTCGATTATTCCAGTGAAGAAAGGCGATTGGTTTCTTCGAGTCTATCACCCGCCTATTGGAGTTATGGACCCGGTATGTTTTGGCGGAAAAATGAGAATTATAGAGTCAATATAGCCCCTGCAACCTCCCGATTTACTTTTGTCTCCAGAGCTTTTTCAGGTCAGTATGGTGTAGATGAGGGAAAAACGGTTTCCTACGGACTCGGTTTCAACCTTTCGGGTTATTTGAAATATAAGATTATTGACAATCTGATCATGGAGAATATTGTTCAGATTTATTCGGACTATCTGGACAAACCTCAAAACGTAGATATTAACTACCAAACGAATTTCTTTTTGACGGTGAACAAGTACTTAACAATGAATGCTACCTTGCACGTAATCATTGATGACAATGCTGTCAACACATTCCAATTCCGTCAACTCTTTGGTTTTGGCTTCAACTATACCTTTCATAAAATATAACTTTCCGTAGGCTATCCCACTGAAAGTTCTAATTTTGCATCAAATTTATGGGTAAAATTTTATGAAAAAACTTTTGATTTTATGCTTTGTATTGGCTGGTTTGTCAATCAATGCGCAGGAAAAGGAAAAAGACTCTGTTTCCAATTGGACCAAGAAAGGTGTATTTACATTGTTGTTCAATCAGGCCTCTTTTTCGAACTGGATTGCTGGAGGTGAAAATTCTGTATCTGGAACAGTAAGTATTAACTATGATTTTAATTACAAAAGTGGTGATATCACTTGGGACAATAAGATCATTACCAAATATGGTATTAGCAACATTAGCGGAACAGGAACTAGAAAAACAGACGACTTTTTCGAATTCAATTCTTTGTTCGGGAAGAAGGCTGGAAAGTACTGGTCTTATTCTTTGTTGTTGAACTTGAGATCACAATTCACAGATGGATTTGATTATTCAACGGATCCTAGAACGGTAACATCCAAGTTCTTCTCACCAGGATATGTGACTATTGGTCCAGGTATGCTCTACAAGAAATCTGAAAATTTCACCATGCATATTTCTCCTTCTACAATGAAGGCTACCTATGTGAGCAAAGATTTGACGGCTAATGGATCAGTATTTGGAGTAGATCAAGGTGAAACTTCTCGTTATGAATTAGGTTTCTACGCTGCTCTTTTTTACAAAGCAAAATTGATGGAAAACGTAACGATGGAAAACATCTTCAATGCGTATTCCAACTATTTAGAAGATCCGCAAAACATCGATTTGAACTATCAAATTAACTTCGTAATGCAGATCAACAAATATTTGTCGACCAACTTAAATTTACACATGATCGTGGATGACAATGCCACGTCGAGAGTTCAGTTCAAGCAATTGTTTGGATTGGGTGTAAATTATATTTTTTAGATCATTATAAAAGAATATAAAAGCCATGAAGATTCTGTTTTCATGGCTTTCTTTTTTTGATATCTTTATCCAACCAAACAATAAAAATGGCGCTCTTACTTTTTTACGCAATCATATCCATTTTCTTT
>CAZTFN010000285.1:0-1321 GCA_964612905.1 uncultured Flavobacterium sp. | reverse complement strand
TCTGGAAGCCGTATTGCTGAGTGTGACACCCACATTTATCAATGTAAAAATTACCGAAGGAAAATCCTATGCCAAGACTTTAGAGAAAATCAAAGAAGATGTTGATAAACCTTTGATTGCTATTCTCACCTTGAATACCATTGCGCATACCGTAGGGGCTATTTTAGTAGGAGTTCAAGCGGAACAGTTACCATACAAGTTTGAGATTTTAGGAATCAATGTGGTAGGGATTGTCTCGGCAATTATGACCATTTTGATTTTAGTCGTTTCTGAAATCATTCCAAAAACTATTGGAGCGACACATTGGAAAAAGCTTGCCAAGTTTACAACCTCTGTCCTGTCTGGATTGATCTTCTTTTTCAAATGGACAGGAATCTTATGGATTCTTCAACTCTTTACCAAGTTGTTTGGAAAAGGAGCACATGGATCAGTTTTGAGTCGAGAGGACTTTACCGCCATGACAGACATTGCCGAAAAAGAAGGTGTTTTCCAAGAATCTGAAAGCAAGGTCATTAGAAACTTGTTGAACTTTAAGGAGGTACTAGTACGCGATATTATGACCCCAAGAACAGTTTTAAAAACAGCCGATGAAGAGCAAAGTATTCAACAGTTCTTTGATGAAAATCCGAATTTGCGTTTTTCTCGAATTCCTATTTATGGTGAAAACCCAGATAATATTACGGGGTACTTTTTAAAAGATCAATTATTAGAAGCCATCATTAAAGGCGAGGGTGAAAATCCATTGAAAGAAATCAAAAGAACCATCTTGGTAACCAACAGAGATTTACCGATCCCAAATTTATTTGAACAACTCATTGATCAACGTGAACATATTGCCCTAGTAGTTGATGAATATGGATCTGTAAGCGGATTGGTGACGCAAGAAGATATGATTGAAACCCTTCTAGGTCTTGAAATCATGGATGAAAGTGACAATATTGAAGACCTTCAGCTACTTGCCAGAAAGAGCTGGGAACGTCGTGCGAAACGTTTGGGAATTATTGATGATTTTAAAGACGATGTAAAAGAAAATGATCGTTAAACCCCATTTTAATGTCCCTTATGAATCCGGATTACTAGCCTATGCTGATTGGGTTGCTGGAGGGAATTTTGACGGCTATGTCTATAAAAAAACACTCATTTTTAATGAAATAGGAAATCGGGTTACCATTAAATACACAACTCTTGACCAATCTAATTATGACGGAGAACAGGGTGACTTTGAAATTTCGGCAACTTTTCAATATACAGATCATGAGACGATCACTATTACCAACAATCAAGTGGTTCAACGTGGTAAAATATTAGGAGACAACAGACA
>CAZTFN010000284.1:0-5236 GCA_964612905.1 uncultured Flavobacterium sp. | reverse complement strand
GTCTATTTCTAACAGTTTGTTCTGCTTTTTCACGAATTGAACAGGTGTTTACCAATACCAAATCCGCATCGTCTAAACTCTGTGTGGTATTGAATCCTTGTTCCGAAAGAATGGCTGCAACAATCTCACTATCGTTCATATTCATCTGACAACCATAGCTCTCTATAAAAAGTTTTTTGGTATTTCCTTCCTTATGCTCTGTCAATAGAGCTTTTCCTTGAATCTTCTCGTCAATTACTTTTTCTATCTGTTCCATGTTCCTAAATTGGGTACAAAGATATAACCAAAATAGAAAAAATATGACAAATTGGCAGAATTTTAAAAGACGTTCTAGTATTCAGAAAGAATCTTTTCTTCCACATCGTACATTTTCATCCCCTTTCTCAGATAGAAGAAGGCTTTTGCATAAACTAGAATCTCACGCCAGCGCCTCATGTATGATCCTATAAATCGAAGTGTATAGCTAAATCGCAGTGGGAATACCTCTAATTCAACTCGATCCAACATTCCATTCAAAGTTTCCCATTTAGAGAGTTCTTCCTGATTGTCGAATACATATCTATTTCTTTTTGAAATCCCAGAATGATGGAACATATTCTTGTTAACCGCATCATTAAATACAATTAAAGGCATGATAATTTTAGAGCCATAAGACTCCAATTGAGGGTCTTCAATTTTGGAAGCCGTGCCTTCGTAAGGGTACACCTCTATGTAATGATTCTTTTTTTCTGAAGTAATCTCTAATAAGAATTTCCAGTCCCTTAATTTCTTTTTGAGAAACTTGGGAATACGTTGCAACTGATTCTCAAATAAAGAAATCGTTCTTTTATTCAATCGCTGCTTTTTTTCTAATGCATAGTAATCTTCCAGCTTTTTAGAATTCGCTTCTTGATAATTATGAATGTATTCTTCTCTTTGAGTAAAGTACTTTTCGTTTTCTTGATCAATCTGAAAACCATCATTTGGAGACCATGAATCTCCCGAGAGTAGAATTTTCAGTTCTGAGTTTTCCAGACCTCCCATATCCTGAATGTTTTTTTTCAAGGTATAAGGATCGTTGATAAATTTATTAAACTCGATTACATCTTTGTGTAAATGACAATGATTCGACGCGAATGGAATGGCATACTTGGGTTTTACATTGTCCATAAAGAGTTTGAATGATCTTGAATAGTGCATGACATCATCAAAGACTTTTTCCGAACCTTTTATTTGATAACAAACTCGATCGTTGGCAGTACTATGAGAGCGCAACGCCAAATCAAATTGACCGTGTTTCTTTTTGATTTGTTCCAGACTAGCTCCCGCAATCTTGCAATCATTCGCATTCAAAACTTTGTAATCGGGAGTTTCAATGACTAACGCTGAATCATTCAAAAACAATCCGAATTGATACGGCGTTATTTTAATGTCTTTATAAGTGAACGATTTTCCATGCTTCAATACCTTAATATTGGTAAAACCAAAGTCAATCAAATCTTGATAACTTCTTTTGTTGGGTTCTTTATGGGTTACAATTAAGGTGTCTTTATTCAGAAATTTTTTCAAAGTTAATCCATGCCAATGGTCCCAATGTACATGAGTAATGTAAATAATGTCTGGACTCATGGTTTGTTCATCCAAAGGTTTTACGGGTGGGTAATTCCACCAGGATCTCCAGTAGCATGACCCTACTAACCAAGGATCAACCAACAAACTGGCCTCCTTTGAGCGAACTTCCAAACAAGCATGGGAAAGGATTTTTAACATGCGATTTTTTGTGAAATTTTGGTAAAGATAATAAGGAAATAAACACAAGAAAATTCTCAATAAAAAAAATCTCTCTACTTTTGCATTCCAAATTCTTCTCCAATATGAGTTGATTTTGTGGGTAATTTAAAAGATATATGGCAAAGAATTTAGTCATTGTAGAGTCGCCTGCTAAGGCAAAAACCATCGAAAAATTTTTAGGAAAAGACTTTCAGGTCGAATCTAGTTTTGGTCACATTGCAGATCTTCCATCCAAAGAATTGGGAGTAAATGTGGAAGGAGACTTTAAGCCAAAGTATATCGTTTCCTCAGACAAAAAAGCGGTTGTTAAGAAGTTAAAGGACCTTGCGAAAAAAGCTGAGACAGTTTGGTTGGCAAGTGATGAAGATAGAGAAGGAGAAGCTATTGCTTGGCATTTGGCCGAGCAGTTAAAACTGAAAGATAAGGATACCAAGAGAATCGTTTTTCACGAAATCACAAAGAAAGCTATCCTTAAAGCGGTAGAGAATCCAAGAAGTATCAATTATAATTTGGTCAATGCCCAGCAAGCACGAAGAGTCTTGGATCGATTGGTAGGATATGAACTCTCTCCAGTATTATGGAGAAAGGTTAAAGGAGGATTATCAGCAGGGCGAGTACAGTCAGTTGCGGTTCGTTTGATTGTAGAACGTGAAAGAGAGATTGAGAACTTTACACCGACAGCATCTTATAGAGTGGATGCAGAATTTGTCAATTCTTATGGAAAGAAGTTCAAGGCCAAATTAGGAAAGAATTTTGCTACAAAGGAAGAAGCAGAGTCTTTTTTGAATGATTGTGTTGGAGCGATTTACAAAGTTGAAGACCTACAAAAAAAGCCTGCAAAAAAATCTCCAGCAGCACCATTTACCACATCAACACTACAACAAGAAGCTTCAAGGAAGCTAGGGTTTCCAGTAGCGAAAACAATGTTGATGGCACAGCGTTTGTATGAAGCTGGACTTATTACTTACATGAGAACGGATAGTGTAAACTTATCCGATGACGCTAAAAACGCTGCTCAGGAAGAAATTATCTCTTCGTACGGAGAGGAATATAGCAAACCAAGAAATTTCTCAACCAAATCAAAAGGAGCTCAAGAAGCACACGAAGCCATTCGTCCAACGAATATGAGTAAACATTCTGTCTCTGTAGATTATGATCAAGATCGATTGTATGCTTTGATTTGGAGAAGAACCTTAGCATCACAGATGTCGGAGGCTCAGTTGGAAAGAACTGTAGTAAAGATTAACAATAATAAGAATTCCAAACTCTTCACAGCAAACGGTGAAGTGATTACGTTTGAAGGATTCTTGAAAGTATATCTAGAAGGAACAGACCATGATGACGAAGAGCAAGCAGGAATGTTACCAAAGCTTGATGTTGGAGAAGTGTTGAATAATCATTCGATCACTGCCACAGAACGGTACTCAAAACCACCTTACCGATTTACAGAGGCTTCTCTCGTAAAAAGATTAGAGGAATTAGGTATTGGAAGACCTTCTACTTATGCGCCTACCATTTCAACGATTCAGAGAAGAGAATACATTGCCAAAGGAGCCGTTGAGGGAAAAGAAAGAAAATACATTCAGTTTACTTTACAGAACGATCAAGTTTCCTCTAAGATGTTGACTGAAAAAGTTGGATCAGATAAAGGAAAGTTGGTTCCTACAGATATTGGAAACATTGTGAATGATTTCCTTGTGGAAAACTTCACTAACATTTTGGATTTTGGTTTTACCGCCAAAGTTGAGAACGAATTCGATGAAATTGCAGACGGAAAAGAAGATTGGACCTCAATGATCAAGGAGTTCTATCAAGATTTTCATGTCACTGTTGAAGACGTTGCTGAGAATGCGCAAAGAGCTAAAGGAGAACGCTTGTTAGGAGTAGACCCAGAATCAGGAAAGAACGTATATGTAAGACTAGGTCGTTATGGAGCCATGGTTCAAATTGGAGAGGCAACCGATGAGGAAAAACCTAAGTTCGCAAGTCTTCAAGGAGATCAAACCATGAATACCATCACCTATGAGGAAGCTATGGATTTATTTCAGCTACCAAAAACTTTAGGAGATTTTGAGGATCAGGAGGTAATTGTAGCAAACGGACGTTTTGGGCCTTATGTTCGATTCGGAAAGATGTTTGTTTCTTTAGATAAAGGTGAGAATCCGATGAGTGTTGATATGGCTCGAGCGATCGAATTGATTCAAGCAAAGAGAAAGGCAGATGCCCCAGTGGGCCACTATCAGGATTTACCGATCCAAAAAGGAGTGGGACGTTTTGGTCCTTTTATCAAATGGAATTCTATGTTCATTAATGTGAACAAGAAATATGACTTCGACAATCTTTCACAAGCAGATATGGAAGAATTGATAGAAGACAAATTGAAGAAAGAAAGAGAAAAGTTAATTCACCATTGGGAAGACGTGAAAATACGTGTAGAAAAAGCCAGGTGGGGAAGATTTCATGTCTTAAAAGGGAAAATCAAAGTTGAGCTTCCTAAAACAACAGACATTGAAAAACTAACGAAAGAAGAGGCAGTTAAAATGATTGAGGCGAAGACGCCGAAAAAGAAAACTGCAAAAAAGAAATAAGAAATACGTATCTTGCAAGAGATTTTGACCAAGCTAAATGAACTCTGATTTTTTATCCCCTATAAAAGATTCTGTAGTCGCACATTCCGTGCTCCTTCCGCCAAATACAATTGGCAGAACTATTCGAATACATACCGAGTCTGAAGGCTTTCCAGAAATGGAAGGTGTGAAGATGGTGATTCTTGGAGTAGAAGAGGATAGAAATACCGAAGACAATTACGGTAGTGGAAGAGATTTACATCATATCAGGAGACATTTATACCAGCTTTTCCCAGGAAATTGGTCCACAACCATTGCAGATATAGGAAATATCAAAAAAGGAAATGCTACTTCTGATACGCATTTTGCTGTTAGAGAAATCATTTCTGAGTTATTAAAGAAAGGAATTATTCCTATTGTGATTGGTGGAGGTCAAGATGTAACCTTTTCTAATTACAGAGCATATGATGCCTTAGAGCAAACGGTAAATCTAGTGGCAGTTGATAGTATGTTTGATCTAGGAACACTTGAAGATGAATTGTCGTCAAAGTCTTATTTGAGCAAGATTATCATGCAAGAACCTAACAATCTATTCAATTATAGCAATGTAGGGTATCAAACATATTTCAATTCACAGGAAGAAATTAAACTGATACAAAATCTAAATTTTGACGCATATCGATTAGGAGAAGCTAAAAACTTAGAAATAGTAGAGCCTGTTTTAAGAGACGCTGATATTGTGAGTATAGATATTGGTGTTGTAAGACAGAGTGATGCTCCAGCAAATAATAATGTATCTCCAAATGGATTCTATGGCGAAGAAATTTGCGCAATTTCAAGGTATGCAGGAATTAGCGATAAAGTATCTTCATTTGGTATTTATGAGTACGATTCGAAGT
>CAZTFN010000283.1:0-5238 GCA_964612905.1 uncultured Flavobacterium sp. | reverse complement strand
GTATTCTTCTCTTATTAACGCTCTTTATTTCTTCCTGTAATTCGGTAAAAAGAGTCAAAGACAATGAGCATCTGCTTACGAAGAATTCCATCATTGTGAATGGTGAAAAAAGCTCCGATCCAAAACTCAAAGAACTTGTAGTTCAAAAGCCCAATAGCAAAACTCTGGGTATTCCTTTATCACTGTATTTTTACAATTTAGGAGATAAAGAAAAGCCCCAAACTCCTTCTGAGTGGGGAAAGAAAAAACCGAAGACTTACAATTTCATCAAAAGCATCTTTTCGGAGAAACAAAGCATTGCTTATGCCAACTCTATGATTGGATTGAACAATTGGTTCCTACGCAACGGTCAAGCTCCAGTAATTGTTGATGACAGAAAAACTCGCAGAACCACATCGAACCTCAAGACCTACATGAGGACGCAAGGATACTTTCAGGCAAAGGTAGAAGCGCAAAAGGACACTTTGGGCAATAAGAAAGCCAACGTGAGTTATTTTATTGAGTCTGGTAATACCACTTATATAGACACCATTTTTGCAAACATCAATTCACCCGTATTAGATTCACTTTACAATCTTTCTAAGGACAAATCCATTTTAAAAAGTGGAGATCAAGTGCGGTTTGAAAATTTTGACAAAGAAGCGGAACGCATCATCAAGTATTTCAGAAACCATGGAGTGTATCACTTTTCAGATCGTGGTCTTTACTTCGAAATAGATGATAACGATACCATTACCTACCGAACCAATGTAGATCTAAATATTCTAGACGGAGAACGATTCTCCGATGAGAATGGAAATTCTTCCCAACGAAAGTACAAAATTCAAAATCTACGTAATGTGAATGTTTTCACAGATTACAGTTTTAGCACTGGAGTAAGAGATTCCGATTACCCAAACAATACTTCTTATGATAGTATTAACTTCAGATCGGCGGGAAAATTAAACTACAATCCAAAGATATTATCTGAATCCATTTTTGTCAGGCCTGGTCAAGTTTATACTGACACGCTAAGAAATATTACCCGTCAGCATTTAAAATCACTTCGGAATTTTAAAACCGTAAGTATCCAATACAACGCGGTGAAAGGAAAGGACAATGAATTGGATGTAGATATTTTCTTAACACCCATTGAAAAGTATACGTTGGGATTGGAAACAGAGTTAACACATTCCAATATTCGAGACTTAGGGGTTTCGGGAAAATTCTCGATTATCAATAGGAATACATTTAAAGGAGCCGAGATTT
The DNA here is from genome assembly GCA_964612905.1 of uncultured Flavobacterium sp. Taxonomy (GTDB): domain Bacteria; phylum Bacteroidota; class Bacteroidia; order Flavobacteriales; family Flavobacteriaceae; genus Polaribacter. The sequence goes on along the minus strand of CAZTFN010000283.1, from coordinate 3,990 downwards.
TCAAACTATCTTTCTTAGGATCATTCTTTAATGCATCTCAGGATGCAAATCAGGCTGGAAACTTCTTCAATTCTTGGGAAATCGGTGCGGATTTATCCTTAGATGTGCCGCGATTTGTAGCGCCCTTTGGGTTGAGCAAATTGGTTCCAAAGCGAATGTCACCTCACACCATATTTACGGTCGGTACGAGTTTACAAAAGAACATTGGTTTGGACAGACAAACTGTGACAGGAATGATTGATTACAAATGGAAATACAACCCAAAGAAAACCATTCAGCTAGAAATTTTCAATACACAGTATGTAAGAAATTTACGAATCGGCACCTACTTTCAGATCTATAACTCGGAGTATCAGAAGTTAAATCAAATCGCTCGAACCTATAACAACGATCCTGACCTTGTTCTGCCCAATACAGGACAAGAACCTGTGGATTTGATGACGCAAATATTCAATGACACGGGTTTTCAGAGTTCTAATCCACAAGAATATCAAGACAATCTGAATATTCTAGATCGATATAATATTATTACCTCTGACTTCTTGATTCCAACGATTGCCTATTCTTATACTTACAACAATCAGACGAACTATAGAGACAATAACTTTTCTTTCTTCAAAATACGATTGGCAAACTCTGGAAATATAATATCCTTGTTTTCAAGTGATCGAAATGCGAATGATAGAAGAACCATTTTTGGAATTCCATTGGCACAGTATTTTAAATTGGACATGGAATACAAAAAATTCTGGGACATTGACGACACCTCCGTTTTTGGAATACGAAGTTTCTTAGGAACCATCGTTCCCTATGACAATTCCGCAATTCCATTTGTAAAGAGTTACTTCGCTGGAGGTTCCAACGATATTAGAGCTTGGCAAACCTATGACCTTGGCCCGGGAACACGTAATTCTGGTCTGGAATATAACATTGGTAGTTTGAAGTTTTTGACCAGTGCCGAGTATCGTTTTGATATGTTCGGAAGTTTGAAAGGCGCCTTATTCGTAGACGCAGGAAATATCTGGGACATCACCAATTCAATCTTTGCAGAAGATCAAGCCAAGTTCAATGGATTTCAGTCTCTTCAGGATCTCGCTGTTGGATCAGGTTTTGGACTAAGATATGACTTCAGCTTCTTAGTTTTCAGATTGGATCTTGGTTTCAAAATGCACGAACCCTATCTCTCTGGAAATCGATGGTTTAGAAACTATAATTTTTCTAAAGCGGTCTATAATATCGGTATCAACTACCCATTCTAAAACAATTCATCGAAAGTCTATAACGTTTTCGTTTTTTTCGCTCTTATTATCGTTCCGAAAGGCGACTTTTCTTTACTTTTGGAACTTATAAATAACTAAAATTTTAACCTAACAAGATGAGTCATAATATCAAACCGGGAGTTGCAACCGGATACGAAGTACAAGAAATCTTTAAACTAGCTAAAGAAAAAGCGTTTGCATTACCCGCGGTAAATGTTGTAGGTTCAAATACAATCAATACAGTTTTAGAGACTGCAAAGGAGTTAAACTCACCTGTGATTATTCAATTTTCCAATGGTGGAGCTCAGTTCAATGCTGGAAAAGGATTGTCAAATGAAGGTCAAAAAGCTGCTATTGCTGGTGCTGTTGCTGGTGCAAAGCACATTCACTTAATGGCGGAAGCTTATGGAGTTCCAGTAATTCTTCACACAGACCACTGTGCAAAGAAATTATTGCCTTGGATCGACGGAATGTTGGATGCAAGTGAAGAGCACTTTAAGCAAACTGGAAAGTCTTTGTTTAGTTCACATATGATCGATCTTTCTGAAGAGCCTATTGAAGAAAACATCGAGATCTGTAAAGAATACTTGGCTCGTATGTCGAAAATGGGAATGACCTTAGAGATTGAATTGGGTGTTACTGGAGGTGAAGAAGACGGCGTAGACAACTCCGATGTAGATGTTTCTAAACTATATACTCAGCCAGACGAGGTTGCTTATGCTTACGAAGAGTTATCAAAAATCAGTGATCAATTCACAGTTGCGGCAGCATTTGGAAATGTACATGGTGTATACAAGCCAGGAAATGTGAAATTAACTCCAAAAATCTTGAAAAACTCTCAAGAGTTTGTTTCTGAAAAATACGGGGTTCCTCACAATACAATTGATTTTGTATTCCACGGAGGATCTGGTTCAACATTGGAAGAAATCAGAGAATCTATTGGTTATGGAGTGATCAAAATGAATATCGATACCGATTTGCAATTCGCATTTACAGAAGGTATTCGTGATTATATGAATGATAAGATTGATTACTTGAGAACCCAAATTGGAAATCCTGAGGGAGCAGATCAACCAAACAAAAAACACTACGACCCAAGAAAGTGGTTGCGTGTTGGTGAAGGAACTTTGAAAGAGCGTTTGAAAAAAGCCTTTGAAGACTTGAACAATGTAGACACATTATAATACCACTTACTGAGGGGTTGACTTAAAGTCAACCCCTCAGTAAGAACTTGAAAGTCTGACAAAACAAGTTTTTCAACTTGTTTTGTCAGACTTTCTTTTTTTATTTTCATGACCAGTCATTAGAAAATTTTAAATAATTTTCTAATGAGTAATATGGGTTAAAATTAAACTCCTAAATTTGTCAACCATAATTATCTCAACGAATTATGGCTAGAGCTAACAAATAACAAACAACGAATTATACAATATGGCTTGGTTTAAGAGAAAAGACAAGGGAATCCAGACTCCTACCGAAGCAAAAAAAGACACTCCAAGAGGTCTTTGGTACAAGACTCCAAGTGGAAAGATCATTGATACGGAAGAACTGAAACGCAATCTATACGTAAGTCCAGAAGATGGATATCACGTACGAATTGGTAGTAAGGAGTACTTCGAGATTTTCTTCGACGACAATGAGTTCACTGAATTGGATGCAAAGATGACTTCAAAAGATCCTTTAAAATTTGAGGACACCAAAAAATATCCAGACAGACTAAAGGATGCTCAAGGAAAAACCAAATTGAAAGATGCTGTGAGAACAGCCGTTGGAAAATCCTTAGGAAAAGACATCGTAATTGCAGCAATGGATTTTAAATTCATTGGAGGATCTATGGGAAGTGTGGTAGGCGAGAAAATTGCCAGAGCAATCGATTATGCAATTAAGAACAAGCTACCTTTCTTAATGATTTCAAAATCAGGTGGAGCAAGAATGATGGAAGCATCTCTTTCATTAATGCAGTTAGCCAAGACTTCTGCAAAACTCGCACAATTAGCCGACGCCAAGATTCCATATGTTTCTTTGTGTACAGATCCAACCACAGGAGGGACAACCGCTTCTTTTGCCATGTTAGGAGATATTAATATTGCAGAACCAGGAGCTTTGATTGGGTTTGCCGGACCACGAGTTGTAAAAGATACTACAGGTCAAGATTTACCTGATGGATTCCAACGTTCTGAATTCTTGTTAGAGCACGGATTTTTAGATGCGATTTTTGAAAGAAAACATCTCAAAGAGAAAGTAAATTTATATATCGATTTGATTCAAAATCAACCGATAAGAGCATAACAACAAAGTCCCGCCGAAAGCGGGACTTTTGCATTTAATAAAAACTATCAACCACAATTTACATTGCTCTTTGATTCTTAGACCTAGAAAAGTTCTAATAGTTTATTTTTAAGTCAATTAAAATAAAAAGATAGGGCTATTTTGATTCGAAAATTAGTTGTACATTTGCCACTTCAATGAAAAAATCATTGAGTACATAAAAATCATTTAAATAATATTGGCATGTATTTAACTAAAGAAGTAAAAGAAAACATCTTCGAAAAACACGGTAAAGGAAAAAACGATACCGGTACAGCAGAAGGACAAATTGCATTGTTCACCTACAGAATCAACCACTTAACTGAGCACTTAAAAAAGAATCGTAAAGATTTCAACACAGAGCGTTCGTTAGTAAAAATGGTAGGAAAGCGTAGAAGTCTTTTAGACTACTTAAAGAAAAAAG
>CAZTFN010000282.1:0-5271 GCA_964612905.1 uncultured Flavobacterium sp. | reverse complement strand
CATAGGATAGAAAGTCGGATGAAAAGCTTCATAAAAGGATTTTTTATGGTTAGATTGACCCTCTAAAGATAGTATAAAATCAAGATTGATATACCGCGAATATGGTTATCGAAGAAAAAAGTTTTAAATTTTGTCCAATTGGAAAAAACACAAACGTCTTTATCCAAAACATATTAATTTTTAAAACTAAGAACATGAGTAATTTTTTGTATTTATTTAGAGGAGGAGACGAAGATTTTGGAACTTGGACACCAGAAGAACAACAAGCGCACATGCTTGTTTGGGAGCAATGGATGGGCAATTTGGCTCAACAGGGAAAATTGTTGGGAGGAGAAAGACTTTCTGACGACGGAGCTGTTGTGAGAGACAAAGGCGAAGTCATTACAGACGGACCTTTTATTGAAGCTGCGGAGATGATTGGAGGTTATGTGATTGTGGTTGCTAAGGATTTGAAGGAAGCCATTGCAATGTCTAAAACCTGTCCAATTTTCGATTATAAAGGTGCCTTTGTGGAGGTAAGAGAGGTGATGAACGACGGACAGTCTTAATTTCCAGAAATTATGAGTAACTTTTTATACTTATTCAGAGGCGGAGACGAAGATCTGAAGAATTGGTCTCAGCAAGAACGAGAAGCACACATGCTGGTATGGCAAAAATGGATGGGAGAGCTTGCCCAAGAAGGTCAGTTAATAGACGGTTTGCCATTGGCTCAAGATGGAAAAGTCATTGAAAAACGAGGTGAAGTTGTTACTGACGGTCCTTTTGCTGAAGGAGCAGAATTGGTAGGTGGATATTTGATCGTATCCGCGAAAGATATCAACGAAGCGACCGAAATTTCCAAAGGCTGCCCGATTTTTGACTACCAAGGTTCCACACTGGAAATTAGAGAGATTTTGAGTATGGATATGTAACCAAATGAACAAAACATATGTCATTTCGATCGAAGTGAAAAGACTTCAATCGAGATGGCATTGCTATTATGAAATCAACCAATCAACATAACACCATAGATCATATATTCCGTCATGAATACGGAAAGATCATTGCCATACTGGTACATAAGTTTGGACCGAATCATCTTGAAAAAATAGAAGATGTGGTTCAGGATGCCTTTTTAAAAGCGATGAAAGTATGGAGTTATCAAGAAGTTCCAGACAAACCGACTTCCTGGTTGTTGCGAGTAGCAAACAATGGCTTGATTGATGTATTCAGAAAGGATAAGAAGCTTCAGGAAGGAGAAGTATTTGATATTTTATCCAAACATTCAGAATCTAAAGAAAAGGAGATTTCACTTCAGAATAGCATTCAAGACAGTCAGTTAAAGATGATCTTTGCTTGCTGCAATCCAGCTCTGTCTTCTGAGTATCAAATCATTTTAAGTCTGAAATTGATTGGTGGATTCAGCAATAAAGAAATTTCTAGGGCGCTGCTGAAAAAAGAAGACACTGTTGCCAAATCATTTACACGAGCAAAGCAACAATTTAGAGACAAGGTAAAAACCTTGGAAATCCCAATTGAGATGGGACTCACCTCTAGGATCAATTTGGTTTTGAAAGTAATTTATTTATTGTTTACTGAGGGGTACACCGCCAGTACAGGTGAAGTGATTATCAAAAAAGACATCTGTTATGAAGCCATTCGATTGGCGCTATTACTAACGAAAAATACTTCTACCAATGTTTCTGAAGTCCATGGATTGATTGCGCTGATGTGTTTTCATACCTCACGATTCGAGGCGAGAGTCAATGAGAAAGGAGAGTTGATCGATATGGAAAATCAAGATAGATCTAAATACGATCAGGAATTGATTCAACTAGGCATGCAGCACTTTCATATCGCGAAAAATAAGAACAGTCAGAATCCATTGTACTTTTTGCAATCGGCTGTTTCCTATTATTACAGTGATGCTAAGACCTTTGAAAGTATTGATTGGAAGAGCATTTTGGAAATTTATGATGTGCAATTAAAGTATTCCTATTCGCCCATTATTAGATTGAACAGAATTGTTCCGTATTACAAAGTTCATGGAGCTAAAAAAGGATTGATTGCCTTAGAAGATCTTTATAAAGACATCGATGTAAAGAGCAACAACCTGTATTATTCTGTTAAAGGTCAGTTGTACATTGAGTTGAACAAAAAGAAAGAAGCAAAAGAAGCTTTACTTCAGGCGATTGATTTGACCAAAAATGAGATTCAAAGAAATCATCTGACAAAAAAAATGAAGTCTATTGAATAAAAAAACCACGCTTGGAGCGTGGTTATCACAAATCAAAATTACGGTCGCTTAAAAAGAAAATTCGTTTGAATATGTGCGATCGTTTGCTTTCAAGACTACTTTATAGTACCCTTTGTTTTGCTTCTCAAGTTTGTAAGCTCTTTGCAATAAGCTCCCTCCTTGTACAGTTTCATTAAAGATTTCCTCTCCTTCGTAGAAAATGCTTACCTCTAAAGGAATGGCGTCAAACTCAAGTTTTGAGATCAATAAAGAGCTCGCCTCCATTCTTACTACAGGCTTGAAGATTGTTTTTTCTTCTTTTTTGTAGAAAGTAGCGTTTCCGCTCACTACGGTAAAAGGAATCACTTCAATTTGGAAGTCTTTATTTACTTCCAAAGTATAATATCCATTTTCAAGAGTTCTGAAATCAAAAGCTTTATCTACAGAGTTTTCTGTTTCTACGGTTTTCTTTTGTATTACTTTTCCTTTTGAGTTTTTAATGGATACATTCTGTCCTTTCTTTACAGTAATGAATTCTACATTTGCATTGTTTCCATTCTCTACCAAAGTAGTTCCAGTCGCGTAGCTGTTCAATGTTCCCAACACGAATGCTACAAATACAATTTTTCTAATAGTCATTTTCATATCTATTGGTGTTAAAAATTAACAGTACAAAGATGCGATAGAAGGTAAGATGGAAAAACAACAGAATTGGCATATTTATATGCTTATTTAACCTTAATAAATGTTGGTGTGTAACATAGGGTTAATATAGGATACAAAGTGGTTAATTTTGCATATGGTGACTTTGTTATGTAAAGTTGCATGAAATAAAAAGTCCCACAACTTGTGCTGAACTTGATTCAGTATTGCGGGACTCTATTCTTCTATATCTATGGATAGTATTAGTTCAGGTCGTCTGTGTTCTTAGTTAAAAATTTGAGTGCAGCAGAGATTGCATAAAAGCTTAGGTACACTCCCCAAGCTACCAACACCATCATCATTGCAAATTTCATCATAATACATTTTAAAATTCGCGGCAAAAGTAGTTTGAAGAGCTAAAGAATTGAGTCACAGAATTATCAAATTTATATGCTATTTTAACTAAACATAAGTTTATTTTGTTTAAATAAGTTAATATAGTTCACAAAAGAGGTAATTTTGTACAGAAGTTTACGATAGATGCGAAGTAATTTTGTTAGACAATATGTATGATGAATCAGAAGAAACCAACATTAGAGAAAATTGACACCGGTTTTGAGAGTTCTATTTTGGTAAAGAATCATACCAACTTTGATAGAACTCGAAAACCCTTTTGGCATTTTCATCCAGAATTGGAATTGGTTTATGTGAATAAAGGTCAAGGAAAGAGGCACATTGGAAATCACCTTTCCTATTTTAATAACAGTCAGTTGTTATTGATTGGCCCCAACCTACCTCATAATGGATTTACGGATCGATTGACAACCAACGGATCTGAGACTTTGGTTCAATTTCGCGAAGACTTTATGGGAAAAGAATTTTTCCAGGTTCCAGAAATGAAACCGATCAAAGAATTGATTGAAAGATCGAAAAAGGGAATCCTATTCGGAATTCCTACCAAGAAGAAGATCGGAAAGAAAATAGAGAAGTTAACTGAGAAGAAAGGAGTCAAGCAGCTGCTGGTATTCCTAGAGATCTTGCACGTTTTGGCGAAATCGGATGATTATACCTTGTTGAATGTAGATGGATATGCGTTTGAAACAGAACCTCAAGACAGTTCCAAGATCGATTCTATTTACACGTACATTAATGATCATTTTAAAGAGCATATCAGCTTACAAGAGATTGCCGATGTAGCTAGTATGACGGTTCCTGCTTTTTGTCGATATTTTAAAAAGGTCACCGGAAAAACCTTTACCAAGTTGGTGAATGAATATCGAGTGGTGCATGCAACGAAGCTATTGTCCGAAAGCCAAATGAGTATTACTGATATTGCTTATGAATGTGGATTTAATAATTTCTCTCACTTCAATAAGTTGTTCAAGGAAATCACTGGAAAAAGCGCGTCAAAGTATCGTGGTGAAATGAAAAAGTTTATTCAATAAATCGAACCTATGGATGAGAAAATAGACAAAGCAATTAAGTACTATACCGTGAAAAGTGAGGAAATTTTGAAATACATCAATTCAAATACTAACCTCACGGCAGAACAAATTATTCAAAAGGCAGAAGAGCTTTCTGTATTGGAATATAAGTTGACTGCACTTGAGGTTGCTAAAGAAAATTGACTTGTCATTCCCATGAAAATGGGAATCCAAAACTTATAAGAGGCTTTTTTCAAAAATGATTTTGGTCTGACCCGAATCATTGGTATACACTTGTTTGATATCAAAACCGTTTTTTAGATTGAGAATGATCATCGGTTTGAAACGGTTCATGGATTTGGTACGAATTTTTTGATATCCTTTTTTCTGCGCTTTGTTATGTTGAAACTCCATTAATTGTTGAGCAATACCCTGTTTTCTATAATCTGACAATACACCTCCAACCCAGCTGTACAAGGTATTCTCATCATATCGATACCCTACTTTAAAGCCTACCAAATCATTCGTATCATAGCACAAATTAATGATGAGATCTTCTTTGGAGTGGATTCGCTCTACAAAGAAATCAAGTCTGGCATCCTCAAACAATTGATCATAGAGTCTCAATAATTGTTGAATCGCAGAAGGCTCTGGAATTCCTTCGATCGTTTGGTATGTATATAATTCAGAACTCATAACTCAAAATTCAACACTAACGAATCCCATTCCATTCATCATAAAACTGAGCTAAAAACCCTTCCATGTATGCATGTCTTTGCTCGGCAATACGACGCCCAGTTTCTGTATTCATTTTGTCTTTCAGCAATAACAACTTCTCGTAGAAATGATTGATCGTGGGAGCTGTAGACTTTTTATATTCCTCTTTGGTCATATTTAGATTGGGTTCAATCGCAGGATCATACAAAGCTCTGTTTTTGAAACCACCATAATTGAAACAACGCGCAATACCAATGGCACCAATGGCATTGT
>CAZTFN010000281.1:0-5276 GCA_964612905.1 uncultured Flavobacterium sp. | reverse complement strand
GTTCGATACAGGAAGGAAGAATACCAAGATCGATTCTATTTTACGAGCAACTGATTTTGATGCCTACGATGCAATCATCGGACCTTTGTATTCTGATGAGGTTCCAAAGGTTGCAAATAGAACAAGAGTTCCAGTAGTGTTTCCCGTATTCTCAAGGAATCAAGATAAGTTCAGATCTTCTCGTTTGATTAAAACCTATCCTGACAAAGAGATTCATCAAAAAGCATTGGTAGATCATGTATTAGAAACGTATTCCAATGAGAATATTTTGATCATTGGTGACAGTACCGCTACTTCCATTCGAAATAGTGAATTGATCAAGAGCACTTTGTTGCAGCATGACTCCATTCAAGATGCGAAGATTTTTCATCCAGATCAAGGATACATTGCAAAGCATATCATTATTAATGCGTTGAGCCCAGAAGTTGGAAATTGGGTGATTTTAGCAACAGATCAAAGTGTCATTGCTTCTGATGTGATTAATAGTTTGATTAGTTTGCCTACTGAAGAACCTGAAGAAGAGGAGGAGGAAGAGGACTCGAAAAAGAAGAAAAAGGATGACGACGAACCAGAAATGCAAATTCTTCCAGAAGATACCGTCATCAAGATTTTTGCTTCGGACAAAGCTAACAAATTCGACCGTGTTGATAATAATAAGCTCGCCAAGCTAGGTTTTACATTTACCTGTGATGTTCTGGTAGATGAGAATTCTCCAGCGGTACAGATATTCAACAAGCAATATCAAGCGAAGAATAAGGCCTTGCCGTCATATTATGCAACCAAAGGTTTTGATATTACTTATGATACAGCCATTCGATTAGCATCAGGTGAAAACTTGAAATCAACGTTTAGAAATGGAACGTCGTACCGAGTAGAAAGTAAATTCGAGTATGCTAGAATGCTTTTCAGTACTTCCTACAATTCAGGAATCTTCATCATGCAGTACAATCCTGATTTAACACTTACGCGTTTAAAGTAATTAGTCTTTATTTATTTGAATTTTAGGTTGTTAAACCTCTTTGATTAAGGTTGATAGACCTTCCTATTACCTATTTGTATCTCACAACTTTGTGTTGACTTTTATTTTATGTCGTTACATGACCTATCATCAAAAGTTAAACACGTGAGCTGAAAAGTGGACAGAGTAAGCAGTAATTTATAATACAGATAAAATGGAAGGACCTGGACTCAGAAGGTGGCTAAGACGAGCTGGAAGATGGCTGCGTAGAAACTTCATACGAATTGGAGTTATTGTCACAACAATCATTGTAATAGGGGTAGTAATCATTATTATCCTTTAATGTACAGAGATACAAAAGCCTCTGAAGATCAGAGGCTTTTGTGTGTTATTTATCTACAGAAAAAACTTAGATTTTTTTCATTTGCTGCTTCATCATTTGGATTTGATCTTTCAGCATTCCATGTTTGTCTAGCTTCTTCGCTTCATTCATTAAAGTAGTTGCTTCACGTTTGCGCTTTTTCATCATGGCAATGCTAGCGAGTTGTAATTTCGCCATGGCTAAGTCATGGTTCATGGAGAGTCCTAAACGAATTGCTTTACGCAAATACTTTTCTGATTTGGTAAGGTTGGTTTGTGATAGCATAAGCCCATGCAAGTAGTTATAATACCCTTCTTGTTTTTTAGTCAATGCTGCAGTAGGGTTTTTGATATAACTCAACCACTTTTGAGCGCCTGGGAAGTTTTGTCTTCTTAACTGTAAAAAAGCTAATAAAATGAACTCATTTTTAAAGTATAATAAGATGAACATACCTACCAACAATAAAATGGCAATTCCGTTTCCAATATGTCCTTGGGTGAATTCGTATACCGACCAAGCCAATGACAACGCTGCTAATACTAGTTTTATATTCTTATGAAACATATTCTTTTTTTAAGGAGGACAAAATTACATTTTTCTTTTAAATCATCTGCACTCTCTTCTGTCTAAACCAAGCAATCAATGCCAATACAATGGAGAATGCAATATAGATGTAGGCTTCTGTTGGTGTTACTTGTTGATCTCCAGATGCGTATGAATGCAATCCAGATAAATAAAAGTTAACTCCAAAATAAGTCATCATTACAGATAAAAAGGCAAAGACGGAAGCGAAGTTAAAAGTCACTTTCCCACGTAAACCTGGAACCAAACGCATGTGCAATACAAAGGCGTAAATCATGATGGAAATGAGTGCCCAAGTTTCTTTCGGGTCCCAACCCCAATATCGTCCCCAACTTTCGTTGGCCCACATTCCTCCTAAGAAGTTTCCGATGGTGAACATGATCAAACCTACAGTCATGGACATTTCATTCACGGTAGTGAGCTCCTTGATGTTTAATTCTATACGCTTCTTATTCTTTTTTGTTTGGAAAATCATCAAGAACAAGGCGACGATTCCCAAAATCATACTCAATGCAAATGGACCATAAGCAGCTACGATAATAGAAACGTGAACCATCAACCACCAAGAGTTTAATACAGGTACTAAGTTGGCAATTTCAGGGTCCAACCAGTTTTGATGTGCAAAGGCTAAGATAACAGAGGTTAAAAAAGCCGCTGCGGCAATAGTGATATTAGATTTTCTTCCAATAGTGAATCCAAACAACATCACTGAAAAGGCTACATAAATAATAGATTCATAGGCATTACTCCAAGGAGCATTTCCACTGATATACCATCTGGCTCCTAGTCCAGCCATGTGCAATACAAATAGCACAATAAGGATTCCAATAAATGCTTTTACAATGAATTTTATCGCTTTACTCTTGTAGTAGAAAATTTGCAGGATCACAAAAATCAGCATGAAGATACTGAACATACCATAGTAGGCGGAAAGTTGTTTGAAGATAGAGACCTTGTTATAGGTAATCTCTAAATCAATCTTTTCTTCATTCGGATATACTTCGGCACCGTATTTTTTTTGGAAGTTGGTAAACCCATCCAACATTTTATTGACTTCAGCATAATCTCCAGTTTTTTTAGCTACTTGAAGCAACTGCATGTATACTGGGAATGATTGCTTCACAAAAACTGAATCCGTTCCTGAAAATGGAGCTTGTGAACTTTCTGGAAGAGATACCCATGTATTGTTCTCATCGCCTGGAATTGGAAAGATTCTAAAGATGGCTCCACCAAGAGCACTATAGAAGAGTCCAACACGACGATCGATGTTAATTAAGTCTTTCTCGAACTTGTTCTTTACATTTTTCTTTTGAGCCTCTGCAACGGCATCTCTAATGATGTAATCACCTTGAGGAGTAATGAAATCCGATAGCCTTGCATATTTTGAGTCATTTTCCAGACCCAATGTTTTCCTAATTTCAGTATTTCCTCGCTCCAAATAGATGAAGGGAACTTCGAACCATAGTCTAGAATTTTCTAGGATAGAAATCAGCACTTGACTTGGTTCCATATCATTGAAAGTCTCCTTGTGATGTACTTTACGAATCAGTTCAGAGGCAAAGGTATGGGCAGGCTTCATTCGACCACCTTTATCTTGAATCACAATTCTATTGAAGGCTTCGGCATGTTCTAAATCAACGATGTTGGCCGTTAATAGAGAATCAATTCGTTCGTTTGTTAAAAATGTGTTGGAATGATCAACCTCTTGTCCAAAAGTAAAACTGCTGAGTAACAATCCGAAAATTAAGGTCAACGCAGCTTTCTTTTTCTGAATCTTGCTATAGGCTTTTTTCAAGAAATCAAATCGAGTTCCTGGAGCAAATAACAGAGAAATTAATCCAAAGTATAACAAAGAATATCCAATGTAGGTAATCAATGTTCCCCAGTAATCGTGATTGACTGAAAGGTGTGTTTGTTCAACAGGACCAGACAAATCATAACTCGCTTGGAAAAATTTATATCCTTTATGATCTAAGATGTGGTTCATATAAATTCTGTAGTCAAAGGCTTCGCGGTCATCTGAAACTGTAATTTCACTGGCATAAGCAGCAGCACTTTCAGAACCAGGATATTTTTCTAGTTGAAAGTCGTTGAGCTTTATATTGAACGGCGTCTCTAGAATTTGAGAACCGTAGAGCATTCTAAAGTTCAAACCATTTAATGAAAGTTGCTTAGAGTTCTGTGAATTGAATTTCCCTCCAGCCAATTCCAAACGCTCTGTTTGTCCATCAACAGTTACATCTAAAACCAAGACATCCAATTTCTGATCGTCTCTTTTTTTTCCTCTGACGGTTTTCAATTCACCTTTGATTACATTTGATCTTCCTGCCGACCAGGCTTACCTATCCATTGTTCACCAAGCCAGAAATGCCAATAACCCCGTTTTTGTTGGCACAAGTTTGGGGGTATACCGATTGGACGATACCCTGACAGAGTGGGAGCAATACTCAACTAACTTGCCCAATACCGCAGTTAGTGATTTGGAAATTAGCCCAGATGGTGCGGTCATTGTGGCCAGCACCTACGGTCGCGGTGCATTTGTTTCCCCAATTCCGGTGGAGTTACCAAGTGCCGATGTACGACTGGCAAACCTTGTGGCAGTATCCGGAACAATAGGTTGTGGAGACGTTATTCCTTCCTTGACCGTGGAAAACAAAGGACAAAATGCCATTACGCAAATAGATGTAACCTATACTATCAATGGCGGCACGGAACAAACGTTTACCTATACTACCAATTTGGCAAGCGAGGCCTCAGAAAGCTTTGATTTACCTGCAATAAGTGGTGCTTTAGGTGAACAAATTCAGTTAGACGCCAGTGTTTCAATAGCGAATGATGCCTTTGAGGATAACAATTCATTTTCCGCTAATTCCTATGTTGCAAATGCTTCGGGGGTTTTTAGTTCGGTGTTTGATTTTGAATCTGATGGCACCTCACTATTTTCCTATGATGTTTCTGGGACAACTCCGTTGACTCCAGGAGGGGTCTGGGAAATTGGAGAACCCACAGGTGAACTCTTGAATACCGCTGCTTCTGGGACCCAAGTAATAGGAACAAATTTGGATGGTGATTACCCAAGCAATTCTCAAGGAATTATATTTAGTAATTGCTATGATTTAAGCTCCCGTTTTGCTCCTAAAGTAAGTTTTGACATGGCTTTTGAGTTAGAGCAGAATTGGGATTACGTCACCGTAATTTATACTCTTGACGGAGGGGCCACGTATGAGATTTTAGGAGAATTGGGAAGTCAACCCAATTGGTACAATAGCGACAGAACCCAGGAGTCAGGCGGAGGACAAGACTGTTTAAACTGCCCTGGAGCGCAACGGACGGGAACCAATGCCACCATGACCAACTATACTTATGATTTTCTAT
>CAZTFN010000280.1:0-5297 GCA_964612905.1 uncultured Flavobacterium sp. | reverse complement strand
CAACTCTGGCTGCTACCAGTGTAATAATACTTTCACCGATGATAATGGCGACTTCTTCTATTCTAGTAATGAAGACGAAACGTATACTATTTGTCCTGACAATCCTTCTGATGCCGTTACCGTTACTTTCCAATCAATTGATATTGAAACAGGTGGACACGTTTTCCAACTGTTATTCTCAAATGCCCAGTCCACCAACGAACCGGGATTCTTAAGCAATGCTGAAGGAAACTGGGGTGATGGTCATGTATTTTTCGGATTTAACATCGTAAGAGTATTCTAACCAACAGACAATACCCTTAGATTAAGCAAAGCCTTTTTAGGGCGTATTCAGAGCTTCGTTTGGAGCGAAACCCTGAAAAACGCACCCAAAGAAGGCTTTTTTTCTTTGTCACAAAAACACTAATTTTGCCGAAAACTGATTCGGTATGGTGAAGATTGATAACATAGAACTTCCTGATTTTCCGTTGCTTCTGGCTCCTATGGAAGATGTAAGTGACCCTCCTTTTCGTGCCTTGTGTAAAGAAAACGGAGCGGATGTTGTGTACACCGAATTCATTTCTTCTGAAGGGTTGATTCGAGATGCTGCCAAAAGTGTCATGAAGTTGGACATCTATGAAAAAGAACGTCCAGTAGGAATTCAAATCTTTGGTGCTAATTTAGACTCCATGCTTCGTTCTGTTGAGATCGTTGAGAAAACGAATCCCGACATTATTGACATCAACTTTGGTTGTCCTGTAAAGAAAGTCGTTTCCAAAGGTGCAGGTGCTGGAATCTTAAAAGATATCGACCTGATGGTGAAACTGACGGGCGAGATGGTGAAACACACCAAGCTTCCCGTAACTGTCAAAACACGATTGGGCTGGGATCATGATTCCATTCGCATTGTAGAAGTTGCAGAACGATTGCAAGATGTAGGTTGTAAAGCGATTTCTATTCACGGAAGAACCAGAGCTCAGATGTACAAAGGAAGTGCAGACTGGGGACCCATTGCTGAAGTCAAGAACAATCCAAGAATGCACATTCCAGTCTTTGGAAATGGTGATGTAAACTCGCCAGAAAAAGCAATGGAAATGCGTGATAAGTTTGGATTGGACGGAGCCATGATTGGACGAGCTTCTATTGGATATCCATGGTTCTTCAATGAGGTGAAACACTTCTTCAAAACAGGAGAGCACTTACCAAAACCTACTATTGCTGAGCGTGCGGAAATGGCACGAAGACACCTGCAAATGTCTATCGATTGGAAAGGTGAACACTTAGGAGTAGTTGAAACCAGAAGACATTATACGAACTATTTCAAGGGAATTCCACACTTCAAGGAATACCGATTAAAAATGGTGACTTCAGACGATCCAAAAGATGTTTTTGATGCGTTTGATGAGGTAGAAGCAAAGTTTGGAAATGCTATGATTCCAGAAATTGGATAGAAATTCTACTACTGGCAATCTTGGCTGCTAAGAATCCAAGAACAGAAATCGTACCCATTACCACCAACAGATTGGAAAGTTGCAATTCCACAGGATATGGAATGGTTGCGGTAATCATAAACATCTCAAACTTTTGTTGAATGGCTACCAAAGCTACTGCAATTAATAAGCCTACTGTCATTCCTGCAACAGTGAGCAAAAACCCTTGAAGGACAAAGATTCGCTTCACCTCTTTCAAGGTGGCTCCGAGATTCAAAATGGTTTTCAGATTTTTCTTTTTATCGATGATCATCATGATGATCGCTCCAATCACATTGAACATGGCAATGATCATAATCAGGGTAAAAATCAAATAAGACACAAAGTTCTCAGTATTGATCACTTTATAAAACAGTTCATTCAGTTGTGCTTTTGTTTGCACTTTAAAGTCTGCACCGAGTTGTTCTTGCAAATCAGTGGCAAAATCATCAGGATCTACATCTGATTGCAACTTGATCTCAATGCCTGTGAATTGATCCTTTTCATAATTCAATAATCGTTGGGCTTGTGCATTAGACACAAATACATATTTGTTTTGAAACTCTTCGGTTCCATTATAAACGCCTACAATCTGAGTTTGAATCGTTCGAGTACTATTCGGATTTAAAAAACCAGTCCCTGTTTTTGGCACCACAATCTCCAAAGGCGAACCAAAGTTCATAATACCCAAAGAAAGCTTGAATGCCAAACCGTTTCCTATGACTGCTGTATTTGTAAATTCAGGATCTAACCAAGTACCTATTTGCAATGCTGAATCCAATTGCACCACACTCACATAATTGTAATCTACACCTTTCACATAGGCAATTTGCTGCTTGTCATCGCTCTTCAAAAAGGCGCGTTCTTCCACCACAGGAGAATATTCAGCAATCGATGCATGATTTGCAATGGTTTGTTTGAAAGCCTCTGTAAAGAAGAAACTCTTTCCTCTGGCTGAAGATACTTTGATTTCTGGATCTGAGGTATCCAATAACGAATCATTAAAAGTTCTCAATCCCGAAAACCCAGAGAGAATAATGAACAAAGCCGCTGTTCCTACAACCACTCCTGAAGAAGCAATTAAGGTGATGATATTGATCGCAGTACTGCTACTAGGTGCAAATAAATATCTTTTAGCTATGTAAAATGGGAAGTTCAATGGATTAATGTAGCAATGTTCTTATGGGTCAATATAACAATGCGTAAATATACCAATGTATCTGGATGAACTGGAAAGTTTGCGCGTTAAAGTTTAAAGAAATTCCAATCAAAAATCTTTGCTAGTCTAGCATCTAAAAGCACAACGGTCTTATGTCTAAACTATCTCTTCTGTCTTCTTGGTAAGATATCTGGGTTCTCGATTGGATTGTCGTCCTCACCTTTGAGTGATTTGTCAATCTCCTCAATATAATCCAAAGAGTCATCACCAAAGAACAACAGTTCAGGCATTCTTCTCAGCTGATTGCGTGTTCTTTTTGCCAATTCATGACGGATTAATGGAGCATTGGATTTCACTCCTTCAATAATTCCGTCTCTCTTTTCTGAAGGGAAAACACTCAAATAAACTTTGGCCACTCCTAAGTCTGGCGTCACCGCTACTTTGGATACAGAGATGATTACTCCTTGCATTCCATCCTGAGCGGCTTTTTGCAAAACATCCACTAAGTCTTTCTGCAAAACAGCAGCAATCTTTCGTTGTCTATTGGTTTCTTCCATGCGGCAAATTTACAGATTATATCCAATAGTTTCTATCATGAAGACATTCAATTATTCAACCACCTGAGAATTGTATCATTGAATTATTAAATAATTAGATTATTAATTAAGGAGTATAAATCTTATTTTTTATCGCATACATCACCAAGCCTACTCGGTTTTTCACATTGAGCTTGGTAAAAAGCACATCACGATAGCCATCAATGGTTTTTGGACTCAAACACATTCTGTCGGCAATTTCTTTATAAGTCAATTCCGTACACGCGAGTTTCATAAAAATCAACTCGTTTTCTTTGAATTGAACGGTTCCTTTTCCACCACCTGAAATGGATTGCAACAATAGATTGGTGACATTCTTGGTATGGAAAAATCCATTTTCAACCACTTCGGTCAAAGCATGTTCCAAGACTCTTTTCTCTGTATCCTTTAAGAGATATCCCACAGCTCCTGCTTTCAACATTTTTAAAATGGTCATATCTGCATCTTCCACAGACAGAGCCATCACATTCACATTCGGATGATTTTCGGTAATCCATTCTGTGCTTTCAATTCCGTTCATGATGGGCATATTGATATCCATCAAAACAACATTAGGAACATTTCTCGGTGAATCAGAAAATTTCTGAATCAACTCTTTTCCGTTACTACAGGTGTAGAGAACTGAAAATTTATCAAAGGTATCCACCATGGCTCCAATGGCCTGTGAAAGTAAGGTGTGATCGTCGACAATAACTACGGAATAACTCATTTTTCAAAGAAATAATTAATTACTAATTGAGTTCCTTCTTCGGGGGCTGAAACTAATTTGGCTTTCGCTCCAATAAGGTTTGCTCTGTTTTCTATATTTTTCAATCCAAGACCAGCTTCTTGGATTTGTTCCTGATTAAAACCAACTCCGTTGTCTTTGGCTATAATCTCTACCTCATCCTCTTGATAAGTCAACCGAACTTTTAATTCGGTTGCCTTGGAATGTTTGATCGTATTAGAAAAGAACTCCTGTAAGATTCTGAAGATAATAATGCTTGTATTCTCATGAATCGGTTTTTCTTTTCCGTGAACTTCTAAACTCGACTTGATAAAGTTGAGACGATTGAAGCGATCAATTTCCAATTGAAGCGCTTCTTTCAGTTCTATATTTTTAATGAACTCAGGGTTAATCAACTTGGATAGGGCCCTGAGTTCATTCAAACTTTTTGTAATAATTTCCGAAACCTCTTTGATATTATTTGGAGAGCCATTTTGCAATTGAATCTTTGCCAAAGTAAGCGACTGACCAATATTATCATGTAGCTCCCAGCTAATATTTCTGAGGGTTTCTTCCCGTATTTCTATTTGCGTTTCCGCAATTTCACTTTCGAATTTCTTCTCTGCCTCTTCTTGCTCTTTAAGCAATCGATTCTTTTTCCCTTGGAATGTGACAAACAAAATAATCAATGCGAGAGTAATCAAGCATACCAAAATGGTTGATACTAAAATGATTAATTCTTCGCTGCCTTGCTCCATAACATCCCAAAGATAAAACTCAAATGCGTAACTATCGTTATTATGTGTACAATGTAAAACAAAAAAGAGTCTCTCATACCAGTGATGTACAACATTGTGAAAAATGGGATGGTAGATAAATAATAAAATAATAAGGTTACCGTAATAAATAACGACAAATTCCTTTTGTAATCTACCACTTTATCTGACTTCAGTAAATCTTTTAGGTAAATAAACATTAATACAGATCCTAGGATTGCTCCAAGTATAACTGTGTAATCTTTTAATATTTGATAATAAAAACTAATTGCATAGATGAGGTTAAAACCAATGGCAAAATACTTTATTAAAATTCGAGATCTACCTTCTTTGTTTAACGTATAGAACAACAAGAATATAAGGTTAAATTCAAAAAAAGTCAGAATATCATAAATATGCTTGTTGTTGTTTTCAAAATAAGTATTGATTAAGAGCTCAATCACATAAATCACCAAAAGATAAGCTACAAAAACTTTAAAGAATGTTTCTTTATGCTTCAACAAGCATAAGAATGCAACTAAAAAGCTAGAAAACTCGAAATAGATAATATGTTCTCTTAATTCAATACTCATCAAATTCTAATATGGAGGTGAAACTCCTGCTCTATTCCCT
>CAZTFN010000279.1:3455-5299 GCA_964612905.1 uncultured Flavobacterium sp. | reverse complement strand
TAGAGTCCTTCACCTGGGAACAATCCTGTCTTTCCATTCCATATAGGCTCTATATACTTTGAACCATCATCTGTGAGGAACTCCGCTGCAATTGGACCAACGAGCAATCCTATTAAAATCAAAGGTAAAATGGCGGGAATCTTAAATCGCCATGCGACCCATTGAGCTAAGATTCCAAAAATGATAATTCCGGCTAGTTCTAACATGTTCCTAAACTTGAATATCGAAAATACGAAAAATACATCAGTAGGATTGAATTCCTCAAAATTTTGTCAGCATTCCATTTGATTGCCTTAATTTTGCAGCAAAATCAATTAAATCTATTCCATGCTAGGATTGAAATTTGAAACGGAGACTTCTTGGGTAGAAGTAGCAGAAAACGGATTGCAACAATTATTGACGGATCACGCTTTCGCAGAGCAAAAAGCTGCCTCCAATGCTGTATCCATTATCATCAATTATTCTGAAGAAACAGAGTTGGTTTCAGATATGAGCGATATTGCTATTGAAGAAATGGAACATTTTAGAATGGTGCACAACATCATGGTAAAGAAAGGAATGGTTTTGGGAAAAGCTACTAAAAACGACTATGCTTTAAAGTTGCAAAAGTTCTTTCCTCATACGCACAACAGAACCGAAGCTTTGGTTCACCGATTATTAGTAGCGGCATTGATTGAAGCGAGAAGCTGTGAGCGCTTTAAAGTATTCTCTGATAATTTGGATGATCAAGAACTCTCTACATTCTATAAGAATTTAATGATCTCTGAAGCGAATCATTATACGTTGTTCTTGAGCTATGCTAGAAAATATATGGATCGCACAATCGTAGATCAGAAGTGGCAAGACTTGTTGGCTTTTGAAGCAGAGATGATGAAGAGCCGCGGTACCATTGCCAAAGTACACGGATAGTTACAATGTACAATGATCAATTAACAATTATCAGTGATCTGTGATTAATGGTCATTGTTAATTGCTTATTGATAATTGTTAACTGACAAATGATAATTGAACCATGTTTAGCAGAGAAGAATCCGCACGCATCCGACAAGAATTCTGGACCAGTTTTGGACAGTCCTCTCCCAAAAAATGGTTGTTGTACAATACAAAGATCAAAGGGTTCTCCTTCAAGTTTGTAGCCGATCGAAAGAAAGCTGCCGTAGCGCTGGACCTAGAGCATCCTGAGGAAATCTTCAATCAAGTTTTATACGATCAAATGCTTTCATTAAAAGCCATTCTCACTTCAGAATATCTTTCGGAAGTCATTTATGATGATCGGTATGAGTTGAACAACGGTAAGATCATTCGTCGCATCTATGTAAATCACGAGTCAAAATTTAGCATTCACAATAAAAATACCTGGCAAGAATGTTATGATTTTTTTGTAGAAACCATGACACAGTTTGAATTGTTCTTTTACGAATACGAAGACTTTATCAAAAGTGCTTTGTAATACGATTTGAACAAAGAAAAACCCTGACGATTTCTCATCAGGGTCAAACTAACTAATTCAAATTTCTATTTACAATGATTAGAAGAACTTCATACTCAATGGGTAATTTGGTTCTTCATTATTACTGGCTTTGATTGCGTTCATGATTGGGAAGATGATGTAAAAGATTCCAATGGCTATGAAACCTAATACGCCCAATCCGAAGAAAAGAACTAATGGAATACACACTAACAAATAAATGAACATGCTTATTCTAAAGTTCAAAATAGCGCGTCCGTGCTCATCCATACCAATTACGTCGTCTTTCTTCACAAGCCACAGAATAAACGGGATCAAAAATCCTCCGATACCTGTAATCAAATCAGCAAATTGACTTAAGTGCGTTAACACTAAT
>CAZTFN010000279.1:0-3418 GCA_964612905.1 uncultured Flavobacterium sp. | reverse complement strand
TAATTGGTTGTCTTTTTTCATTTTCTATAAAGTTGGTTACATATAAAAGACGAAGAAAATCTGAAATTGTTACACAAATTCTGAATCGTATATTTGCAGCATGATTGAAAACGAAACCATCATTGCTTTAGCCACGCCTGCCGGAGTGGGTGCCATTGCTGTCATCAGACTTTCTGGAGAAGACGCTATTGAGACCGTTTCTCGCTTTTTCAAATCCGTTCGTGGAAAAGATTTGAAGGATCAAAAAACACATACCTTACACTTAGGTCATATTATGAATGGTGATAAGGTTATTGATCAAGTCTTGGTTTCTATTTTCAAAAACCCACACTCCTACACTGGTGAAAATGTGGTTGAAATTTCCTGTCATGGTTCGAGTTATATCCAGCAAGAGATTATTCAACTATTTCTTCAGAACGGTTGTCGAATGGCAGATAATGGTGAATTTACCATGCGTGCGTTCTTAAACGGAAAAATGGATTTATCGCAAGCCGAAGCAGTTGTCGATGTGATTGCCTCCAATTCAGAAGCTTCACACCAAGTGGCCATCCAGCAAATGCGAGGTGGAATCACCAATGAACTACAAGAATTACGCGGACAATTATTGGACTTCGCTGCACTTATAGAATTAGAATTAGATTTCTCTGGTGAAGATGTAGAATTTGCCGATCGTACGAAGTTTATTGAACTGGTTGCTAAAATCTCATCAGTTTTAAAGCGATTGATCGATAGTTTTGCATTTGGAAATGCCATGAAGAATGGGATTCCTGTTGCGATTATTGGTGAACCGAACGTTGGGAAATCGACTTTATTAAATGCGTTATTGAACGAAGAAAAGGCCATTGTATCTGATATTGCCGGAACCACGAGAGATGCTATTGAAGATGAGTTGATCATTGATGGTGTTGCTTTCCGCTTTATTGATACTGCTGGAATTCGAGAAACGGATGATGTTGTAGAAAGTATTGGAATTCAAAAGGCTTATGAAAAAGCCGAAAATGCGCAACTAGTAATTTTCCTCGCGAGTGCCCAAAAGTTTAAAGTGGAAAGTGGGAAGTTCAAAGCAGAGATTGATCAAATCAAAGAACGATTCCCGAACAAACGTTTGATGTTAATTGCCAACAAAGCAGATTTATTGAATGATACAGAGAAAGAAGAAATCGCCTCTTCTTTTGAAGATATCTTACTCTTATCAGCCAAACAAAAAATTGGTATTGACGCATTACTTTCTGAACTGACTTCTTTGGTGAACAAAGGAGCTTTGAGCAACAACGAAATCATTGTGACCAACTCTAGACACTTTGAAGCCCTAAATAACGCTTTAGAGAGTATTCTATCTGTCCAGAATGGCATTGATGCTGGAATCTCCTCCGACCTTTTTGCGATTGACATTCGAGAATGCCTTCGTCATTTGGGTAACATCACCGGTGAATATGATGTAGACAAAGACATTCTAGGTCATATCTTTTCTAACTTTTGTATTGGGAAGTAACTGTCTATTCCATCACCAGCTATTTCCTTATTTTTATATGCTCATCTGAATAAACAGAGAATATTGTAATCATTCATGCCAAGAAAAAAGAAAGAAGTAAAAATAATAAAGAACCATCGATTTGGAGGTGTCAAAAGTTTGTTCTCTGGGGGTTTTAAAACCTTGACGAAGGAAGAAATTCTTTGTGAAGATTTTGAGGAAAGAATCAGACTGCGATTTTGTTCTGACGATGACTGGGTTCCGCTGTATCATGGCATGAGAGGCATCATATCGGCAAAGGTGATCACCGAAAAAGACAAAGAAGCCTATATGGCGCACTTGTCTTGGCGACATTACCATCAAGACGTTGACGAAAGTGATGAATTCCAGTTCGGAGTTTATGGAGAGCGTCAATCTGACTCAAACTTATATCTCGATGCTGAATCCCAACTCATCACAATTCAGTATGGTCTTGGTGAAAAAGAGCATCCCACAGATCACTACAAAATATCCGAACTCCTTTTAGATTATTTTGACCTGACTGAAAGATATGAAGGGGAAAATAAAATCTTTTCTACGAAAAACGAGCAAGGCGAGTCAGAAGATGTACTTATGCTAAAGTATGCCGGTGTATTGATCAGTTACAAATACTTGAAATACTTTTTGTATGAGAGAGACCTTAAACTGGTCATGTGTTTTTTAGAATCAAGAAAAGCCTCAAAACCTGGTGGATGGAATGTCCTTCCCTTTGAGAAAACCATGCGTACCAAGTATTATTACTATAAATTCAAACTGTCTGAAGGCCGGATACACAGATATGGATATTTTTGCGAAAGTAATATCCAAGGAAAGGTACTCATTGACCTTGATCAGTACCTGCAGTTTTCTGTTGAGGGTATTCGGTAAGATCTTTTCTAATTTTTTACTCGAAACCATAGTGCTTAAAGAGTGCTAAGCATATGCACTTCTCTTGAGATAAATACGGCATCTGTCGTATTCCTCCTCATCACTTTTTGGTTCATCTTTGAGGAAAATCTTACTAATATGAAATTTAGATTCCTTAAAACTGCTCTGTTACTATTCTTCTTGACACATGCAGCTTGCCAGAATTCACCGTATGACACTAGTACTCCAGAAAAACTTGTGACTTCTCTAGGGTTAATCGGGTTGCAACCTGAAGATCACAATCCACTACCCTATTTTTATGAAAAGGCATCTGCTGAAGCCATATTGTCTTTTGATCAGAATGCAGAAAAAACTTTAAATGCTTTCAATACATTTCGTAATCTATTGGCTGCAAAATTTCCTGAATTTGTAAAATCCAATCGTGAAGGAAAAATCAAAGTATCATTGGATGGTTTTGCAGGTGTTCAAACGAGGAATTTCACATACAGTGCGAGTATGATTAGTGCCCAAATGAAAGAACGCAGTCCTGAGGATTATGAATTCATCTCTACTACAGAACCCGATGAAGAGGGTGTTGCTCAAGTAACAGTCAAGATCAAAGGAAAAACGTCTACACTTCCCCTCAAAAAAACTGATCATGGCTATCGGATATTCTCTACTCAAAAACAACTCGATCAAATTTCTAAATCTGTTGCCAGAATCAAAAAAATGAACGAGGTGTTTGACAATGGTATTGCTTTGATCAATGATGGTGCAATTACCAAAGAGAATTTTGAAGATAAAGTAGCTGCCCTAGCGGATGCATACTTTAATAGCTTTCAAGAATAAAAAACCTTGGTTCAGTAAATACATTAATTCTTGATTATTTTTCTAACATAGTGTTGGCCCGACTTTGTTCTTAAGCTAAGCAGGTAAATACCGTGGTTTAGCTGATAAACCTCCACTCCACTCTTTAAATCAGAAAATGATGACGTTAACAATGGCTGATTTAAAGACTGGAGTGGAGATTTATCAGCTAAACCACGGTATTTATCTGCTTAG
>CAZTFN010000278.1:0-5308 GCA_964612905.1 uncultured Flavobacterium sp. | reverse complement strand
GAGTTCACTCCTCGATCCAGCGCATCTTTGATCAACTCACCCGTTCCAAAAGTCGTCGCTTCCATTACGTTAAGCTCTTCGCGTTTCAACAACTTTGCACCCGAAGCTTCCGCCATTTCAATAAAGGCCACTTGTTGACTTTCTGAATACAAATAACTGGCTTTAATTCGCTGAAAGAAAGGATTGCTTACCTCCACCTCAACAAAAGCTCCTTGCATGTAATGATTGATGATTTCAATCGTTCCATCTCCTCCATCTGCCAAAGGAACTTGTAAAACCTCTGCCGTAGGTAAAACATTCAGCAAACCTTTTTTTACCGCATCACAAAACTCGAATGCAGTTAAGGATCCTTTGAATTTATCGGGAGCGAGAATGATTTTCATATCATCTAATTGAATTTGTATTCTATATCTTCAAAAAATTGTGACTCCGACTCCGCTCAGTCACCATATTTGATGATGTAATCTTATCCCAAAAAAGTAGGCATTAAAACCGCAACGATGATAATCACCACAAAGAAACTTGCCAAGACAAATACTTCTTTTCTTCCTTCCTTGTAAATTACAATCTCCATTTGATTCGCTTGAGCTTGTTTGATCAATGCACTGACTAGCATTGCCACAATAATCGTTACCAAACAACCTAACGCATTCCACCAGAACCAGAAGACTTCTGGAACAAACTTCCAAAGAATAATATTAAATGCTACCCCTGCAATGATCCCTATATTGGCACCCATTGCACTGGTCTTCTTCGTTAAAATAGCTAGCAAAAATACGGCTAGAATAGGTCCAAAGAATACCGAACTGATTTTGTTAATCACCTCTATAACGGTTCCTTCAATACTTCCAGCGAAAAAGGCAAAAAACAAACAAACCAATCCCCAAAACACGGATAGCAACCTTGAATACGCCACATATTTTTTATCTGAAATATCCGGTTTAAATCGCTTGATAAAATCTTCCAAGGTTACTGCGGATAACGAATTTACTGTTGAGCTCAAAGATGACATGGCTGCACTCATGATGGCAACTATCAACAATCCAATAACTCCATTTGGTAAATATTTAATGATGAAAACAGGGACCATCAAATCCTCCTTCTTCCCTCTTAGGTCCGAAATATTTGTTTCATACACGGTTCCCAACATTTCTTGGAAACTTGCATCTTGCATTAGAAGCGTTCCTAAGATCAATCCCATAATACAATAAGTTAGCGTCACCGGAAATCGGAACAAACCATTCGCTAACAATAGTTTTTTAACGGTTGGTAATCCATTTGCTGATAAAAGTCGTTGTGATTGGGTTTGATCGGTTCCATAATAAGATGCATACAGAAAGAACCCTCCAATCACCATAGGCCAGAATCCGAATGCATCGTTTCCATCGGCATTGTTGAATCCCCATTTGGAGAAATCGACCGCTGTCAATCGATCCTTATCTACATGCGTTAAGAAGTTGTCAAATCCACCCAATTCACTCAATCCATACACTAAGCAAATGACAATCCCTAAGAAGAGAATGATCATCTGAATCACGTCTCCCCATATCACCGCTTTCATTCCTCCCTGGAAGGAGTAAACCAAAGTAATGACTCCAATTACTAAGACCGAAACCACGAAGTTTATTCCAACAGTTGCCTGTAAAATCAATGCCATCGTATATACCATCACACCTGTAGCAACCGATCTGCTGATTTGAAAAACCGCACTAATCAACAACCTTGAAGAAGCATCAAAACGTTTTTCTAAGTATTCATAGACGCTTACTATTCCTGATTTATACAATGTTGGAATGATGGTTATCAATAAAAAAGCCATGGCCAAGGGCACTCCAAATTCATAGGTGAGCCATTGCAATCCACCGCCATCTTTCAATCCCACAAATGCAGGTGCTGAGATAAAACTGATGGCTGACAATTGCGTTGCCATCGTCGACAAACTCAAAGGGAACCAACCCATACTTTTTCCTCCTAAAAAATAGTCTTCAGAGTTTTTGTTCTCTTTGAAAAGATATCCCATCGCCAGAAAGGCAACCAGATATACTGCAATTACGGAATAGTCTAGCCAGTTCATGTTTTGTTATTTTATAGTTTAAAGATCAGATTGAAAGTTTCACTTTGAGTGAAGTTTTCAATCTAACTAGATAATAAATCTATTAATAATGCTGCACTCCAAGAGAAGTTGTTCCCTCCATAAGCTCCTTCGCTCTCTTGGTGCACATCTTTTCTGATATCAAAATACTCATAAAATCCATACTGTTGAAGCAGTGCAACGGTATCCGATTTTACGCGTTCTGCCGTTTCATCAAAATCATAGCGTTGCAAGCCTCGATAAATAAGCCAATTCAAATTGACCCAGATGGGTCCACGCCAATATTTTTTGGGTTTGAACTCCTCACTTGTTGGATCAAAGGATGCACACAAGAGTTGACCTTCTTTTCCAAACCTCGTCTCGAGGGTATTCAATAATTTCTTCGCTTTTTCTTCATCAGCAATATTGGCAAACAATGGGGTAAATGAAGATGAAGTAATCATTGGAATTGGTTTCTTATTTCGTAAATCATAATAGATGTATGCTTCCAATTCTTCATCCCACAACTTACTGTTGAAGGAGGCAATAGCCTTGTCATTATAAGCTTTCAGTTGCTCGATTTTATCCTCATTACCACCGATCTTTTGATACAATCGAATCAGCGAATGATTTGACGCAATTAACATTGCATTGAACAAAGGGTCTTGAACCAAAAGCGGAGAGAGTTCCGCGATCTTTTCATCTTTATAATGATGCTCTTTGGCAATTTCAATGATATGCAAATAATGATTATACTCTTCATTGGTAGGTCGCTGAGAAGCGTCTACATGCGTGGTATCTCGTCTTTCAAACGTATACTTTGGTGAAACCATTTTTTGCAGAATCCCATCCCAAACAGGTGAATTATCTGTTCCTGATTCCCAGTTATGATATATGTAAACCAAACCTTCATTTTGAGGATCGCGATGCTCATAGAGATACACATTGTATTGGTAAATAGCATCTATTTGGGTTTGGATAAAGTCAAACATATCCTCCTTGTCCTCAGCAATTCTCAACAATTCTTCTAAAACAAATCCCAACACAGGAGGTTGTGTCATTCCCGTTGTTTTGTAGTTTTCGGGAGCCATAGGACTTAGGGCAGAATGATGAAAATCGGCACCCGGGAAATAGGTATCGCTCTCGTTGTGAAATACAATATGCGGCACAAATCCATTCTCCCATTGTCCTATCAATAGTGTTGCGATTTCCTCTTTGGCTTTCTCGATATCAAAATGTGCCAACCCAATCGCAATAAAACCTGAATCCCAATTCCACTGAAAAGGATACAAGCCTTCACACGGAATGGTAAAACCTGATTTATGATTGTTCAATAAAACTTGTTGAGCCTTAGCTATGAGTGTCTGTTGATCCATGTTTGTATTTGGTATTGATTAAAGTTATTCATAATCACGGCTCTTCATTTAAAAATACGAGTGAAAACTTATGCAAACGTTTGCGGGAATTATTGAAATAGCTAATTTTATTCCCAATGAAAAAAGAAGTGACCACTTTAAAGCAGCTAGCTCAAATTTTAAACCTTTCAATTTCAACGGTTTCTAGAGCACTAAATAATCATCCGGATATTAGCAAAGAAACTCGAGAAAAGGTCCAGAAACTGGCTAGTAAGCTGAATTATATGCCCAATATTTTTGCGAAAGGGTTTAGAAAACACAAGACCAACATCATTGGGGTCATTGTCCCAAATGTCACACATTACTTCACCTCTACCATTCTCAAGGAAATTTTAAAAGAAGCAGAAGTAAAAGGATATCGCGTGATTATTTCTGAATCCAACAATGACGTAAAGAAGGAAAAAGAAATATTGTTGACCATGTTACAATTTGGAGTTGATGGAATTTTAATGTCTCTTTCGAAAATGACCAAGAATATCGAACCCATGTTGTATGCGTTGAACATGAAACCTCTGGTACTGTTTGATAAGGTTTCTAGCAAGATTCCTTGTACGCAAATTGTCATTAACGAAGAAGAAGCTGCCTACAATGCAGTGGAGCACTTGATTAATATTGGTAAGCAACGGATTGCCATCATCAAAGAATTTGAAAGTTCCTATAATTCAGAAAAACGGTATCAAGGATATTTGAGGGCATTGAAAGAACATCAAATGGATATTGATGAGAAATTGATCTTAAGTGTAGACGATATTTCTTTGAAACAAGGACGCAGATTGGCCAGTCAATTGATCAGTATGAAAAATAGGCCTGATGCCATTTTTTGCGTTACCGATAGCGCGGCTATTGGGGTGATTCAGACATTGAAAAAATTCAACATTAGCATTCCCGAAGAAATTGCTGTGGTAGGCTTTAGCAATTCAATTCACTCGACGATTGTTGAGCCCAACTTGACAACGATCGATCAACCCGGAAAACGCATTGGACAAATTGCCGTACAACAATTGGTCAAGGAAATTGAAGAACCTGTGGATTTAATTACAAGTAAGTCCATCGAGATTAAAACGAACTTGATCATTCGGGATTCGACCTTTGTTTCTTAATGATTTGTAACTTGAATCAACTTATTTCGATAGGCAGTCAACAACTTCGATTTCGAAATAAATCCAACATACTTTTTGTTCTTAATCACTGGTAAATTCCACGCTCCTGTTCCTTTGAATTTCTTCATCACCGTTTGCATGGAGTCTTCATAGAAGATAATATCGGGAGCCGATTTCATGAAGAGCGAAACCGTTGTGCTGTCATACATTGTCTGATCAAACATCACGGAACGCACATCATCTAACAATACGATTCCCAAGAATTGTTCTTCTTCGTCCAGTACAGGAAACAGGTTTCGACTTGATTTTGCCACTCCCAATTTCAACATTTCTCCCAGAGTCATGTCTGGATTTAGTACGACAAAATTCGTTTCCAACACCCGATCGATTTTCATCATCATCAAGGCGTTTTTGTCCTTATCATTAGTAATGAGTTCACCTCGTTTTGCTAGTTCTGCGGTATAGATTGAATTCTTGACAAAATATTTGGTGAATCCGTAAGAGATGGTGGCTACCAACATCAGTGGAACAAAAAGGTCGTACCCTCCGGTGATTTCAGCAATCAAGAAAATAGCTGTTAGCGGTGCATGCAATACTCCTGCCATCAATCCTGTCATTCCGATGAGCGTAAAATTGGATTCTGAAACATTGAATCCAAATTGATTGATGATCTTGGCAAAGACATTTCCTAGTGCACTTCCCATGAACAAGGTAGGAATGAA
>CAZTFN010000277.1:0-5325 GCA_964612905.1 uncultured Flavobacterium sp. | reverse complement strand
CTCCCAAAGATGTGTATGTTTTTTATATCAACAACTTTGTATCTTTTCGAACTCTTGGTAAAATCAACACTTGTATAACAAGAACTATATTTTACTCTATCTTTATAATAATCTATACTATCCCTAACCCTACATGATCCTTTGACTCGTTTTTTCAAATTGAGAGAAAAAAATAACGTACTATCTTTCAAATGAAAATTCGATGTGTCAATTTTTGAATCTAAAAAGCCAATATTTTTTCTTGTAAAGATTCTAAGCTTTGGCTTGCTATAGTTCAACGAAATAAACTCTATTTTATCTATATATTCACCACTTGTAGAAAATTTTCCAAAGACGACAAAAAATACGCCTTTGGCTTGACTAGCATACAGAGCTTGATAGTCCTCAAGTTTAACGTTTCGACCGCGTTCCAAATAAACATTCGATAAAAAGTCTAGATTGTCATCTCCATTAGACTCTCCTTGTGAGAAAGCATTGATCGAGAAAAGAAGTGAAAAAAGAAAAATGAATGTAAAAAATGAACGGAAATTGATTTTCTTCATGGGTATTGAATTAAAGTTAGCCCTACGAATCTAAGGTTTTTTCGTTTTTCATTCATACCGAGATGTAGGTATGCTTTTTAAATCAATAAATTTTGAGGGTTAACTCGGAATCTGAATAATAATAGTTGTTCCTTTGGTAGGCGTAGAGTCAATGGTGAAGCTTCCATTGATGTGTTCAACGCGGGTTTCGATGGAATGCAATCCCATTCCTTGCGTCGATTTAATTTGTGAAGTCTTCATCCCAATACCATCGTCTTCTACCAATAAAGTAATCCCTTCTTGATCCTGAGAAATGTTAATAGTAGCATGTTTTGCATTGGCATGCTTGATGACATTGGTGGTCAATTCTTGAATGATTCGGAATAAGGAGATTTCTAAGCTGTTTTCCAGTGGTTTTTCCAATCCAAAATGAATCACATCAATCTCAATGGAATTGGCTGCAGAAACCTTCTCCGCCATCAAATTAATGGCTACCAAGAGTCCTTGATTGGCAATGACCCCTGAATTCTTGGCATGTGCAATACTGCGGACTTTCTGATAGGCTTCTTCAATCAAATCCTCAGCTTTGTCCAACAATTTTTCAGGATCGACTTTCTTTTTATCTAAGCTTTGTCGAAGATTTTCAATATGCAATTTTAGGGTGGCCAAAGCACTTCCCAAGTTGTCGTGTAAATCCTCCGCAACCAACTGACGCTCTTTTTCCTGACCTTCTACCATCGCGTTGATGGTACTGATTTCTTGTTCTTTAAGGAGATTCAGATTTTTTTGAGTTTCTAGCTCTTTTTCTTGAACTGCGATTAATCTTTTCTTTCTAGAGTTTTTTAGGAATAATGTAGTAACAAAGAGTAAAATTGCCAGAACAATGGCGGAATAGATAGCTTTTAGACGTTGCTGCTCTTTATCCTTAACTTTAGAGTTTACTTCCATCACAAAAATCATTTGTCGATTAATAACATCTAGCTCATGTACTCTTGATTGCTGATAAAGATCTTTATACTTTTTTGAAATATCCTCTTTTCCCAATGATTCAAATAATCTATACAGTCGAAAGTTTCTATACATGTTGGATAAACCAAAAACAAAACCCTTATTTAGGTTGATTTGTACGTTTTCTAAATTATCAATGGCTTGTTCTGTTTCTTCTTTTTGACTCAAGATAATGCCATCATATATCTGGATATTAGTGAGGTCCTCTTGAGCAAGATAACCTTGTCTATCCGAAACACTTTTTTCTGCTAACTTCAAGTAATGGTAACTACTATCAATTTGTTCAGCAATAGAGATTTGATAAGCGCAATTTGTTAAGTACAGTTTAGTTGATATGTCTTTATAAGCATTGGAAATACTCCTATTTGCAATTTTATAATCCTTAAGAATCTCACCCTCAGGGCGACCACGCAAGGACCTGAACTTAATTCTATAATTGTATAATGCGTTGAACTCTTTTTCATAATTATCGTATGCATATTCTTTGTGTAAGTCAAGAAAATAAACAAATGTTTCTTCATTGACTGAATACACAAATCGCTCGTAAATCCCTAAGATTCCTTTAATAGCTTCACATACCAATACATCATTGTCTTTTTTTTCGGCAAGTTCCATTGCGAGGCGAAAATTTTGAAATGCACCGCTAATCTCTCCATCTTTCAGATAATAGATATAGCCGTTGTTCAAATGATCCAAAATGGCCAATTGTTTGTCGGAACTGATGGAATCTTTAACCTCTCCAAAATCCCCATTACTCATGATGTTATAGTAGGTGAGGAGCCGTTGTTGGACTTTTTCATTTGGGTAATCAGTAATGAATTGCCTGGCAGCTTCATACTGATTCAGTTTCATATGCTTGAAAAAAGCATCCACATCACTAGCAAATAGCGATGTGGACCAGCTTAAAATAATAAGTAGCAATAACTTTTTCAATTTCTAGATAATCAATGATAAATCGGGCATGCAAATTCCTCCTGGAATTCCTCCTGCAGCGGCTTCCAAAAATGGATGTTCACTTTCAAAAACTCTTGTTGAAATCTCCAAGTATTCATCACCATCTCTTGAAAAACGGTATGGATTCAAATACCTTGATTTATCAGGGTTGTCAGACAAATATAAATCTTTTGATGGTTTCATCCTTCCAAGATTCGTTCGAATGATGTGGTCCTTTTGCAAAGGTTCGTCCAAAATGAACTCCACATTGTTAACTTCTGGAGAAACTCGGAACGGAGCTACTTTCACCACCAACTCGAAGTCTCCAAAGAAAATTCGGTTGTTCGATTTTGTGCGCCCTAAAGAGAAGGTTGTATCCTCATCACCATCGTCATCTACAAATCCCATGGTAATGTTTCCTCGGAAGTTTTGCAGTTTGAAATCAAACAGGTACTTGTGCTTTTCTTGTCCATCGATTTCAATTTTTTCATATGAGGTAATCTTTACATATACCAAATAAAAAGTTCCATAATCCTGAGAAGCCATAATGGGTTGATAATCTGTTCTGTCTTCTAGGTTCAATCTAAATCTTAAATTTTCGTGTGCCATTGTTTTACTTTTTTAGTGTTATTAATTATGATTCAGGTGTATGGACAGACACTGCCCATAGTTTTTCAATTCCGTATTTCTCGGTAATTTTGTTCGGTGACCAGTAATAGATTCCTTTTGAGTTTGCATCGGGATCTAGTATCATGTAGCGTCCATGCATAGATCCTACGATCATCAATATGTGTGATCGTTCATTTTCAAGGCGTCTAATCAATAATGTGTTGTTATTCTTAAGGAGAGTCTGGGTTTCAGATAAGTTTTCTAGCGTCTCAATTTCAATCGATTCAATGTTGAATCCGGCTCTTTCATACATGGTGATATGATCTTTGTCGCACATGGCTATTTTCTCCACGTATTGAGACTTCACGGATCCATGCAATACTCGGTTGTTGTAATAATGAGCGATTTCTAATTGTTGGTATCCAACTTCGCTGTTTATTTTATATCCCTTGATCAAAGACTCCATGCAGGCCGCCCAACATAAGTTGGAGTCATTGATCATAGATTGGTAATTGTCGACAATGTGATCTAAGACCACAGCATCCTTAGTTGTTTGATGGTAAAAATGTGTTTCCATATTCTTTGCATTTGTGTGTAGCGGCAACACAAACACCAGAAGTGGAATCAGAAGGGTTTTAAATGTTTTCATACGATTCTATTTATGAGTTAGCGGTTCAAAACTCACAAGAAATGAAGCGTACGATCTTCACTAGGATTAGGTAATAAGCATGAAAGGGACTACCTACAGAAGGTATTTACAGTGTAAAAAGAAGGAAAAATGGTAAAAAATGGCACGAAATTACTTCGCAACCAGAATCAATCTTTCGGAAGTATTTACATCGAATTCGGATAATTGATAATCGCCAAAAGTTTGTGTAATCGTTAATCCAGCAGCGGCAAAATATTCTTGAAATTTTTCTAAGTCGAGGTATTTGACTTGTTCGGTATAAGAGTGCTCAACTCCTTTGTCTGTAAAGGAAATGTGCTTTAAAATGAATCCGTCCTTGATTTCTCGCTGAATATGAAAGGCAATATCATCAATGGTTTTCACTTCCTTTTCAACCAAATGCGCTTTGACATAATCAACGTTTAAGAAGTCGAGAACTAGGGTTCCATTGGGGTTGAAACCATTTTTGATGTTTTGTAAAACACGAATTTCTTCCTCGTCATTTTCGAAATAACCAAAGCTGGTAAACAAATTCAACACAACATCATAACTATAATTGAATTTCTGACGCATGTCTTTCACCACAAATCGCAATCGATCGTTTTCAAATTGCTTGGCATGAGAAATACTATTTTCAGAAAGATCTCCACCAGTGACTCGATAGCCTAAAGAATTCAAATAGACAGAGTGTCTACCTTTTCCGCAAGGAAGGTCCAATATATGCGTCTCTTTGGGTAGTTGTAGAAACTGGGTAATGTTCTGCATAAACAACTGCGCATCCTCATCATTTCTATCTTTATATAGAATATGATAGTAAGGTGTATTGAACCAAGATGTGAACCAGTCGGTGTTTCCCATGAGCCTTAATGAAGTCGCAAAATTACGTTTTTCTTACAAATGTTAAAAAATGTTAAAACGAATCTTCAAAACATGTAAATATATTTTCACTTTGCATCCAGATTTATAATGTACTTTTGCCGCATGGATCGCAATAGAGAACAAAGAGATTTTAAAATGACCGCCACCACACTGAAAGGTTTGGAAGGTGTATTGTCTGATGAATTGAGAAAGTTGGGAGCGAAGGATGTCAAAGAATCCATTCGAAGTGTTTCTTTTCGAGGCGACAAAGGTTTCTTGTACAAAGCAAACATTGCGTTGCGCACAGCCATTCGTATTTTAAAACCGATTAAGACTTGTAAGATCTATGATGAAGAGGATTTGTATGAAGCCATTCAAAAGATCAAATGGGAGCGATATTTAGATGTTTCGGGAACCTTCGCGATTGGTGCGGTTGTCAACTCTAAGAATTTTACATCGAACTCGCATTATATTTCTCTCAAGTCCAAAGATGCGATTGCGGATTACTTCCGACATAAATATAGCAAGCGCCCTAATGTCGATTTAAAATATCCAGATGTAAAAATTCACGTACACATTCAAAAAGATTGGTGTACGATTTCCTTAGATTCTTCAGGCGATTCTTTGCACAAACGTGGTTATAGAAGTGCTACGAACATTGCACCTATCAATGAGGTATTGGCGGCAGGGTTGGTTTTGTTATCAGGCTATACTGGTGATGAAAATTTT
>CAZTFN010000276.1:0-5331 GCA_964612905.1 uncultured Flavobacterium sp. | reverse complement strand
CAAAGCCCTTGTTCTTTTGGATAATATTGGGATTACCGTCTTTATATTGAAGAAGGTTTAACCGTTTATGAAGCGTGTTCTTCACAAATACATTCTTCAGCAGTTTAGCACGAGTGCTATTCCCTAAATACAATTTATGAAGACCCTTTAACTCTCGCCATGTTAATTCATTTCTCATAACTACCATTCACATAATATTACGGATGGATGATGATTTATTCTTTCTTCATCTTCTCTTTTAGAGAGCCTATAGATATATTGATTACTCTCTGACAATTTATTTGGATTAATCCCTAGAGAAATAATCTGATAATCATATTCCAGAGCAATATCTTTAAGTGTATCGAAATTAGAGCCAATTCCTTCTGCTTCATCAATACTTAAAAACCTTAGAGCCCTGTTGTCAAAATTATTTTTTTCTTTAATGAGTGAAAGTTTTGCTATACAGAGAAGTGCCAGAGATGTGTATGTTTGTCCAGTGCTTCCTGAGTTTTTCTTCCCACTTTGCGTTACTAATTTATAATCCAAGGTATAATATGAATATGGATTTAGAAGTTCTTTGACTTTTGGATTAGTCATTGGTGCTTTACTATGTTCTTTATATGCAAGTAAAATCTTCTCCTCCAAAGTCGGTAACTCTTCTAGTTTTGAGGTTAGGCTATTATCTCGTTCAAACAGACCATATTCTAGTTGACTTAAACTTGTCAAGAAATCACTAATCCATTCGAGAGAAATATCATCTCTCAATTTTGATTTCAAAGAGGCCTTATTGCTTGATGTGATTTGTGCATAGTCTTCCTTCAAAAAAGCATTTATCCTCTTACAATGTGAAACCTGCGAGTTTACTTTGGATTGCAATTTTTGCAAAAGATCACGAATTTTGATAAGCTTGTTTTGATTAATTCTTGCATTTGCGTCATTAATCTTTTCTAAATACTCCATGATTTTAGGAACCACAGCAGATTCGTCAAATGAAATATCTCTGAATAATTCTTGCGGCAATAATACTCTTACCAAGTCAAGAAAGTTTTGATCTTTTTCAAATTGATTTATTTCCTCATCAATTTGATTTCCAATTAGAATCCCCTTAAACTGCTCAGAATAATCCTTTTTAGCGTTTTCATATTTTTTTTCGGAATTATTAAAATCAATTTCTTTTACACTTGGATTAACATCTCTTGGTATATATTCTCCGTAATTAGTTTCTATCTCTAGAATTCTATCCTCAATAGAACGTTTGTCATCTAGCCATGAGCTTAAAGATATAATATCCTCCAGAGCTTTTTTATGAAAGTTATATTCCTTTTGAAACTCTAAAGCAAAAAGCTTCTCATCAAATACTAGTCGCATCTCCTCTGGCTTTTCTGAAACTTTAAAAGTTTCGGCACAATGTAAAATATGCTGATCCACCAAATCCAACTCAACAGTTTCTATTGTAGGTAATTGCTGTTGAATAACACGTAAATTACTAAGTTTAGTTTTTAAAGAGCTTATCTTTTTACCAAGTGATTTATGATCTGCTCTTATCTTTTCATGTAGAGAAACATCTACCATTTT
Organism: uncultured Flavobacterium sp.; assembly: GCA_964612905.1. GTDB lineage: Bacteria > Bacteroidota > Bacteroidia > Flavobacteriales > Flavobacteriaceae > Polaribacter. The sequence goes on along the minus strand of CAZTFN010000276.1, from coordinate 3,774 downwards.
TTCTTTGTAATCGACCTCAATAACTTTGAGTGCAACATTATAAATTTCATCTGGTATTGTAAGTTGGTCCTGGGATATCCAAGCCGGTATTGCATCGGGAATATTTAGGATGTTGTCAATAAGGAAAGATTGTAAAACTTCAAGTTTATTAAGCTTAGTCTCGTAATCCTCCACTTCTATTCGTAGTCTCGATCTGGATTGTAAAAGAAGTTCTTTAATTTTAGTATTATCATTTACATTAAATATTTGCTTCTCTTTTTCAATAAGCTTAATGTAAACTTTTAATCCAGATAGATTCAGCCAAAGACCTTGACTATCTTTATTTGTATCTTCTTTAGAAAGCTGATTAATTATTTCCTCTGGATTAGAAATAAACTTGTCTCCATTTTTAGGAAAAATTGGTTCTATAGTTTTTAAAGTTTGAAAATGCCTAAGAACGCTTTCTTCTTTGAGTGTACAAGGTTTGTTCCTCTCTAATATCCAATAGGAAAGAGATTCAGGATTTTCAAAATCATTAAATTTTAGTAGCTCTCTTGATAGCAAAAGTTTTTTATTTATGGTATCCACTCTATGTGCAACTTTCTTGAGAACAGGTTGTAATCCTTCTGAATAATCGAAACTAGCAAATAAATCAAGAATATTTAATTGATCTAGAACTCTTTTAAGTATTACCAAAGATTCTTTAAATCTTTTTTCCTTTGCCACGTTTCTGAGGACATGCTCAAGTTCTACTATGCTAGCTAGATTTAGTTGACTAATAATTTTATTACAATTTTCAACAAACTCCAATCTCGATTTAATATCCGTAAATTTTAGTTGCAGTTCATCAAACTGTGGCTGGATTTCGGAAATTTCTATTTCACACTCTTTTAATTTTTGAGTCTTTAATTTATTAAGATTTAGAATAACACTCCTGGCTTTAAAGTAATTTTTGAGTGTATTTTTTATGGTAACATTCAAAGTTTTAAGAAGCTGCTTTTGATAACTCCAATCTATTACTATGAACTCTTTTTCTGCGGCATCCTTTAACTTCTTTAAATCATAAAGTGTTTGCAGACTTGCAGCCTTACTTTTCATTGTTTCAATTTCCTTTTTATTTTTTCTATGTAAAGCCACAGTGTCTTCCAGTTGTTTTACTGTATCCTGATACTCATTGTAATAAAAATATTGCTCATCCTTTCCAAACAAGAATTCTTGTAATTGAACATCACTTTTAATTGATATTCCTTTTCTTGCGAAAGCCTGTAGAATTTTAGCATAATCCTTCAAATTACTTTTACTATTGGCTATATCTATTGGCAATAAATTGTTGTTAGAAAGTGCTTGATGAAAATCTCTGAAAACATTATATATTTTACAGCCATAGTTTTCAGATTGATTCATTTTCGAGTCAAAATCATTTAAAGAAAGCCATTTATTATTCTCCTCGAAATCATCAACCCTTATAACCTTATCAAAAGGTTCAAACCTATCCTTCTCGAAGTCTAAACTACTCTGAATAATAAATGATTGACTTTTCTTTGAATTCCTTTCAATATAACATCCAATAAGTAAATACTTCTTATCTTCAACTTCAACATTAAGGTAAGCATAACCAAAATCTCCTTTTTCCTTTGATTCTATAACTAGTGTATTAAAAGGTCTGTCATCTTGACCTTTGGTTGAAGACTCGTATTCTGTAGAACCAATAATGATTAATTGAATTAGATCTGTTATAATACTTTTTCCAACTCCACTATCTCCTGTAAAATCAGTTCTAAAAGGATGAAAATCGTAATCAAAACTTTGATGATGAATAATGTTAACAGCACCTAAACTATGTATACGTGGATAATTTTTCATGTATAATTTGCGATTATTTCATCTATTCGAGGAACTATATCTTCATAGATTGAATTTATTCTTTGAAATGAAGCTTTTGGCTGAAAATAATCCTGTTTCAGTTCTATCCAACCCAGTCGCCTAAAGTTTCTTAGAGCATTATAAACTGCGCTGTCAATTTTCAAATCATCATCATCAATTTTGATATCACCTGAAGATTGAGCAATTAATTTTACGAGTCCCTCTTTATATTGTTCATAATCATTCCTTATCATTTCTTGTAGAGTAGAAACTGAGTCAAGCTCAATATTTCCCTCATAGAAAATTATCTTATACATAATAAGACCTATTATTACATATTCATTTTTCAAAACATCTCTATATGGGGAGGGAACACTTCCTCTGTTCGAAGTATTAAAATCTAAAAAGAAATAAGAGTCTGAATTCAGATTTTCTTCTTTCAATTCGATTCCATAGAAGTAATTATAATAACTATTTAAATCATTCTTATGCTTCTTTAAAAATCTATAAAAAGGGATTTGGTCTCCAAACTCCTGAATGTGAATGCCATCTTTAAGGTAATAGTCTAGCTCCCCAAAGTATGTTTGAGCATCTTCGTCTAGCTGAAACTTTAAGAACTCTAATCTGTCGTTAGTGTTGTATTCCATAATATCGTTCCTTCTTTTTTCACTAAAACATTTTTATCAATAAATACTTTGTAGTTGTCTTTTAAGTGTCCTATTTCAATTACTTCGAAAAAAACTTTAGTGGCAATGGTGAAATCAGACGTTTCTTCTAGCACTCTAAAAAAAATCTCTGACATATTAATATTTTTATTTTTTTTCAATTCAGCAAAGGCTAAATTGATCCAATTCTTAATAGTTTGATAATCATTGAAAGCTTTATTCAAAACAGCGATACTATTGCTTTCTGCAGTAAGATCTCTAGTATACTGCTTTCTTTTTTTTGATCGCGTGGGAAATAATTCCCTGTCTCTATCGAAATGAATGTACTTGGGTCTTTTATATCGAGTTACTAACTCACTCACCTGCTTAGGAAAGGCAATTCTTTTTTCTGTTCCTTCTTGCTTTAATTCAGAATACGTTAATAAAAATCTAATAAACCTATCCGTTTGAGCACTATATTTGGAGTTTCGAAAAGCGGAAAATAATTGTTTGATCTTTGGTTGAATTCTATTTAGTCTTCTGTCAGTCCCTCTTAATCTACTTTGAATACTGTCAAAAAAGAGAATCTTAGATTCAATAAGATTTAATATTTCTTGATTATCTGAATCAATTTGAGTTAAAATAATGCTAATGGAGTTTGTTTCGGTGAAAGCACTTCTCAACTCTTTATTTTTATGTTGTATTTGAATTAAATCATCGCTTACCTGACGAAGTAGCTCTAAAGGCTTTAAATTTTGAGCCAAAGTATCTTTACGCAATTTACCTACAGCTTCATCAATTTGTCTGTCGAGGAAATCAATATGTTGTTTAAGAGTAGGATAATAATGCTCAAAATGGACTTCTAACCACTCACGAATATGTTCTTCAGATTGAAGTGCTTTATTTAATTGTAGCTTTAACTCAGTACAAATAATATTGATTTTTGTAGGTTTAAAACTACCTTCGAGCGTAGCTTTGGCACTCTTACAAAAATTCAAACCATACTCTTGAAATGAATAGGTTCTAGTTTCCTCATCATAATTAAGAAAATACTTTTGTAGTCTTAAAATCCTTTCTTTATTATATGATCTAATGTAATGAGTGTTCTTCTCATTCGCTGTCATAGTCGATTCAAAGAGTCTATGAATCTCCTCTCCAGAAAATCTTCCATCTTCGTAGAATCCATTTGTAATGCCTTCATATAAATGGATAATGACAAGTCCCTCTCGTTCTTCGGGGAATAACTCTCGATACGTGTTAGATTTAAGAATTTCTTCTTTAAAGTTAA
>CAZTFN010000275.1:4620-5347 GCA_964612905.1 uncultured Flavobacterium sp. | reverse complement strand
ATTATAAAACCTTAGCTTTTAAAGGTGTTTTAGCCGGTAAATTAAAAGTGTCGGTTGTTTCTACAGGAAAGTATGTGATGCCGTACTTCTTATCTGGATTCATGGAGAAACATTCAGGAGTAGATTTAATGATGGATGTGACCAATAAATCGCATGTCATAAGAAGCTTGGAGAAGAATGAAGTAGACTTTGCCTTGGTATCTGTCATTCCAGAACATTTAAAATTGAATCGAGTAGGGTTGATGCAGAACAAATTGTTTCTAGTAGGAAATACAAAGAAGAAAATTCCTGAAGACTTTACAAAAGAAAGAATTTTTCAAGAACTCCCAATGATCTACAGAGAGGAAGGATCCGCTACAAGGAATGCCATGGAGAACTACATGAAGAAAAACAATTACTCCACAAAGAAAAAAATAGAGCTAACCTCTAACGAAGCGCTCAAACAAGCTGTAACTGCAGGCTTAGGTTTTTCTATTATGCCGTTGATTGGAATTAAAAATGCTTTGAAAAACAACGAACTTCAGATTATTCCAGTACAAGATTTACCGATCATTACACATTGGAATTTGGTTTGGTTATCCTCTAAAAAATTATCTCCAACTGCATTAGCTTTTCTAGAATATATAGAGAAAGAAAAGGATCAAATTATTCAAGAGACCTTTGATTGGTTTGAGATTTATTAGCTGCTAGAAAAAAAATTTAAAAATTTTCTTCTTTTTTGTGACCT
>CAZTFN010000275.1:0-4591 GCA_964612905.1 uncultured Flavobacterium sp. | reverse complement strand
CCTATCCTAAAAACTTGTGTCAAACAAATAGAATTGGTTAAAGAGATGAGTAAATCTATGAGAGTTGTGGTTGTAATCGTCATCCTTTTGGTGTCATTACAAAGTTTTGGACAAGCGGTTCCACCGCCTTCATCACCGCCACCTCCTCCAGGTTTGTCATTAGGTATTGGGGAATATTTTTTTTTAGTAGTTGGTTTGGTATTTGGGATTAAAGAGATTAAAAAGGTTGAGGATTTTTAAAAAACACCCCTAGAAGGCAATATTCATAGTGAATATATTTCTGAAACGTCCCCAAGACTAGAAAAGCAGACAATGGATTCGTCCGTTGATCTGCTTTTTGAATTTATTCGTGACCTCGGCAAGGACCTATTGGCTATAAAAGGTCTAGTAGACCTTTTATTATGAGGGACCAGTTGGTGCGTTGGCATCCTAACGAGCAGGATTGCTCTCACTTTATTCGATTTTCCTGACAAAGCTCAGCCTGCGGCTGGATTGGGCGCGCCATCTAAGTGTCTGAAAAACAGAATTTTATAATTTTATGTGGGAAATAGGTGGGAACAAAAATGAGATGATTTTTTTATCTATTAAAGGTTTTTCGGAATGACATTAACATGCTTAATTCATTAGTGCCTGGGTTGGTTTCAATCCTCAATGTGAAGTTGTTAAAGTCCCACTCTCTGCCTTCCCACTTTCCTAAAGTCATTGATTTTTTATCTTTTTCCCAATCAAACTCTTTCCTGAAGAATTGGTCGGTACCAAAAATATTGACAGCATTATTTACCACTAGCTCATATTCTCTTATGAATGTGAAATTAGAATAATTATCAGTTCTCCGATAGAAGTATAAAAAATCTTTACCATTTTCTCTGATCTTATCTATTCGGTTAAAAAAACCTAGATAATTATGAACTGGCTTTAAAGTAGTTGTTTCTCTACTTTTATCTAATGATTTGTATGAATCAATAATTAATGCATTTTCTATATCATTTATTAATAAATCTGAAAATGCATCAACACTTTTTTCTTCCTTTTGAACTACAAAATTGAATGTCTTTATAAAGTCATCAATATGTATAACCTTGGCGTCAATTTTTAAAAGCTTGTATAGAACTCTTGTTTTCTTTATGAATCCTGAATCACGAGATACAACACAATCACAGTATGCTCCATAGTAACTATGTAAAGAATCATTTAACATGTTATTTATTACAACAGATTTTTCTTTACTTATTCCAAGAAGATCTAGATTTAGATAAGCATTTACGTAAAAATCATATTTTGAGACTTCTTTATCCTCATTTGGATTTATACTGTTATTTACAAATTCTATGAATGTTTTTTGTAGCTGAGAATTTTTTAAGTCCTCATTAAAATCAATTTCATCATAATCAACTACAAATTTTCCGTCATTAAAGCTTTTGTACGACGCATTTCTAAAATTTCTATATATAGACTTATCCTTATGCATTTTACTTAACATCCCAGCAAAATGTTTCATGAAATCCATGAGTGAATAAGAATCAGCATCTTTTGGGAATAGTTTTTCAATAGTTTTGTATGCCTCTATTGTTTCTTTATTAGCTCCTTCAGGTAATTCAGTCATCGAAGGATGGAAATCAAACTCTAGGTTTTTAAGTAAATCTTCTACTTGTTCAATCGCTTTTATGCTTTCTTGTGGTAAATCATCAAGGAAAAGATCAAATAGAGTATCAACATCGCCCAACCCAGGTTCTTCTTCAATATCTTTAAAAGCTTCTATAGGCTTTACTAGATAGCAAGTTGTATACTTATCAAGTGCATGATATGATAAATAATTATCCACAACAATGGTTTCTATGAATTTTAATTCTTCATATTTTATGTCGGTTTTATCGTTTTTTAAATCAAGTAAATGGGCATGAGAATAACAGAATAGACTTGATTTTTGACTCTTAATATTGTCTAAAAGCTTTATGTATTCTTCTTTTTCTTGTTTAAAAAGATCACTAAATACTTGCTTATCAAAGTATATTCTTACCATACAATTTTTAATACTTTATTGATAAAGGAGAGGACTTTAACTTTTTCGAACTTAAAGTTAACCAAAATCACCAAATTTTATTCAAGAAAGTTTCTAAAGATTTGCTTCAGTACAATCTGATTTTATTAAACTTGAAAAAGAAAGTTACGGGTCCAGATTCGTGGCTCTTTAGGAAAGAGGATTGTATCGTTTGCACTCAACAACATGACAAAGCTCCGCTTTGAAAATACCTCAAACAAAAAAACGCTCAAGCAAGCTTGGCGTTTTTTCTTATTGAATATTTATTCGTGACCTCGGCAGGATTCAAACCTGCAACCTCTTGAGCCGTAATCAAGTGCACTATTCAGTTATGCTACGAGGCCTTATTTACAAGCCGTTATTTGGGCTTGTCCATCGTAAGAGACATCGTCTCTGTAGATGGGGTGCAAATATAGTAGCTTTTTTAGAAACTGAAAAGGATTACAGCATTTTATGAGTCGATTTGTTTTTGAAAATCATCAACAATCTCTTGAGCCTTCTCAAGATCTGTGTTAAGTACAAAAACTTCATCAATAAAGTTGGTGATCTCATATCCTATGATCTTGTCAGATTTGATAATACTTCCGATGTTTTCTTCATCCAAAAGTGTTTTCAAACGACGTGTGAAAATTACCGATCCTGTATATATTTTTACATGTTCTTCTTTCATAGTGCTAAGTTTTAATCCAATGAATTCAATGTTACATAAGAGCGCCATCCAATGATTACTAATTGCAATTTTGACGCCTTTGAAATATCCAATCTTCTCTTTGTGTAAGATGGTAACAGTGCTTTGTTTAGTTTGGCTAAGATTTTAAATGTAGATTTTTTCATTACTTGGTCGATTGTGAATCACAAGATAATGAAAAAGTTTTGACGGTCAGAGCGGAGGGGAAAGTCCGCTCATCTTGTCATGGTTGGTTATTTTCTTAGTTCTTTTTCTCGACCATTTTCTTGGCGAGTTCAGCGCCAATCAATGATTCTAGCAAATTTCCGCTGTTGCCGTTTTTACCACCCTCAATATATGTTTGTGGTAATCTTAGATCTTTTAACTGACCTGCAACTCCAACAGCTGTTTTGTATTCCCACTCAGCTCTTTCTTGTGGGGTCAATCCAGCACTCACCAATTTTGCGTTCTCGTAATACTGCGCATCTGCAGCAACCTTCTTGCTCTTTGCTTTGTACTGCTCAACTTCATACTGCTTTTTCTCTTTCACAAGATTAAACTCGGCTACTTTTGCCTCTGTTTCTGCAGCAATCGTCTGTTGGATCTGAGCTTTCTCCAATCGAGCTCTCTCTTTCGCTTTTTCTGCTTCCCCTTTTGCTTTTTCTTTTTGAGCTCTATAGAACTCTCTCTCAGCCTGTTGTTTTTCTAGCTGAGTTTGTGCTACTTCTTCTTTTTGCAATTGTAAACGTTTGTCAAACGTCTCTTCCCAATCAATTTCATTTACCACGGCTTGAACAACAGTCAAACCATAGGATTTTAATGAATTTCCTTTGACACGAACAGGCTCTCCATTTTCGAATTTAATTCTGAATCGTTTCTGACGTGATTCTTTGTTCGGAATGGTTCTGACAATGGTGCTATCACCAATAATGTCAGGTTGCTCATTCTCCACGTACTCTTCTAAGACGTACATTCCATTTTCCAATTGATCTTGGAAATATCGGTCAAAGTCGGCTGCTTGTCCTGAAATGTAATCCTGAGCAGCCATCAGTTTACAGGTATTTTTTATCGATTGATCTATATTAGGTATGATCCTAGATCTTATTAAGTTTTTCTCTGTCTTGTTCCTATCTGCAACAGATAAGAATTGTATTTCGTCAGTGGTATTAATACTTACCACTATTGAGGTCGCAATTTTTCCCTTTACAGCATCGTTAAATTCCCAGTGTCTTGCCGCATCTACATATGCATATTTGCTCTGATCTCCAAAATCTCCGTCACTATTGGGAATTACATATTTAATTGGCATCTCAAACTGAATTGGGATCAAGCGCCCCCACATTTTCGTGTTAATTCCTTGTTTGAAGACGGCTTTTTGAGCTCCCCAAGGATATTGAACTGCGTAGGCGGTTCCAGGTTCTGCGTAAAAGAACATTCCTGTGATGACACTCATGATGATTCCCAATAGGGTAAACTGCAGACTTCGCTGGACTGTAAACCATTTTAATAGGGAGTTGTTTTTAAATATGGCACTAAGAATAAGAGTAGAAACTCCGATAATAATTAGTAAAATTCCGATAGTTGTTAACATAGCTTTTAATTTTAATAGTTAGTGAATGATTAGATAATGAAGGATACAAAGTAAACTGCCACTTTGATAAGCGTTAAGGCAAATGTGATCATTGTTGTTAGTTTTTAAGGTTAAACAATCTGTAATTATTGAATTGTTTTTTGAATATATATTATTGAATTGATATCTTCCTAACGAAAATGATGAAAATGATGAAAGTAATTTTACATTTTAAACTTAATATTTTAAAAAAGTTACAAATCTTAACTTTAATTGCTTCAATGTGGTTTTAAAGTGTAATTTTAATATGGTATTA
>CAZTFN010000274.1:3933-5411 GCA_964612905.1 uncultured Flavobacterium sp. | reverse complement strand
ATAGGTTTGTGACATCATTGAATTCGACAAGGAATCCATCGGCTACACTGATCACAAAGCTTTCAGCAATATAATCTGCTATACTTTGTTGACTTCCTTGAATCACCAAATCATTGGTCACGTCCGTTTCCAGATTGTTCACATCAATGGCAATAACCTCAACACTCTGAACCCTATTGTTGTAAATAATCGCGGGCTCTTCACAATCAATGGCTGCATAAGTCGATTGCATTCCTGCCTTACTAACTTCATAAAGCACATCGGCAACTTGAACAATATTTCCTTGAAAAAGAACTTCAATAATCAGATCTTCTTTATCAATCGCTTGTTGATCGTCTACATCTAGAAAAGAAAATCCATTACTGGTATCTAACTGTAAGGTTCTTGTTGTTACACTAGTGATCGTATACTCATACGTTTTGTCATCACAACAAGAGATTAGAAATTGTACACTATAAAATAAGGCTAGGATAATAAATACTTTTTGTCTCATGATTTTGTTTTCTTACAAGATGACTTGCATGAACAATCGTTGCGTCGTGATTTATTACCTTAATCTTAACTTAACATTGATCTTCTATTCCTCCTTTTTAGATTTCTTTTCTTCTGCTCTTTTGATCGATCCTTTGATCATCTGCATTGCAAAAATCATGAGCCCTACAGAGAGCATTCCCAAATATGCATTCCTGTTCTCCGCAAAGGAAAGATCACCGTAATTCAATTGCGTGAGCCAAAAAATTAAGATGACCACAAAAATGATGGTGATGGCGTTAAAAACTGCTGCCGCTGCTTTCATGATTCTTCTACAATATCCAATTCAACTTTCAAATTCTCTATGATAAACTTCTGGCGGTCTGGCGTGTTTTTCCCCATATAGAACTGTAGCATCTGATCGATGGACATTTCCTTGTCTAGCATCACTGGATCCAACCGTATATCATCGCCAATGAAATGCACGAATTCATTCGGAGAAATCTCCCCCAATCCTTTGAATCGTGTGATCTCTGGCTTTCCTCTTAGTTTATCTATGGCTTTTTGCTTTTCTTCTTCAGAATAGCAATAAATTGTTTCTTTCTTATTTCGTACTCGGAACAAAGGTGTTTCCAAGATGTATAAATGTCCTTCTTTGATAACCTCTGGGAAGAATTGTAGGAAGAATGTAATTAACAATAACCGAATGTGCATTCCATCTACGTCGGCATCTGTAGCAATTACAATATTGTTATATCGAAGGTCTTCCAATCCGTCTTCTATATTAAGTGCCGCTTGGAGTAAGTTAAATTCCTCATTCTCATACACAATCTTTTTTGAGAGTCCGTAGGAGTTCAAAGGCTTTCCTTTCAGGCTGAATACTGCCTGCGTGTTTACGTTTCTTGATTTGGTAATGGATCCAGAAGCCGAATCTCCCTCCGTAATAAATAAGGTCGTATCTAAATAACCCTCTTTCTTGGTATCCACAAAATGTACACGACAATCAC
>CAZTFN010000274.1:0-3894 GCA_964612905.1 uncultured Flavobacterium sp. | reverse complement strand
TGGCCCGTTCGCTAGCCAGCTTTCGAATCACAGAAAGTACCTTACGTTCATTTTCTGCTTATAATAATTTCTTTTGAAGTTTTTCTGCAGTCTCCGTATTCTTATGCAGATAGTTGTCAAGATATCTCTTGACAAAATCATTAATATAAGTTCTAACGGTTGGCAATCCACCTCCCATTTCTGTAGAACCTAACTTGGTTTTTGTCTGACTTTCAAAAACAGGTTCCATCACTTTGATGCTGACAGCTGAAATGATCGATTTGCGAACATCGGACGCATCAAAATTCTTTTTATAGAATTCGCGTACGGTACGTACAATGGCCTCTCTGAAGGCCGCTTGATGCGTTCCTCCTTGAGTTGTATGCTGTCCGTTTACGAAAGAGTGATATTCTTCCGAGTATTGTGTCTTGCTATGCGTAATGGCTACTTCAATGTCGTCTCCCTTCAGGTGAATGATTGGATACAACATGTCTTCTTGATTGTTGTTGTCTTCCAAAAGATCTTTCAATCCATTTTCGGAGAAGTATTTCTCACCGTTGAAGATGATTGTCAATCCAGGATTAAGATAGACGTAATTCTTCAGCATTTTGGCTACATATTCATTTCTGAATTTGTAGTTCTTAAAAATACTTTCATCTGGAATGAACGAAACCTTGGTTCCTTTCCTTCTCGACGTTTCCTCCAACATTTCTTGGTTCGTCAAGGTTCCTTGCTCAAACTCAGCAGAAGCAGATTTCCCATCGCGATTGGACTCTACACGAAAGTATGTTGATAAAGCATTTACAGCTTTAGTACCCACTCCATTCAATCCTACAGATTTCTTAAAAGCTCTAGAGTCGTACTTCCCTCCTGTGTTCATTTTGGAAACTACATCGACAACTTTTCCCAAAGGAATTCCACGACCGTAATCACGAACCGTCACTTTACTCCCTTGAATGGAAATTTCAATGGTCTTACCAGCACCCATGACATACTCATCAATGGAGTTGTCTAAAACCTCTTTTACAAGTATATAAATTCCATCATCCGCAGAAGAACCATCACCTAATTTCCCGATGTACATTCCGGGTCTCATTCTGATGTGTTCCTTCCAATCGAGGGATCGTATGTTATCCTCAGTATATTGAGTAGTTTGCGCCATAAAAATTCACTGCCAATTGAAGTAGTTGCTAAAATAGCTTTTCTACTCAAAATTAAAAATGCCCTTGAACATTAGTTATTAACAGAGTTTTCACGGTTTTTCGTTGTAATCGCGACAAAAAATAACAATATGTTATATTTTTAAACATTGTGTTTTTGAGATGGGAATATTTTCTATTTTCGTCGTATCCAATAAGGAAATAATTTAATCATTGAATGATCTAATGGAATCGACTTTTTTATTAGAATTAGCGGAGAAATATGGCAGTCCATTGTATGTATATGATACTGAAAAGATTGCCTCCCAATACGAACGAATTACCAATGCATTTACTGACGTAAGAAGTTTGCAATTGAACTATGCGGTAAAAGCATTGTCGAACATCAACATTTTGAAATTCTTTAAGAAGTTGGATTCAGGTTTGGATACAGTTTCTATTCAAGAGGTTCAATTGGGATTGGCTGCTGGATTCGATCCACAAAAGATTATTTATACACCCAATGGTGTTTCTTTGGAAGAGATTGAAGAAGTTGCTGCAAAAGGTGTTCAAATCAACATAGACAACTTGTCGATTTTAGAATTGTTCGGACAAAAGCATCCGAACATTCCTGTTTGTGTTCGTATCAACCCACATATCATGGCAGGAGGAAATAGCAAGATTTCTGTGGGGCACATCGATTCCAAATTTGGAATTTCCATCCATCAGGTTCCTCATATTTTACGCGTGGTTGAAAACACGGGGATGAACATCAACGGAATACACATGCATACGGGTTCTGACATCTTGGATATTGACACTTTCGTGAGGGCGACTGAAATTCTCTTTGATGTCGCAAAACAGTTTGAAAACATTGACTTCATCGACTTTGGAAGCGGATTCAAAGTTCCTTATAAAGTGGGAGATATTTCAACCGATATTGAACAATTGGGAGTTCAGCTTTCAGAGCGCTTCAATCAGTTCTGCGAGGAATATGGAAAAGACATCACTTTGATGTTTGAACCTGGGAAATTCTTGGTATCTGAATCGGGCTACTTCTTGACCAAAGTGAATGTGGTAAAGCAAACGACCTCTACCGTCTTTGCTGGTGTTGATAGTGGTTTCAATCATTTGGTACGTCCGATGATGTATGGTTCCTATCATCACATTACCAACATCTCCAATCCCGAAGGAAGAGATCGATACTATTCGGTAGTCGGATATATTTGTGAGACCGATACTTTCGGATCGAACAGGCGCATCGCGGAAATCTCAGAGGGTGATATTCTATGTTTTAACAATGCTGGAGCCTATTGTTTCTCCATGGCTTCCAACTACAATTCAAGATTCCGTCCAGCAGAAGTCATGATTTATGAAGGTAAAGATTACTTGATTAGACAAAGAGAAACTTTTGAGGATATTTTGAAGAATCAGGAGGTATTGGAACTTTAATAAACATTTAATACTTCCTGTAACACATTTTAACAAAATTCTGATTTTGAATGGTTTATTTCGGTGTTCAACTAAAAACTACCGTTATGAAACTAGAGAAACTTATTCTATTATTTTGTTTATCACTTGCTTTTGTTCAATGCAAGCCTGAAAAATCAGAGGGCTTTGAAATTACAGGTCGAATCAATACCGATTTTAATGATCAATTAGTGCTCCGTTATGGAAACAAAAAGGACACCGTTCAAGTGAAGAATGGCACATTCACCTTCAAAGGTTCTGTAAAGCAGCCCATACAGGCCTATTTTCTACTTACGACTTACTCCGACTGGCAACCCTTTATGATTGAGAATAGTGAAATTTTTGTTTCACTCAATCTAAAGGAATCGGAATACAATGGAGTAAAGATGCATACCTTCAGCATGGATAGTATCTCAGGCTCTAAAAGTCAAGCTTTGGAAGAAGGGCTTATTGAATCCTTAGAGGTGAATTTTCACAAACAAAAAGATGAAGATGTACGAGCGAAAAATCTATATGACATTCTGTATGCCTTCTCAAAAGACAATCCGCAATCACCTATTGGAGGAAACTATTTGTCCAGATTTAGTGATGTCTATAACTATTTAAATGCCCAAAAGATTCAAGAGATTTATCAATTATTGGATACCGCTTATCAATCGGAACGAACCAAGATCACCATCAAAAATCTGGTTGGTAGAGGGAGTTTAAAAGAAGGTGTCGTTCCACCAGCATTTACATTGTCTAACTTGAATAACGAAGAAGTGAACGATCGGAAGAGCACACGTCTGACGGCCGATGTCATTATTATTTCCGATACCTCAATTATAAGCAATGATCAACCCAGTATTACGGTTGGTCTAAGAGGCTTAAGCTATCTACAAGTTGAAGTTACTGGTCCAGTTCGGGATTTACATTCTGGAGCGTACGGTGGGGCGGTGGCAAACCCAGCCAATGTTCTGGCTAAACTTTTAGCTGATTTACATGATGAAGAGGGTAGAATCACAGTGCCTGGGTTTTATGATGATGTTGCTGAACTGTCCTCGGAAGAACGAGAAGCATTTGCAAAAGCACCATTTGACCTTGAAGAATTCAAATCCGATCTAAAAATTGGAGAGGAAAAAGGTGAGTCGGGCTACTCCACTCTTGAGAGAATCGGCGTGAGACCGACGCTTGATATCAATGGAATGTGGTCAGGTTACACTGGAGAAGGAGCAAAGACGGTACTACCGTCAAAAGCGTTTGCTAAAATATCTTCGCGCCTTGTTCCAAATCAATCAAGTGAGAAGATCACAGAGCTCCTCAAAAC
>CAZTFN010000273.1:0-5447 GCA_964612905.1 uncultured Flavobacterium sp. | reverse complement strand
AACTGAGGAGTATAGTTTTTTCCAGAAATTGGAACTCCAGCAGCAACTAAGATCCGTACAATGATTTCAGACCTTCTCCAGGAAAAATTACCTCACTTCATACACCAGGAGGTCATGGAGTTCGTTTAGATACTCATGTATATTCTGGTTATATGATCCCACCGAACTATGATTCTATGATCGCCAAGTTAATTGTAACCGCTCAAACAAGAGAGGAAGCCATCAATAAGATGAAACGAGCGTTGGATGAGTTTATCGTAGAAGGAATCAAAACCACGATCCCATTCCACAGACAACTGATGGATTCTCCGGACTATGTAGCAGGGAATTACACCACAAAATTCATGGAAACTTTCGAAATGGAAGGGTAAATCGTACTTCTACTTATATTTTAGAATAAAAAGAAAGGATATTTTTTTATATCCTTTCTTTTTTTATATTTGAACCTTACAATCATTAACTATTATAACTATATATTTATGTCTGGGGGGATTAAAATAGATGGTATTGATAAGATTATTATCAAACGCCTGGTAGAAGACGCTAGAACACCTGTTCTCGGAATTGCGCGTGAGGTTGGAATCTCAGGAGCTGCAATACACCAAAGGTTACGAAAATTAGAAGATTCTGAACTCATGGTTGGTTCAAGATTAATTTTGAATCCAAAAGCACTGGGCTATACAACCACCGCTTTTGTTGGAATTTTCTTGGATTCAGCAAGCATGTATTCATCAGCCATTAAAAAACTGAAAGAAATACCTGAAGTTGTAGAATGTCATTACACCACGGGAAATTGGTCTATTTTCATTAAAATTTTGTGTAAGAACAACGAAGATTTAATGTATCTGTTAAATCATGACATACAGAGAATCAAAGGAGTTTCCAGAACAGAAACTTTTATTTCTTTGGATCAACAAATCAATCGACAAATCAAGATTTAAACGTCAAGAAAAAATTAAAAAGCTCAAATTTAGGTTTGAGCTTTTTTTCTCTACACTTCGTTCATAAAAGTAGGGAAAAACTTCATGATCCTGTTTGATATACAGAAACGGTTTAAAACACCGTTCATCATTAAAAAACAACCAGGAAAATGAAACCAAAAATGAACCTTATTTTATTGACAGTATTTATATCATGGCTAAGTGCATGTGACAACAATACAACCGACCCCATCATTGACACCATCGATCCTCCTATCGATTCAACCACCAACGAAATTTTATACACGTTCCCAGAAGAAAGCGAATTGCATGAGGGAACTTGGTTACAATGGCCACACCATTATCAATATGGAATCCAATTTAGAAACCGAATGGATCCCACTTGGGTGGAATTAACCAAAGAATTGAGAACAAGTGAAAACGTTCACATTGTAGCCTATGACACTACTGAAAGAGATCGAATCATTGGATTGCTCAACAATGCGAATGTAGACCTGACCAACATAGACTTTTACATCTATCCAAATGATGATTTTTGGATCAGAGACAACGGTCCTATTTACGTAAGAGACAACAATGGAAATCTCGTCATTCAAGACTGGGGATTCAACGGCTGGGGGAACAAAGCAGCTTCTGATAATTGCGATGCCATTCCGGCTAGAATTGGACAGAGTCAAGGAAGACAAGTTGTGGACTTAAACTCAATCATGATTAACGAAGGAGGAAGCGTAGAACTAGATGGCCATGGCTCTTTGATGGCTTGTAAAAGTTCCATACTCAATAATAACAGAAACCCCGGAATGACTCAAGCGCAAGCGGAACAAATCTTTAAAAAATATTTAGGTGTCACCAACTTTATTTGGTTGGATGGCCAAGCTGGACTTGAAATCACAGATCAGCATATTGATGGCTTCGCCCGATTTGGAAATGCCAATACTATTGTAACCATGGATAATAATGATCTTTTAAATTATGATGTTTTACAATCAGATATTGATAAACTATATGCTGCCAAGAACAAAAGCGGTACTGCTTATAACTTCCTAATCTTACCATTAACTCAGAATGACGTTGTCACCACATACGGACAAAACTTAGGATATAAAGGATCATACTGCAACTATTACATTGCGAATACAAAAGTAATTGTACCTACTTATAATGACCCAAATGATGCTGTGGCGATTCAGGCGCTACAAACATTATATCCCAATAGAACCGTAGTAGGTATCGACTTCAGAGATGCGTATGCAAATGGTGGAATGACACATTGCGTCACTCAGCAACAACCTGCTGAATAATTATAAAAATTACTGAAATGATTTTGTGCTTTTCATTTCAGGCGGAAGTCCGAGCAGTTTGTTCGGGCTTTTGTTTGTATTGAGGATTGATATTTTCTAAAGTAAGTCACTCACTGTCATTCTGAAAAAGCCCATCAGAGCAAGCTCTTGGTATTGAATAGTTCAGCGGGAATTATTTGCGATGAGTCCCGCCTAGTCATCTTGAAAAAGCCCGTCACTTGTGGTGACTGCGCTCTTTTTTTATGCAGCATCCCCATTGAGCAAGCTCTGGAGATGCTGCATAAAAAAAGCCCGAACAAAATTGTTCGAGCTTTTATCTGTACAGAAGGCGGGACTTGAACCCGCACGGCCTTTCAGGCCATTGGATTTTAAGTCCAACGTGTCTACCAATTCCACCACTTCTGCATTCGGACTTTAAAATAAAGAATAGAGCGAAAGACGGGATTTGAACCCGCGACCCTCACCTTGGCAAGGTGATGCTCTACCCCTGAGCTACTTTCGCGTAGTCTTGTTAAAGAACTTACTAGCCCGTTTACCGTTCTAGCGGGTGCAAATTTAAAACAAAAAAAGAAACTACAAAGACTTTTAAAAATATTTTATGCGAAAACGAATCGATTATTAGCGAAAAATCATGGCTGTTACGTTGTTATGAAGTATGTTTGAAATCGATTAAAAGACAATGAATTCTACCACAACTATCAACACGAAAGTTTCAATAAAGAGTTTGGTTTTTGACCTGAAACAACTTATGAAAGTTGGCTTGTCTTTGAGTGTTGTTTTTTCTTCAGTTGCGGGATACCTTATCGCAGTAGACACGGTTCATTATCCAACACTTTTTTTACTAGGCTTAGGAGGCTTTTTAATGGTTGCTGCTTCAAACGCATTCAATCAAGTGATTGAAAAAGATACAGACGCATTGATGAAAAGAACCATGAACAGACCTCTACCAACAGGTAGAATGTCGGTTACCTTTGCCTTGATCTTAGCGGTTGCCTTTACCATTGGTGGAATTGCCATCTTGTATAGTATCAATGCGAAAAGTGCACTGTTTGGAGCCATCTCTATATTCTTATATACCTGCGCATACACTCCTCTAAAATCTGTTACGCCATTAGCGGTTTTTGTTGGAGCTTTCCCAGGAGCCATTCCTTTTATGTTAGGTTGGGTTGCGGCAACAGGTCAGTTTGGAATTGAAGCTGGATTCTTATTTATGATTCAGTTCTTCTGGCAGTTTCCTCATTTTTGGGCCATCGGATGGTTGCAATTTGAAGAATACCAAAAAGCAGGGTTCAATATGTTGCCGATGAATCAGAAGGATAAAGGAGCGACAAAACAAATCATATTTTATACAGGAGTCATGATCCTAGCATCCATTGCGCCCGTATTGAAAATGACTGGGCAATTCTATATTCTTCCAGCAACAGCCGTTTTGGTTGCTTTGCTTGGAGGAGTGATGTTATATTATGGAATTCGCCTTCACAAAAGACAGAATAATATAGAGGCCAGAAAATTAATGCTGGCCAGCGTACTATATATCACAGTTGTTCAGATTGTATATGTTGTAGATAAATTTTTACATTAATGATGGAGAGAGAAGTTTTACAAGAAGAACTAAGAGTTGCGAGAAAGAAATCAGCAAAACCTATGTTGTGGGTTTCTATGATTAGTATGGTCATGTTTTTTGCTGGCTTAACCAGTGCCTATGTAATCAGTATGAAAAGAGAAGATTGGGTCACCTTCGATCTTCCAAATGCGTTTTACATCAGTACAATATTGATTGTTGCTAGTAGCGTTACCTTTTTCTTCTCGCAAAAAATGCTGAAAAAGGACAAAAAAGACATTTCAAGAATATTATTATTGGCCACCTTAGTTCTTGGATTAGGGTTTGTTTGGCAACAATATGTTGGGTTTCTAGAACTCAAAGCTTCTGGTCTCTATTTTACAGGGGAAGGAAGCACAGTTTCAACCTCCTTTTTGATTGGGATCACTTTGATGCACGTTTTGCACCTGATCGCGGGGATTATTGTACTGTTTGTTGTTATTTATAATCATTATAAAAATAAGTACTCATCTACTGATTTATTAGGGTTTGAACTGGGTGCTATTTTCTGGCATTTTGTCGATATTTTATGGATTTATTTATTTTTGTTTTTCTATTTCATTAGATGATGAAAATTGATTAATTTTGGCCAACTATTAAAGAAACTTAAGATTGATTTTATGGATGCAAATGTAGCTGTACCTTCAGAAAATAAGCCGACTTGGGGCGGTGGTGGAGTAAGACCATTTGGAGCAAGTTATGGTAAAATGATGATGTGGTTTTTCATCGTTTCTGATGCGCTTACATTCTCAGGATTTTTGGCAGCTTATGGATTAACACGTTTTAAGTTCATTGATTCGTGGCCAATTGCTGATGAGGTATTTACTCACATTCCTTTTGTTCATGGTGAATTTCCTATGTATTACGTTGCTTTTATGACGTTTATACTGATCTTCTCTTCGGTAACTATGGTATTAGCTGTAGACGCTGGGCATAAGATGAACAAGACAAAAGTAACATGGTATATGTTTGCAACCATCATTGGAGGTCTCATCTTCGTTGGGTCGCAAGCTTGGGAGTGGAATACATTCATCAAAGGAGAATTTGGAGCTGTTAAAACTACGGATGGAAAAATCCTTCAATTCGTTAAAGAGAAAGAGGTTGACGGAAAGATGGAGTTCAAGCAGATCGCTCTTGCTGACTTTGTTGTGGGAGATCGAGGAGATCAATTGGTAGATCACTCTAGAAAGAATGGATTGTGGTTTGAAAGCGGAGAAAGTGTTGGACAATATTCTGTTGCACAAATTATTGCCTCTTACGAAGCAGATCCAAGTGTTCAGGTCAGAAGCGAGAAGATCAATCTTGAAACAAGACAAAAAATCATATTAGATAGAGAAAAAGGAGCTGCTGAATTAGCAAAAGCTAAATTGGTTGTTGAAGGAGCAAATCTTGAAGTAAATGAATATGGTAATACCATTTTTGCTGACTTCTTCTTCTTTATTACTGGATTCCACGGATTCCACGTATTCTCTGGTATTGTAATTAACATTATTATTTTCTTTAATGTCATCTTAGGAACTTACGAGAAAAGAGGACATTATGAAATGGTAGAAAAAGTAGGATTGTATTGGCACTTTGTAGATTTAGTTTGGGTATTTGTATTTA
>CAZTFN010000272.1:0-5465 GCA_964612905.1 uncultured Flavobacterium sp. | reverse complement strand
ATATTGGTCATTACTTTGGATGAATGTACGGTGACCTATAAAGATCAGGTGTTATTTAGACCGGAATGGGGAATTTATGATATGGCTATTGGAAAAGAGCTGATTTCAGCTTACGCAGGACCCGCTGATGTGGATTCTTTTGGGGATGTTGGAAAAGTCTCCGAAACCAAAACCCATAAGATAGAGTACTCAGAATCTAAGAGATCCTTGTATTCCTTATACAAAGAAGTTAGAAGTTACAGAGAATCCAATAAGATCGTTTCTACTGATTTGATCAGAATATTCAATCGGTTAAAAGCTGAGTTCACACAAGATTGGTTACTTCCTTTAGAATTGTATGAACTAGCAGTTCAGCAAGAATTGGATATTCAGGATGAGTTGCTTTCTTATCTTCAGGTATTGAAGGAAAACAAAGCGTACGCCAAACTAATCGATAACGGTCTGCACATCATTCGAGAAAGTTCTCAGCAAATAGTTTAGATTTTATGAGAATAGCTTTTTGATTTCCTTTGGGTCAAAGGGACAAAAATATGTAGTTTTACAGCACTTAAATTTTTACCATGGGATTATTTGGAATTTTTAGCCAGAAGGAGTCAACAGATAAGATTCAAGAATACTTAAAGAACGGCGCGGTTGTATTGGACGTACGTACCATTGCTGAATGGAATGATGGTCATTCGGAAGGTGCTAAGCACATCGTTCTAAATACCATTCCAGATCATATTGATGAGATCAAAGCTTGGGATAAACCTATTGTTGCCGTGTGTAAAAGTGGTGGAAGAAGTCAAAGCGCTACTGATTTCTTAAATCAACAAGGTTTGGATGTGATTAATGGAGGTCCATGGCAAAATGTAGACCAACATCTTTAGAAAACAGTTTTAGTTAAATTTTAGGTTAGCCGTAATTGTTGAACCCTTTTTTTCGAAGGGTTTCTAATCTTCTGTATACTTTTAAAGAGTGGGTGAGTTTTCGCACAACTGCGAAGGTTCCTCCAACCAATGCACCTGTAAATGCACCCATAATTCCAGGGTCAAAATGGTGTCCTGTAATCCAGTACTTCACAAAGAAAACAATGATTCCAATCAAAATAGAAATAATGAATACTTGGAACTTTGATTTTGAGAAGTGTGCGTAAATGGCACAAAGAAAACCCGTTACCATTGAAGTTGCAGTAATCTTCGTAAAGAACAGCTCCTGCAAAGGCGTTTCTGGTGGGAGAAAAAACGAGGTCATAAATAGTCCGATAACAGCTCCGGCCAAGACCCCAATGCCGATTTTCTGAATCATTAGTTTGAGATAATAGAATGGATTAAAAGTACAATTTTTTTTATAATCAGATGAGATTTCTTTTTTGTGCTTTTAATACAGCCTCCATTTTATTATGTACTTGTAACTTCTTGTATATGTTTTCAATATGCTTTCTTACGGTAGAAGGTGAGATGATGAGGTTTTCTGCAATAGCGTTGTAATTCAGTCCTTTACTGAGCTGTATTAAAATTTCTGTTTCTCTTTTGGATAGTTTAATCTCTTCCAAATCTTCTTGTTGTGTAGACTCGAAAGTAGGGTTTCTCAGTAAGTTCAATGTTTTGAGGGCAATACTTGGTGTCATTGGAGCGCCATCATTGATCACCTCCAGAATACTGTTATACAACTTTTGAGCTTCTATTTCTTTTAAAAGATATCCGTTCGCTCCAGCTTTAATCGATTTGAAAATATACTCATCATCATCATATACAGTTAGCATGATGATCTTAATCTGAGGATGCTGGTTTTTAATGATCTCGGTTGCTTTAATGCCATCCATTTCAGGCATTTGGATGTCCATTAAAATTACATCTACTCGTTGATCTTCAGCAAGTTTTCCAATGAGTTCGGCACCATTTTTTGCAATGAATTTTACCGATATATCTTCAAAAAAGGAGAGCTTTTCACGAATAGCTTTCGCCAAAAAATGATTGTCTTCCGCAATGGCTATTCTGAGTTTCATATCGGTTTTTTTATAGAAATTGTAGTTCCTTCATTTACAACAGATTCAATAGAAACTGTGCCTTTGATTGACGAAATTCTGTTTTCTATGTTCGATAATCCATTTCCTATTTCAATGGTTTTTAAATCAAATCCTTTTCCATCGTCTTTAATCATAATAGAAAGCTCTTGTCTCTCTTGACTTAGTGAAAGCTCTATGTTTTTAGCTTCAGCATGCTTGATAGCATTGTTGATAGACTCTTGAATAACCCTAAAAAGATTCATCCCTTCTACGGAACTAAAAATGATCTCCTTCGAAATGGTGATTTTTGCATTGAATTGTAAATCTGGTTTCACCTCTTTCACCTTTTCGATATAAGACAATATTCTACCATAAAATTCTTCTAAGCTGATTTCATTTTTATTCATCGCCCAAATGGTGTCTCTTAACTGATGAATGGTATCAAAGGTGAACGAACTAATGCTTGCTAACTTCTCTTTCAGTTTCCCATTGATGTCTTTGGAAACATATTTTAAATTGTCAATTGAGGAGATAATAAAGGTGAGCTGAGATCCAATGTTGTCATGCAAGTCTCGTGAGATTTCCAAACGTTGTTCTTGCAATTTGTTTTGAGTTTTGATCTTTGCAAGCGCATCTTTCAAATCTAATTCCTTTTGTAATTGTTGACGTTTGAATTGTTGTCTCTTGTAAAATGAAAAGGAAACAATGATGAGAATTAATAGCGCAGAAGAGATCAATAAGATATACAGGTTTCTGTTTTGTAACTGCAATTCTTTATCTAATAGTTCTTGTTTTTGAACGGCAATTTCTTTCTCCTTTTTTGTTGTTTGATATTTGGTTTCAAGCTCGTTCACTTTGTTTTGAACATCTGTTGAAGCAATGGAATCGTTTAGCTCACTATAGAGTTTGTGGAAGTCATAGGCCTTTTGATAACTCCTTTTTCCTTCATACAGTTTACTCAGAAGTAATACTGTTTCTTTTTCGTAATTGAGGTTCTTACTTTCTCTGGTCATTTCCAAAGCTCTGAGAAGTTCTTTTTCTCCTTTTGAGTACTGTTTTGTTAGGCGATAGGCATCTCCCAAGTTAATTCGGGCGGTCATTTCACTATGTGTGTCCTTATTTTCTAAACTGTAAGCAACTGCCTTTTTGCCAAGCTCAATACCCTTATCATAATTGTCAAGAGTTGTTTCAATCAATGCTAGACTTACGTAGATATTGTTTCTGCCTCTTACATAATTAATCTCCTTACTGAGTTCCAATCCCTTATTGTAATAATCTCTTGCTCGAGTTAAGGTTTCTTTATTTTTGGTTTCGATTCCAATTTTTCGCGTGGTATTTCCAAGATTAATATATCCTCCAATGATGTCTACATTGCTTCCTTCTTCCTTTTTTAACTCTAGTGATTTTATCAAATACTCTTCTGCTTTTTTGTTGTCACCAAGATCGCTGTAAACCAATCCGATATTGTTGTATGACTGGGCCAATCCCAGTTTATTGCCCATTTTTTCGGCTAACTCTGCCGACTTGATGTGCATTTCCAATGCTTCTTCATATCGACCTTCATAGGCTCTACACAGTGCAATGTTGTTATAACATCGCCCCATGTCCTCGTAATGATTTTCTAGGAGTGCTACATCCAAAGCTCGTTGAAATTCATCTCCAGCTTTGTCATACTGACGTTCATAAAAAAACAGAATTCCTCTATTAATGTAGAGTGTCTTTTCAAGTTCGGTGTGTTGGAAATTTGCTAGTATTTTTTCGGAGGCATCATAATAGTAGCGAGCAGAATCATACTTACTCATCCTAGACAACGCAAGTGCCATAGCTAGTTGCGACTTTAAAATCAAAGAGTCGCTTTTAAACTGTTTGGCCTCAGAAATTGTTTGAGACAATATAGAGGTTGCGGAATCCAAATTCACTCCAACATAGAGACGGCCAATGTCATAGAAGACAGTATGCTTTTTTAAAGGGTTCTCGGCTTTTTCATATACTCCATAAAGACTATCGATCTTTTTCTGAAGTTGTGAAAAAGATGACAGCGTGAAGCATAAAGCAATGCAAAGAAAAAAGTATCTCATGGGTTGATTGGAATGCATACGAAACTAGATAAACTTACAAATTTCTTTTAAAGAATAGTGAATATGTAAAATTTCAATTTTAATATGATCGAATTTTTGTTGATTCTGCTGAGTGATTTTGCCTAATTCTTTCACCTTGATTTTTCCAGTTTCCATCAATTGATGTTCCTGATGAATCTCACTGCTAATAGAAGATAAATAATGCTCTGACTTAGATTTTAACTCCTTCATTAAGTAATTGTGAATAAGAATTGCCAGTGTTGAAACAACAAGCAAAACGATTGAAAAATGAAATAATAGATTCATTGGGGGGATGTATAAGTATTAAAGAGAATCGGTTATTGCTGAAAGAATTGACCAAAGAATCCATTTCCAAGTGGTTCAATATTAATTTCATTGAAGGTACCATTATTGTTCGGAGAAAGATTGTAGCCAATATTATCTCTACAATCGTCTTTGAATTTGTAATTGTTGGTTCCAATCAAGACTGGATTGCGCAATGTAATACAATCAAAACCTTCGATTTCTACCGTTAGTTCATTGTTGTTGACCGTGAAGGTCCCCATGACTCCATCGGCAAAAGGCGAGCCAGGTTGAGTAAATCCGTAGGTAAGTGTGTAAGTTCCGTCTAATGAGGTCGGTACAGTTCCGGCGGTTTCTCCAGATGCCAAAGTGTATTCACAAACTGTTGCACATGAAGTAACATCATTATCGTTGTTTGAAGAACAGGATGCTAAAATAGTAATGATGGATAGGGCTAGTAAAAGTTGAATTCTTTTCATAATAATAGTTTAAGCGTTTAGACAAATCTCTGAACTCAGAGCTGTTTTTGAAATACGTCAAATGGCGTATAATTAAAAAGTTTTAGCGATTTCTTGAGCTTCCTCATACTTGTTTTTAGGAATCAAGAATCGAAATTCATCGTTGGTAGGACCTTTTCGCGTCATCCATTGAACGTCGAATTCTAGCAATTGCCTACCGCTACTTTTGATATCAATTATTTTGACCGATTTCACTCGTTTTATGGAGGAAGTGAGCTCAATGGTATGTTTATTTACATTGATATGATCGTGAAAAAATATAACGGTAGGACTTGCAATTCCCTTCTTCAAATATTTATAGCTAAACTTCATTCTCAAGAGAGGAATGAGCACGGCAAGTGGAATCGAGAAGAGAAGCCCAGTAAAAAAACCAGTTTCCCTGAAGAACATCAACCCTACAGTTCCTAGAATTACAATTCCGATTCCAAAGTAGATGTTATCTTCCTTTTTGTTAGATCTCTCTAATTGCACAAACTCATTCCATTCTTCTTGAGTGTACGTCCATTTTGCTATGGGTGAGGTATCCAAAACGGTTTATTTCGAGGTTTTGAATGGGATGTATTTTACAGACTCAAAGGT
>CAZTFN010000271.1:0-5472 GCA_964612905.1 uncultured Flavobacterium sp. | reverse complement strand
GGAGGAGCTGAGCGTGGTTGTGTAAACATGGCAAACCTTCTACATAGATATGACTATGACGTAAAATTGGTGGTATTTGATAAATCTGGTCCTTTGTTCGACTTGATTGATGATGGGGTGGAAGTAGTCATCTTAGGTAGAAAAAAGCATAAGTTCAAAGCCTACAAAACTCTGATTAAAGAGGTGAAAGAGGCGGATGTCGTTCATATTCACATGCGTCAGAATTACAAATATGTCAAGAAGACATTGTTGGCGTATCGCGTGAAAAAGAAGTTGATTTTGCATGATCACTTCGGAAAAATTGCCATCAACAAAAGAATTCCAACCTTCTACAGAACTTGGTATCGCCCCGATTTTTACATCGGATGTTCTCAATTGTTGTGCGATTGGGCAACCGATATCGTCGGATTAGATCCACAGACAATTTTCTTGGTCAATAACTTTGTTTTGCAATATCCCCCTAAGACTGAGAATACTGGACCAAAGAAAGACTTGGTGATGGTTGGTAACTTAAAGCCTGTAAAGAATCATTTCTTTGCCGTGGAAATAGCCAAAGAATTGAACATGAATCTGACGGTTTACTGTGGTCCTTCTGAGAGTTCTTATTTCAAGGATTTAAAAAAGAAAATTGACAATATTGGAATGTCTGATCAGGTGGAATTCATTCATGGGAAAACCAATGTTCAAGAAGAATTACATCAATATAAGTATGCTTTACTAACGTCAACTTCTGAAGGAGATCCACTCGTGTTGATTGAATTTTTATCGCAAGGAATTCCTTTTTTAAGTTACAATGTAGGTGAATCTGTAAAGATCATTCGAAAGTATTTACCGCATTCGGTTCAAGATTCTTTTAACAAAAAAGAATGGTTGGCAAATTTTGAAAAGTTGAAAAATACAACTCAAGACGAGGTATTAAATGTCTTTGACAAACACTATGCATCAAAACAATTCTTGGACAGATATATTGATATCTACAAAAAATTTATGCAAACGACTGCATAGAGATGAGCTTGTAGTACTCACCCTTCTTTTCTAACAGCTCTTCGTGTTTCCCTTGCTCTAGAATTTTTCCTTTCCCCATGACTACAATTCGATCTGCTTTTTGAATAGTAGACAATCTATGTGCAATGACTAAAGAAGTTCTTTCTTCCATCATACGATCCAATGCTTTCTGAACCAATACTTCAGACTCGGTGTCTAAAGCTGAGGTTGCTTCATCTAAGATCATGATTGGTGTATTTTTCAAGACAGCTCTCGCAATAGAAATTCGTTGTTTCTGACCACCACTTAATTTTCCTCCACCATCTCCAATGTTGGTATCGTAATTTTCTGGTAAGTCTTTGATGAATTCGTGCGCATTCGCAATATCCGATGCCTGCTTGATTTCCTCTAAGCTAGCATTCGGGTTTCCAAATCGGATGTTATTGGCCACACTATCATTGAAGAGAATGGAATCCTGTGTTACCAGACCCATTAAGCCACGAACAGAAGCTTTGGTCATGTCTTTGATATTGATCCCATCAATTTTTATCGCTCCTTCATTCACATCATAAAAACGAGTCAAGAGATTGGCAATCGTAGATTTACCACTTCCAGATTGTCCTACCAAAGCCACAGTTTCTCCTTTTTTTATTTCCAAGGATAAGTTGTCTATTACGATGTCTTCTTCATAACTGAATGATATGTCTTCAAAAGTGATGCTCTGATCAAATGAGGACTTTACCGTAGCATTTGGTTTGTCAACAATGGTATTTTCCGTTTCTAAGATGGCCAAAATTCTTTCCGCGGCAGCGTTCCCTTTTTGAATATTGGAAATGGAATTTGAAAATGCCTTTGCCGGATTTAATACTGAATAGAACAATCCGATATACATCACAAAGGATGCAGCATCCAAGCTACTGTTTCCAGAGAGAATAATGTTTCCACCAAACCATAAAATAATTAAAATGGTAATGGCACCTAAAAATTCACTTAAAGGAGAAGCCAATTTTTGTCGTTGAATTACTTTAGTCATCCACCTTTTATAGGTGCTGGTAGAATCATTGAATTTACTCTCTACAATCTTTTCGGCATTGAATCCCTTAATGATTCGCAAGCCTGTAAGCGTTTCTTCTAATAAGGATAAGAACTTTCCGCTTTCTTGCTGAGCCTTCATTGAGTTCCGCTTTAGTTTTTTCCCTAAGGCTGAAATAATGAAACCTGAGATTGGAAGCATCAGAAAGACGAAGAGTGTCAATTTAGCACTCACCGTAAACATGATGATTAGAATGATGATAATGGTCAATGGGTCTCTTGCCAGCGATCCGATAGAGTCCAAGAATGAAACTTCTACCACTTGAGCATCTACAGTGATTCTGGAAATCAAATCCCCTTTTCTTTTCTCGGAGAAATAGGGTAAAGGTAAGTCGATGACTTTGTTGTAAATAGTATCTCGTAAATCCTTGGTAACACCATTGGTCAAAAAGGCCAATTCATAAGAACTTAAGAATCGGAATAAGTTTTTAAAGAAGAATAAAACCACACAAAGCAAACAAACCATTGCGAGTGTATTCAATACACCATTGGCTTCAATATGCTGAGTGATTTCATAGTAGAAACTATTTTTAAAATAGTCAAAGCTACTACTTAAACCTTCATACGTTGGCTTTTCATAGACCTTGTTACCTTGTGTGTCAAATAAGATCGAAAGCACGGGCAAAAAGGAAATCACCGTTAAAATATTGAATATGGCATACAATATATTGAACATTGTCGTGGTCCATATTCTTTTGATATAAGGCTTGGCGAAAAATAGAATTTTTCTAAAATGCTTCATTAAATATCCATTTCCGTTATGATGCGATCAATTTTAGCTTCCAGATCTTTTTCTACCGCATCTGTGTTTTCTACCGTATCTAACGACCCTTTCACACTAAAATAGAATTTGATCTTTGGCTCAGTTCCACTAGGTCTCGCACATACTTTTGTTCCATCTTCTGTATGATAAATTAACACATTCGATTTTGGAAGATCAATCACGCTTTCTGCTCCAGTTTTCATGTTTTTCTGAATCGAAGACTGATAATCATTTACAAATGTTACATCCGAACCATCAATTTGGGTCAACGGATCTTTACGAAGATCAATCATGATTTGTTTGATCTGTTGAGCTCCATCCATTCCTTTCTTTACAAAAGAAACCAAACGTTCCTTGTAGAAAGAATGATTTACATATAAGTTTAACAATTCGCTGTAGAATGATCCTCCTCTTGATTTTGCATCAGCAGCAATTTCACAGGCTAGTAAAGCGGAG
Organism: uncultured Flavobacterium sp.; assembly: GCA_964612905.1. Lineage (GTDB taxonomy): Bacteria > Bacteroidota > Bacteroidia > Flavobacteriales > Flavobacteriaceae > Polaribacter. Next base: position 2,177 of record CAZTFN010000271.1, on the reverse strand, counting down.
GTTACGGCATCTTTATCACGTACAAAATCACCTACCATATAACCAAAACTTTCTTCACCACCTCCAATGAAATCCAATTCAGGAGCATCCTTAATCATTTTAGCAATCCATTTGAAACCTGTCAATCCAACTTTGGTTTCCACACCATAACTAGAAGCAATTTCATTCACCATATTGGTAGAAACAATCGTAGAGCCCACAAACTCGTTTCCGTCTAATTTTCCTTGATTCTTCCATTGGTTGATTAAGAAGTCGGTCATTACAACCATGGTCTGATTTCCGTTCAATAGCTTCATATTTCCCTTATCATCTCTCACGGCAACACCAATTCTGTCGCTATCCGGATCAGTTCCTAGAACGATATCAGCCCCAATTTCTTCAGCTAACTTAATGGCCAGCTCTAAGGCCGCTGGTTCTTCTGGGTTTGGTGATTTTACCGTTGGGAAATTCCCATCTGGAACTTCTTGCTCTTTCACAATATGAACCTGAGTGTATCCTGCTCTTTTCAAGACTTCAGGAATCAATTTAATGGAAGTTCCATGCAAAGAGGTAAATACAATTTTTAAATCTTCACGACCAGCAATGTCAAAGGCTCCATTCTCGATGGAAGCCTTCCAAAACGCTTCGTCAACTTCAGCTCCAATGATGTGAATTAAATCTTCTTTTGCATCAAAATTGATGTCGGAATATTCCAAAGAATTTACTTCATTGATAATATCAGTATCCTGAGGAGGAACAATTTGTCCACCATCAGACCAATACACCTTATATCCATTGTATTCTGGAGGATTGTGCGAAGCGGTCAAAACAATTCCGGCATGACAATTCAATTCGTTGACAGCAAAAGACAATTCTGGTGTTGGACGCAAGTCTTCAAATAAATAGACATGGATGTTATTCGCGGACAATACATTGGCTACCGTTTTCGCTAACCATTCACTATCGTTTCTACAATCGTATCCTATGGCTACTTTGATTGTTTTATCATCTATAACATTGTTTAGATAATTACTCAATCCTTGTGTGGCTTTTCCAAGAGTATATTTATTAATTCTGTTTGTCCCTGGACCAACGACACCTCGCATTCCACCCGTTCCAAATTCTAGATTTTTATAAAATCCATCTGCCAGCTCATTGGAGTTACTGTCAATTAATGCTTGAACTTCTTTTTGAGTCTCTTGATCGAATGGTTCTGATAGCCATTGTTTTGCGATTTCTAATATCTTTTCCATTTGAAAGTGTCTTTTCCTTCAGATTTAATTGTTGAGTGTTTCTTTTACTTTATAGTGTTTTTCAGTGTCCTTCGACTTAATTAAAAGTTCTCCGATAAATCCAGCTAAGAACAACTGTGTTCCTAAAATCATTGCCGTTAATGAGATATAAAACCATGGATTATCAGTTACCAAAATGGTTTTCATGCCACTGTATAGTTTGTACAATTTCATGGCACCTATATAAGCCGCCGAGAAAAATCCAAAAATGAACATCAGAGTTCCCCAAAGACCAAAAAAGTGCATCGGCCTTTTTCCAAACTTGGAGAGAAACGAAATGGTAATAAGGTCTAAGAATCCATTGATAAATCGGTTCATTCCAAATTTGGTTTCACCGTATTTTCTGGCTTGATGTTGAACTACCTTTTCACCGATTTTATTGAATCCTTGATTCTTCGCTAGTACTGGAATGTAACGGTGCATTTCTCCGCTTACCTTTACATTCTTAACTACGACATTTTTGTAGGCTTTGAGTCCACAATTAAAATCGTGAAGCTTTAAGCCTGAAGTTCTTCTAGCTGCCCAATTGAACAATTTAGAAGGTAAGTTTTTGGCAATGACATTGTCATAACGCTTCTTCTTCCAGCCAGAAACCAAATCATAATTTTCTTTGGTTACTAGGTTGTATAATTCGGGAATTTCATCGGGGCTGTCCTGTAAATCAGCGTCCATGGTAATGACAACATCACCTGAAGCCATCTCAAATCCAGCGTCTAATGCTTGAGATTTTCCGTAATTCTTTTGGAATCGGATGGCTTTTACAGAAGGACTCGAAAGTGACAATTTATGGATGACTTCCCAAGAACGATCTGTACTTCCGTCATCGATAAAGATGATCTCATATAAAAACTGATTGGATTGCATCACAGATGCAATCCAATCATATAATTCTTGTATAGACTCTTC
>CAZTFN010000270.1:0-5484 GCA_964612905.1 uncultured Flavobacterium sp. | reverse complement strand
AGATCATAAAGTGATCATGGATCAAGATGATCGTTTTGCCTATGTTTCCAATAGCTATGATGGAACGGTCTCCGTCATTGATATGAAAACCCTGACAAAGAAATCTGATATCAAGATTTATGGAACCCCATTCTCAATGGATTTCTCTTCGAAAGCCAATGCCTTATATGTGGTAAACAAGGAACAATCTGCCATTTATGTGATCAATGCTACTACGAATGAAGTTCTAGGGAAAATTCCATGTTCCAAAGGAGTTGAAAAAATTTCATTTGCCCCTGATGGAAGATTAGGTTTCATTACAAACCCTAAGGAGAATACAGTATTGATTTTAGATGCTGCTTCTAACAGAATTATTCAACAAGCAGATGTTGAAGAGAGTCCTGATGAGGTAAGCTTTTCGGATGAGTTGGCCTACGTACGACATTTAAAAGATGATACCATCTGGATGATTCCTTTGGATATACTAGGAGCAGAAAATGGAAAAGTTTCTATCATCGATTTTACAGGTGGTCAAAATCCACCTGCATTGGGAAGCGCTCCTGTAGCCGCCAACGGAATTGTACAAGCACCTGGTGACAATGCAGTACTCGTTTCCAATTATATGGACAATGCTATTTATTACTACAGAGAAGGAATGGCTGCTCCAAGTGGACAGTTCAAAACCTATGGTAAAAAACCCAAAGCAGTTCTTGCCGTAGATAAAAGTATTGAAGAGGTTTCTTTAGGAACGTATCAAACCACAGCAAGATTACCTGAACCAGGGAACTATGACATCAGTTTATTCTTAGATACACCTTCTTTTATGGAATGTTTTGATTTTGAAGTCAAAGTAGATGAAAAGAAGGAAAAAGCACGACTGGAGAAAAGCCTAGGTTCATTAATAGTCACTTATATGACATTAGAATCTGCGCAGCCTAAAGTAGGTCAATCTGTTTCAATTACATTCGAATTGAAAGAGTCTAAGACCAATGAAACAGTGAAAGGCTTAAAGGATGTTCGATTGATGACAATGGATAGCTATGGAAAAGGAAATAAGAACTTTGTTGCCGTTGAAACAGAAACCAAGGGAGTGTATTCGGCAGAATTAAAATTTAACAACCAAGGTATTCATTATATCTATGTTGGATGCGAATCAAAAGGATTGAGCTTTAACAATCCGCAATTTTTAGTCTTACAAGCATTAAAAAATTAAAATCATTAAATATGAAAACGATCAGAAGGAGTTTCGCCATAATACTTTTGTCATTTGTTTACACGAGTTCTTTTTCTCAAGCACAGGGAGGGGCTTGCTGTCCAGTGGATGAAAAGCACGATAAAAATGCACACTTTTCTCTGGGTGATATGAAAGACATTCCCAATCTCGAATTGGTAAATCAAGATGGAGAAAATGTGAAGTTTTATGATTTGATCAAAGGGAAAGTCGTGGCACTCAATTTCATATTTACAAGTTGTAAAACCATTTGCCCACCTATGGGTGCAAACTTTGCAAACCTGAAGAAGAAAATGGAAGACAGAGTGAAGAGCAAAGAATTGGTGATGTTAACCATGAGTATAGACCCATTAAGAGACACTCCTCAACGACTGAAAGCTTGGAGCAATAAGTTTGAAGCAGGTGAAGGTTGGACACTTCTAACAGGTCAAACGAAAGACATTAATACGATTCTTAAAAAGTTAAAAGTATACACAGCATTGAAAGAAGAACATGCTCCTGTAATTCTATTAGGAAAAGAAGGAACGGACAATTGGGTACGAACAAACGGATTGGCCAATGTTGATGAGCTTGCAAAGACTTTGAATTCATATTTACCAAAGAAAGTAGCTTCATCTTCTGTTAATAGAGATGAAAAGTATTTCACAAACGTAGTGCTCAAGAATCAGAATGGAGAAGAGAAGAAATTGTACAAAGATTTGATGCAAGGAAAAGTAGTGATTATCAATCCATTCTTTACACAATGCACAGGTGTTTGTCCAGTGATGAACGCCAATCTTCAAAAGGTTCAGAATCATTTGGGTGATAAACTAGGAAAGGATGTGAACATCATTTCCCTAACGGTAGATCATGAAAATGACACTGAAAAAGTATTATACGATTACGCGAAAAAATATGGCGCCAAAGAAGGGTGGCATTTCTTAACGGGTAAAAAAGCGAATATAGAGTTTGCTCTGGGTAAGCTCGGTAAACTAACGACCAATAGAGAAGGACATGATGCAATATTCTTAGTTGGAAACTTGGAAACAAAACTTTGGAAAAAGGTAAATGGACTCGCAAATATTAATGACATTATAGCTCAGGTTGACAGCGTTGTCTACGATACTGCGAGTGAATAGCCCATCAACTACTTATCGTGAAACCTGCTTACCCCATATTCCTTATTGGAATCATTATGATTTTCATAGCAACGACCAAACCTTCGTTTGTTCGTGGAAAGCTCACGCCTGAGCAGGAAGCAGGAAAAAAAATATATACCACTGGAGTTGGTTCCTCAGAATTTAAGATCATGGCAAACATGTCGGGTGTGGACGTTCCAGCCACTATCATGCCCTGTGTCAATTGTCACAATCCCAGAGGAACAGGAAACCCTGAAGGGGGTATTACGCCTTCAAACATCACTTGGCAATATTTGACCAAAGAGTACGAGGTAAAAAGACAAGATGGTAAAACGCGCCCTGCGTATGATGAAAAATCTCTGAGAAAAGTAATCACATCAGGTTTTGACCCAGCAGGAAATCAGCTTCATACTACAATGCCGCGCTATAAGATGTCACGAAAAGACATCGATAATCTGATCGCCTATATTAAAGTTTTAGGCTCCGACTTTGACAAAGGTCTTTCCAAGAATAGTATCAAATTAGGCTTTCACTTGCCTGATAAGAATGAATCCGCTAGGAACAAAGTAGTAAAGGATTTGGTCAATGCTTATGCTCAGAAAATAAATAGTGAAAAAGGTATCTACAATCGAAAACTTGAGGTAGAATTTCTTACAGAAGACCATGAAAACACCAACGAAGTATTCATGATTACTGGTTTTGACCAAACAAGAAGTTCTAACTATGATGAGGTGCCAACATTATTGGCAACTCCCAAAAAGATAGATGGTACCAATGCTAAAAGCCTGTTTTATATATATCCAAGTATTACTTCACAAAGTTTGTCCTTGGTAGATTATGGGAATTCCTTAGAAGCATACAAAAAGAGTCCTCCTGTGATTCTATATTTTAAGAGTAGCGTTTATGAATCTATAGCAAATCAGATAAAATCGACCATTGAGTCAAAGTATCGAATCAGCCCTCAACTTATTGAGCTTACTTCATACAATCAGAACGCCATAGCAGAAAACCCTCAATTGAAAAGCAATCAAGTGGTTCATTTTGTGGGACCTTATCAGATTGGAAATAAGCTACTGTTAGCCTTAGATAAAGAAAATAAATATCCTCAGATTTTATTATCTGGGAGCGTTTCTAGTATGGATATCACCAAGACTCCTGTCAAGTTTCAAGGCAAGGTCTTTATTGGGTTTCCAACATGGGTCACAACTCGTTCTGCCCAAGGATTGAGCTTCTATCAAGATCTTCAAGAAACCTATAACCTAAGTACAAAATGGAGAAACATACAGTTTGATGCTTTGGTCATGCTCAAAACTGTTGAAAAAGGATTGAAGAGTTCAGGGATCAACATAGATCGCGAAGCTTTTCAGAAGGAACTAGAAAGTCTCTATGAATTTTCCACAGGCTTAATGCAGCCTATCACATTTACAACGAATCGACATGTGGGAAGCGGAGTGATATACGTCACAGGTTTTAATGCAGCAAAAAAACGAATGGAACTCATAACCATGCTGAATTGTGAAGAATAGAAAAGTAAATATAGTAACCTCAATTACTGATCTGAATCAGCTTCAGTATGTGCCCTCTAACATCGATTTGGTAGAGGTCCGAGCAGATGTCATAGGAAGTCTAGCTTTGAACCCTATTCAAAAAAAAACTTCGAAAGCCTTTGTTTTAAAGAGTCAATATGAAGGAGGAGCTTTTAAAGGTAATCAACAGGAAAGGAATCAACTGCTCATCAAGGCTGCTACAATTTATGATTTTGTAGAGTTGGAAGGTGAAAGAGATTTGATTCCTGAAATTTTAAATCATATTCCATATGAAAAGCGAAGAATTTCATGGGAAGGTAATTTCACTTCGGAAGAAAAGGTAAAGCTTCAACTAAAAAAATATCAGAACGTGTCTGCAGTTTGTTACAAAATTGTCACACAGACTGAAAGTTATCAAGCTTCAATCATCATATCGAACTTGGTAAAAAATGACGCCACAAATAGCGTAATTGCCTTTGCAAAAGGAGAATCTGCAAGGTTTACACAAGTAATTCCAGCGTATTTGGGTGCACCTGAAGTTCATTGCGATTTAGCGGGTAATGATTTATACAGTTCAGATCAATTAGAGCGAATTTATGGACTTCCCTATGCTTATGATGCCGAAGAGATGTATGGTATTGTTGGAAATCCAGTGAAAAACTCAATATCTCCAGAACTACATAACAGGGCGTATAGAGAATCAAACTTACCGTTTATATACGTTCCTTTTACCACGGATGACTTTGAAGACTTTAGTGAGCAAGTTATTTTGAACAAGGAATTACCCATTCCTCTGAAAGGGTTGACTGTAGTATCACCGTTTAAAAAAGCTGGGGTCGATTTTTCAAAGAATTTGATTAACGAAAACAATGATTTGGAAGAAGCTTGTAATGGCTTAGTACTGACACACAAACGATGGGAGCATTTCAGTACAGATGCTTGGGGCGCTTTACAAGCATTGAAGACCATAGATCACTGGGAAGATAAAAGAATTGCCATTGTTGGAACTGGAGGAACTGGACAGACCATAGCCAAAAACCTGAGAAGACAGAATATCGGACTGACTTTGGTGAACAGAACCATTGAAAAAGGAGAAAAGATCGCCAGAGATTTACAATACCCTTTTGTTCCTCTGAATGATTTTGATCCAAGTCATTTTGACATCATCATTCATGCTACCCCTTTGGGGAAAAAGAATGGTGAGGTTCCTTTTCAACTGGAAAAACTGAAAAATCAGTGTTTGATCGTAGATCATGTGTATCCCAAAACAGACAAATCAGAACTGGTAAAGTATTGTGAGTTACTCAATATCAATGTGATTGATGGAAAAACAATCGCAGGAATACAAATTAAGAAACAATTTGAAACCATGACATTCAGGAGTTATCCTGAATTGGAAAATACAGAAACAAAAAGAAAACTTAAGATTAATTAAATGGAAAAAACAAATCTAGCTTTTTCTAAAAAGGACGATCTCACCTCAGAGTTTTATTACGAATGGGGTACAAATTTAGAGTCCCTATTGGGTGAATGGACCAATGTAAATCCCAAAACAGGGCAAATCTCTCGAATTATTATGTCTTCTGAAGATGACGAAACCTATATCCAATGTTTCGGTCAATTAGAAGAC
>CAZTFN010000269.1:0-5486 GCA_964612905.1 uncultured Flavobacterium sp. | reverse complement strand
CTGACGTGATTAATAACTTAAAAACTCAGTCAAAAAAGTCAGGGAATAACTGGTTGATTTCTATGGACGAAATAGGAATGTGGCATACAGGTGCTACGCCCGATAGTGATGATACTTATCACGATAGTTTGAGAAGATATGCCCTTTGGGGTACGTTAATGTCAGGGGGAGCAGCCGTAGAATGGTATTTTGGAGCGAAATACCCACACAACGATTTGAATTCTGAAGATTGGAGAGAACGAGATCATTTATGGGATATGACATTCAATGCCATTTCATTTTTTGATCAGTATTTACCTTTCTGGGAAATGGTTCCCAAACATGATATGATCAATTCATCAGAAGCCTTTTGTTTTGCGAAAAAAGAAGAAGTCTATACTATTTATTTACCCACAAGAAAGAGATTTAGCATCGATTTAAAAGGTGTTGAAGGACAATTCACTGTGGACTGGTATTCGCCATTATTGGGAGGCGGATTGAAAAAAGGGTCGAAACAAGTAATTGCAGGGAATGGAGTAAGAGACATTGGACTACCTCCATCTCTTTCTACTCAATCAAAATTAAAAGATTGGGTTTGCCTACTCAGAAGAGTCCAAAAGAAGGGAATCTAAAATTTTCTTTTTTGTATATTCCCATTTCAATTTAACCAACCACGCTAGAATACAGTAAATGGAAGAGAACAAATCCAACGAAGAAGCAGTTGAGCAATCCAAGCAGAACGTTCAAAAAGATGCATTAGGTTTACTGCAAAGTTTCAAGCAGTTCATGATCGAGTTATTGGATTTTCGCCATGATACGGATCGAGTAGCTACAATTGAAGCGATCAAAGCAGACATTCCTTTGAAAGGAGCTACTGCATGGATTCTGATATTTGCAGTATTTGTAGCCTCCATCGGTTTGAATGCCAACTCAACAGCAGTGGTGATTGGAGCGATGTTAATCTCGCCGTTAATGGGACCTATTTTAGGTGTGGGAATGTCCTTTGCATTGAATGACATTGATACCTTTAAAAAGTCAGCGATCAACTTAGCCACCATGATCATTCTAAGTTTGTTCTCGTCATTTTTATTTTTTTATTTATTCCCGCTCAGTGAGGACAATTCAGAGCTTCTAGGAAGAGTAAAGCCTGATATTCGAGATGTACTGATTGCTTTTTTTGGTGGCCTAGCATTGATGGTGGCAAGAACCAAGAAAGGAACCATTGCTTCTGTGATCTTCGGTGTTGCGATTGCAACGGCTCTGATGCCACCTTTGTGTACTGCGGGGTATGGGTTGGCCATTTGGAACTTGAAGTATTTTGTGGGAGCCATGTACTTGTTTACGATCAATGCAATCTTTATTGCACTCGCAACATTCATTGTTTTAAAGCTCCTGAATTTTCCAATGCACAAATATGCCAATGCGGCAAAAAGACAACGCTACAAAGTTATTGCTGCTGTGGTGGGAGTAACGGTAATGGCACCAGCGATTTATACATTCATCAATGTGTATAAAGAGAACAAAATCAATACTCAAATTGCGGCGTTCGTGAAGAATCAGATTGATTCGAACGAATCCTACTTATTAATGGATGATGAATATTATCCTGAGTCAAAAACCTTAGAATTAAAGTTCTTTAACGAAGTTGGTGAAGCGGAAAAAAACTCTTTAGAGAATACCTTACGAACAGACCCAAGATATTCAGATCTTACGGAAGTAAATTTGAAGATTAAAGGAAGCGATACCAAAAGTTTCGATTTGATTACCAAAGCATATGAAGAGAAAAGGGAAGAACTTCGAGAGAAGAATATTATCATTGAAGGGCTTAATAATAAGATTGATCAACTTGAAAAAGTGATTACCAGTTTAAATGATCGTATAGAACAAGACGCCATTAACAGGAATGAAAAAGTAGTGGCATTTAGTAGAATTTCTAAGGATGCTAAGATTCGCTATAACGAAATAGAAAGAATGGATTTTGCCAATGTGCTCTCCTCCAAAGACTTTATTAAAATAGATACCATACCTCAAGTAACGATCACTTGGAACCTTTCAGTACCAGACAGTATTGTTAGCATCAAAGAAAGCGAGCTGAGAACTTGGCTACAATCTGAAATGGAATTGGATACCTTGTTTATCAAAAGAGAAAAGTAATTTTGCTAAAGGCTAAAGGCTAAAGGCTAAAGGCTAAAGGCTAAAGGCTACACATAATCCTCTCCAAAGTTCTCTTTCACTTCAGAAACAATTTGTTTGATGTCCTGTTCATCTTTTTTAGGGCAAATAAGAAGCACATCATCTTTTTCAACGATGATATAATCATGTAGACCTTGAACAACCACCCGTTTTCCAGATTGCGTGCTGATCATATTTCCCTGAGCATCTCGAAAGATGTTCTCAGAACCAACTGTGGCATTTCCCTGAGTATCTTTCTCTAGCTTATTGTATAAAGACCCCCAAGTTCCCAAGTCATTCCATCCAAAATCAACAGGCAATACATGAACATTGGATGCGCGCTCCATGACTCCAAAATCGATAGAGATGTTCTGAGCTTTTGGATAGTTTTCTTCAATGAAAGGAATTTCATTAGTGGTATTGTACACTTGCTCTGCACTGAACAATGCATGCATATCTGGTAGGGATTGCTGAAAAGCTTTGAGAATACTTTTTGCCGACCAAACAAAGATCCCTGCATTCCACAAATAGTCACCACTCTCAACAAATTTTTGAGCAGTTTCTAGATCGGGCTTTTCGGTAAAGTTTTTGACTTTTTTGATCCGAGATGCCTCGGTTTCATATTGAATATATCCGTACCCTGTATTTGGTGAATTCGGTTGAATGCCTAGGGTCATTAAGATATCCTTCTGAGAGCAAGCTTCAAAGGAAGTCTGAATATTCCTAGAAAACTCTTTTTCATCATCAATCCAATGATCTGAAGGAGCTACTAGCATCACGCCTTCGGGATTCTGATGGTAGATTTTCATCGCCGCATACAAAATACATGGTGAAGTATTTCGCATGATAGGTTCCAATAAAAGTTGATCTTTTGTGCTTTTTGGAAGCTGATCTAAAACAAGCGCTTCATATTTTTGATTGGTTGCAACAAAAATATTCTTGGATGGAACCAGGTCATTAATTCGTTCATACGTTCTTTGAATTAATGATTGCCCCGTTCCCAACATATCGTGAAATTGTTTCGGGAATTCTTGTGTACTTACAGGCCAAAATCTTGATCCGACTCCGCCTGCCATGATTACTGCATAGTAATTAGTGTTCTTCATAAATGATAACCTCAGCATTCTGATTGAAGAGGTACAAACGATTGCTATTCAATTCTAAACATTCGTATCTAGTTCTTCTCTTCATTCCTCTTCGATATTTCTTATTCTTAAATATAAAAATAGCGTTTAAAGGGACGTCAAAGATAAAACTCTTTCCCGACTCTGCTTTGTTTTCTCTTAAAGCTAACGATAACTTTACATCGCTATCGGTACTGGCTTTTGGGTTTTTAAGGTAATTGGCGAGTGGACCTAAGATATCATTTGGGTAAATTTCAGGACTGAGAAAAGGAAGCATTAAGCGCTGAAACGTCCGTTTCCATTCTTTTCCATGGGGTTGAACTCGACCGAATTTCTGGAAAGTCACATGATGTGCAATTTCATGAACCAAAGTCAATAGAAATTGATAAGGGTTCAGGTTATTATTGACCGTAATTTGATACTTCCCGTTGGGAAGCCTTCGGAAATCGCCATGTTTGGTCTGACGCTGATTCACAATTTTTAAGTTAATGTTGTGATCATTTATCAGAGATTGAACACCCTCAACTGCGGTGTCTGGGATATATGTGCGAAAATTTGAACTCAAATTGAACTAGGGTGTTGAGCTAGAAACTTGTAAGACCTTTCCATTATAAAACTGACTTCCTGTCGTAGCAAAGTTGAAAATATAGTCGGCCATTTCGGAGGCGGACAGCGGAGCCTGATAATCAGGGAAAGCTTCTGCTAACATTTCTGTTTGTACGGCTCCAATTGCCAATACATTAAAGGAAATTCCTTTTTCTTTGTATTCTTCTGCCAACAATTCAGACAGCGTAATTACGGCTCCTTTTGCGGAGCTATACGCAGCCAATCCTGGAAATTTCATACTTCCTTGAATGCCACCCATACTGCTAATCGTAACTACATGGCTTCCTTTCTTCATAAAAGGAACACATACTTGAGTCAAACCTGCAACTCCAAAAACATTCACATCATACACTCTTAAAAAATCCTCCTTGGTCAATTCTTCAAAGGGCTTATTAATCAAGAACCCAGCATTGTGAATCAGAATATCCACTTCTTTCCATTCTTCACCGAGAAAAGCTTTTACTCTTTCAAGATCATCTGACTGACAAACATCACAAGAAATGGTCTTAATATTAGAAATGTTAAGGTCTTTTAAGGGCTGATCATTTCTTGAAAGCGCCAGTACATCAAAACCTTGCTTTGCAAATTGCTGTGCCAATTCGAACCCGATACCTCGACTGGTGCCCGTAATGATTGCTTTTTTCATGTAGTAGGATTGTAGAGTTCAAAAATACGTGAATTTCCCAACGAAAAAAAACGGTAATTTTAGTGCAAATACGTAACAAAAGAGGATTAAAATAGACTTATAAATGAATGGTAAAATAACATCAAAACCATGAATGCAACAGCTGCTAAACTAGTTAAGTTTTTCTCATTAAGCATCCCTTTTTTAATCATCTCAAGTTTGATTTTATTGATAAAATCGAGCTTCTTTTATGAAAACCCGCAAGTACTTTCAAATGCAATTACAATTGATCTTTTGTTGGTAGTTCCATTCTTGTATTTTTTGATCATTCGAAAAAGAGGCATTCCAAAGATTACCGTGGTGACCATATTCATCTTAGGAATGGTTCTGTTGAGTTACTTCATTCCAGAAGAGCATCAGCAGTTTCTGAACAATGTAAAAACTTACTTCCTTCCTTTTTTGGAATTAGGAATTTTAAGTTTGGTGATTTACAAGGTTGTTCAACTGACAAAAGCCTATAAGCGAGAAGGGACAAAAAAGGATTTCCATTCCGCATTACAAGAAGCAGGAGCAAAGGTATTACCTGAGAAATTATCGACGATTTTAGTAACTGAAGTTTCAGCTGTGTATTATGGATTTCTCCAATGGAAATTTAAAAAACTTGCTGAGAACGAATTTAGCTATCACAAGAAGAATGCGCTGATTTCCATATTGGCTGGATTTACCATGATCATTATAGCCGAAACGATTGGTTTTCACGCATGGTTGGTCAAATGGAATCCAATTGTAGGTTGGATCATTTCACTCTTAAGTGGATACACAGCTTTGCAGTTTTTCGCATTGCTGAAGTCGATTCCAATGAGACCCATTACAATCGATCCTAAAGAACAACTACTTCATTTGAAATATGGATACTTTACAGACCTTTCAATTGAATTCAACGGAATTGAAAGGTCTGTAAAGTATCCATATTTCAAATG
>CAZTFN010000268.1:0-5490 GCA_964612905.1 uncultured Flavobacterium sp. | reverse complement strand
CAAGTCGATATTGTTTTCGATACAGCTCATTAATATAGGATTGATTTGGTGTGCGTATGTTGTTTTGGTAGGCTTTCACTTCCAACCATTCAAAAGCGCGTTGAATTTGCTCTTTTGGAGGCCAACTATGAGTGTCGTCATAGATAAGCAATTCATTAGGTACATCCAACTTATCCAGAGACGCTTTCGTTCGAAGCATTTCCTGATAATTCATATCCCGATTTCCCACCAAGCCTAAAAAGGAGAAAGAGTTTTCTTTTGGATTGTATGAACTGTTGACTGCCATTCCAGCACCACAAGCAATGACTGCTTGAAATTTATTGGTGAGTGCAGCTACGGAACTCGCCAATCGTGTACCTCCAGAAAAACCTGCTGCGTAGATTTGCTTTTCGTCTATTTTGAAGGTTGAAAAGATGGTTTTAGATAAGGCATTGATGGAAGCAAAGTTGGTTTCATATGGAATTCCATTTCTAGTGGCATTGGAACAAACGAGTATATAGTTGAACTTTTCCGCAGCATCTTTAAATACTTGAACTCCACCGTTCCCATTGCCACTCGGATCGAAAATAAAAACAATGGCAGAAAGCGCATCTGCATTATATTGGGAGGGAAGATATAAGGAAAAGGTTTCGGATGAATCATGCACGGGAACCTGATCAATGATTTCACCCACTTTAAAGTTTTGCTGAGCGTTTACAGTGTTGAGCAATACAACTAGAAAAGCTAAAAACAATACGCGTACATTCATTGCTTTAAAGGTAGTGAAGCGATTTTAAATTCAATAAATATTTTATTTTCAATAATTATTGAAAGTTTAGGAATATTGTTGTATATTTGAATATGCAATTGGAAGAGGCAAAATTAAAATACATTCAAACTTGGGGTAGCTTAGCTACGAGCTGGGGGATTAACAGAACCATGGCTCAGGTTCATGCTTTGTTGTTAGTCGCAAATCGTCCGCTTTCCACGGAAGATATTATGAACGAATTGCAAATTTCTAGAGGAAATGCCAACATGAATGTCAGAGCGTTGATTGATTGGGGAATTGTTCAGAAAGAGTACATCGTTGGTGAGCGTAAGGAATTCTTCTCAGCAGAGAAAGATGTTTGGGAGTTGTTCAAACAAATTACCAAGGAACGTAAGAAAAGAGAAATTGAGCCTGTGTTGAAGACGTTGGATGAGTTACAAACTGTAAATGATGATACGGAAGAAGGGAAGGAGTTTAAGAAGGTGCTGAATGATCTTGCGAAGGTAACCACAACAGTAAATGGAATTTTAGAGAAGGCGATCAAAGCAGATGAACATTGGTTGCTATCGAATTTCACCAAGATGATTAAAAAGTAAAAAAATTTAAAATAAAAGTTTCAGAAATTATTGAAAGTTTAAAAACAAAAGATGATTTACCTAACCTACATATGCTATTTAGTTCTGACAAGTATCATCGTATTCTGGGTTGGGAACTTTTGTTATCAGAATGGTAAAGTCTTTATTTCGAATTACTTTCCAGACCATTTGGATTTGGGAAATCGAATCAATAGACTTTTACGAATTGCCTATTACTTTTTGAATATTGGATTGACTTTTTATTGTCTCTACACCAATAGAACCATTGAAAATTTCGAGATGATGATTGCTGAAGTAAGTGAAATGATCGGCTTCATTTTGCTGGTCATTGGAGTACTTCACTTCAACAATATTGTCATGATCTCACTATTACATAAACACTTTAAAAATTGAAATTATGAACACCAATTATGAATTAATTACGTACCTGATCTATTTACCAGTCACTATTTTATTGACTACGTATGTGTCTCACCACTTATTCAAGCATGGGAAGATTTTCATGTTGGATATTTTTCACCAAAAAACCGACATCGCCTTAGCGACGAATAAACTCTTTAAAATCGGATTTTATCTGGTGAATATCGGTTTTGCCATGCGAATCATTAAAGTGTACCTGATCAATACTTCTCAGCAGTTGGTAGAGGTGCTGAGCTACAAAATTGGAGGATTCTCTATCTATCTTGGAGTTGTCATGCTGCTCTTCATTCTGTTCTTTTTGAAAGGTAGAAAGGCTAGCAGAAAGACCATCAAAACTGAAAAAATCGTGTATCGTGAAAAAAGTTAACTATATCAATATCATTTTAAGAGTCAATCAAATAAGTTATATCATCACGAGTCTTTTGTTTATAATATTTGTTCTGGGATTGATAGCGGAAATGTATTTAGGTATCTTACAAATCATAAGTTCTTTACTCATTCTTCTGTTTTGGAAACATTTATCTAGAAAGTTGAAAAACCGAACTTACTACTACTGGATTGCTGTACTAGTTTACATTGCTGGTTTCTATTTGGTAGCGAAACTGAATCTCTTCTCAGACTTTGATGCGATCGGAATCGTAATGCTAGTTTTCATACCCATGTCGATAGGTATGTATCTACTATTACACTTAAGTTCAATTAAAAAATCCTTTATATCATGAAAATAGTTATTGCAGGAGGAACAGGTTATTTGGGGAAACTATTGACCACTCATTATTTGAAAAATCAGAAAAACGAAGTTTATATCTTGTCGAGAAAAGAACATTTGAATGGAGAAAATCTTCACTATATAAAATGGGATGGACAGACCAAAGGTTACTGGACGCATTTCTTGGAGAATACCGATGTTCTCATCAATCTAACAGGGAAGTCTGTGAACTGTAGATATACCGAGGAAAACAAAGAAGAAATTTATTCTAGTAGGATTGATAGTACACATGTTTTATGTCAAACGGTTTTAGAATTGGAGAATCCGCCCAAGGTTTTTATTCAGTCTTCTTCAGCTACGATTTATCGTCATTCAGAGAACAAATTGATGACGGAAAGTGAAGGAGAAATTGGAACCGACTTTTCCATGGATGTTTGTAAGAAATGGGAATTGGTTTTTAATTCTTATGACTTGCCAAGAACCAAGAAGATTATCACTAGAACATCCATCGTAATGGGAAATCAAGGCGGTGCTTTGCCCATGTTGAAAATGCTCGTGGGAATGGGCTTTGGTGGAAAGCAAGGCAGCGGGAATCAGTTTGTCAGTTGGATTTCAGAAGAAGACTATATTAGGTCTATTGACCACTTAATTTATCAGAAAGGAGGTGTGTATAATCTCTGTGTTCCGAATCCATTAAAAAACGAAACCTTTCAAAGAAAATTAAGAATGAAATTAGGAGTCTTTTTTGGATTGAACATGCCAAAATGGTTGTTGAAACTTGGTGCTATCTTCATAGGAACGGAACCCGAGTTGATCTTGAAGAGTAGAAGAGTATATCCTGAGAATTTGTTGAAAACGGGATTTACTTTCAAAACAAATAATTTCGATGCATTTGCCATTTAAATTGGAATCATCGAAAGTATAAAGCAGATTTAGGGAAATTACATTGTATGAAAAAGAATCTAGGGTCTTCAGTTGAACTGGAGGCCCTATTTTTCTGCTATATTTGGTGTGATTGTGTACACTCGCACGCATAAAAATATGTGAACATGTAATTTTGACTCCAAAAATGACATTCTCCTTTCTCGACCTCCTTCTTATTATTATTTCCAGTCAAGGTCTTTTTCTTTTGATTGCCATTCAACTCATGCCCAATAAAAACAGAGAGGCGAATCAAGCACTAACGTTTGTATTGGCCATCGCAAGTTTTATGCTAGTAGCAAGAGTACTGTTATACCATATAGAGAATCCATTAGTTCTTCGGTTGGGAGGAGCTATAGACGGTGCCATTTATCTATTTGGACCTTTCTTGTATCTATACATACGAAGATTGACATTTCGAGAACAAAAAATCTACCGACTCAATTGGAAGCATTTTATTCTTGTAATGATTTATTCCATCTATTTTATGTGGAGTTTATCATTAGATATGTCCGCTTTCATGGAATTTCGACGATCTTGGAGTGCCGGGATTGCGTATGGATTGGTTGAGCTAGCAGGAATTGTATCCATCTCCTTTTATTTGATAAAGTCGTTCAAATTGTATCGAATCTTTAAAGAAAATCAAGTTGCTGAGGTTTCTTTTGACCAACAAGTTTTGAAATATTTGCAATCCTTGTTATGGGCGTTGAGTATCTTTATCGTACTGTGGATGGTTGGTTTTGTAGGAGCTTACATATTACGCTATTATGTGTTCGCTGTAGGGTATAGTATCATGTGGATATCATCTGCATTTATGATGTACATCATAGGGTTTTACAGTCTTACACAACCCCATATTTTTAGGATTCAAATGCCTAAAAAAGAAGAGGTGAAAACATCAAAAAATCGCTTAAAGCAAGCAGAAATCACCAAGATTCAAACCAGCATTGAGTCGATTTTAGAAAAAGACAGAGTTTATCTGGAATCAGATTTAAGTTTGTCGGGTCTCGCAGAAAAATTGGAAACCACTACGAACAATCTTTCTTGGGTTTTGAATAATGTATACAAAAAGACTTTTTACGAGTTGATCAATGAATATCGAATTCATGACTTTATCCACAGGATTCAAGAAAATCAGCACAAACAATTAACGCTATTCTCTATTGCCTTAGAAGTTGGTTTTAATTCCAAATCAACATTCAACAAAGCCTTTAAATCCATTACGCATCAGACACCCACAAACTATATTCGGCAAATAGAAAGCAGTACAAATAGGTGATTGTATACAATCGGTCGATTCACCTAAGTATTTGAAACATTTTTGAAGCTCACATAAATAAATCTTCAATATGTTTAATAAATACTATTTAATTTTTGCTCTGCTGATATCAAGTTCAGTCATGGCGCAAACCATCAGTACGGTAACAAATGGAGCTTTTTCTGATGCATTAGCATTGGATTCACAAGGGAACCTTTATGGATCCGACTGGTCGGGAAACACCGTGTATAAATACGATCCCAATACGGGAGTTGTGACTACTTTTAAAGATGGATTTCTAAATCCTAATGGAATTGGAATCAATAGTTCCGACGAAATTTACGTTTGTGACCACACGCGAAATCGAATTTATAAATACGACACAGACGGCAATGAACTCCAGGTTTTCCTAGGATCCTTTGTGACACCTGCAGGAATTAAAAAGATGCCCAATACGGAAGATATGTTGGTGGTGGAATATGGCGGAGGCTCATATCAAAGTCGAATTAAGATGTTGAGTGCTACTGGAACAGTCACAACCTTATATCAAGGAGCACCTTTGAATGGGCCTGCGGGAATTGCTTTTGTAGATGACATTCCTTACATCGCCAATTTTAACGATCGCAAGATCTTTAGATTCCAAGATGGAACATTGACAGAAATTACTCAATTGCCAAGTGAAGGACCTCCAACCAGAAATTTTTTAGGTTTTTTAAGCAGTATAGATGGTCATCTAATTGCAACACATATCGGTGGGCATAAAGTGTATAAAATTGATGTAGCTACAGGAGAAACAACAGTATTCGCAGGTTCATCTATGGGAAATGTAGATGGAGAC
>CAZTFN010000267.1:0-5497 GCA_964612905.1 uncultured Flavobacterium sp. | reverse complement strand
TTTTAAACCGATCTATTTTCTCCTGGAAAGCATCTCTTTCTAGAGAGATAAAACCACGAACATTTCCTGCTGTCTGTCCAAGAGCATATCGTTGGGTAAGGAAGTTATTACTTTGAGCTCCTTCTGATGTTCCCTCATACTCGAAACTAGTAAAGAACTTCACCATATCTCCTGTCAACTTGAGATCGTATCCATTCTTTAAGTAGAGAATGGCTCTTTTTCCAGGAGCTTTTGCATAAAAATTATGTAGGCCTTCTGTTTGAATAACTAATGAATCTTTGAAGGTGCCATCTTCGGCAATTTCGATGCGCTTTTCAATTCCTTCACCTTTGATGAAGATTTCTGTGTGTGTTACATTGTCAAATTTCCCTGAGATCGATAGGTAGTTTGCAGGATGCTCAGGAGCACAAGAATTTAAAGCTAATGCAGTTAGAGCAAAGAATAAGAATTTTTTCATATTTCAAACCTTATTGAGGTCTTCAAAGATAAAAAGGATTTAGCTAGAAAAATTGTTAAATTTTATTGCATATTCAAGCCCGATTCCAGAATTTTACAATCACAATCGACCCAAATGAACTTAGTACATTCTATAGATTTCAAACCACTGGATCTAACCATACTACACGACATTTTGAGCAATGACAAGAAATTGTTGCTTTCACCAAATGCCATTTTGAGAATAGAAAAATGTAGAGCATACCTTGATGAGAAAATGTCTACAGTTTCTAAGCCGATCTACGGAATCAACACAGGTTTTGGTGCTTTACACAATGTGAAAATCAAGGGTGAAAACCTTCAGAAACTACAAGAGAACTTAGTCATGAGTCATGCTTGTGGAACGGGTGATGAAGTTCCACAGGAAATTGTCAAGTTAATGTTGTTGTTGAAAATACAATCGCTGAGTTATGGACATTCGGGAGTACAATTAGACACCGTTTCTCGTTTGGTGGATTTCTATAACAATGATGTGATTCCTGTAGTATACGAACAAGGATCCTTAGGAGCCTCTGGTGATTTAGCTCCATTAGCGCATTTAGCTTTGCCATTGATTGGAATGGGCGAGGTGTATTGTCAAGGCGTTCGAATGAGTGGAGAAGAAGCACTTGAGCATTTTGGTTGGGAGAAAATCAAACTACAATCAAAAGAAGGTTTGGCATTGTTGAATGGAACACAGTTCATGACAGCATATGGAATTTACTGCTTATTAAAAGCACATAAATTATCTTATTTGGCCGACTTAATTGGGGCCATCTCTTTGGAAGGTTTTGACGGTCGAATAGAACCTTTTAACGAGCTAGTGCATTTGGTACGTCCGCATAGAGGTCAGTTGAAAACTGCTGAGCGATTGCGAGAGTTTTTATCAGATAGCGAATTGATTGCCCATGAGAAACAACATGTGCAAGACCCTTATTCTTTTCGTTGCATGCCACAAGTACATGGAGCATCCAAAGACACGATTCGATTTGTGACCAAAACATTCCTTACGGAGATCAATGCAGTGACTGACAATCCGAATATTTTTGTAGATGAAGACGAGATCATCTCGGGAGGAAACTTTCACGGACAACCTTTGGCATTGACCTTAGATTATTTGTCCATTGCCATGGCAGAATTGGCCAATATCTCAGAACGTAGAATTTATCAATTGGTTTCGGGTCACAGACATTTGCCACCGTTCTTGGTTTCCAATCCAGGATTGAATAGTGGGTTTATGATTCCACAATATACAGCTGCGAGCATTGTAAGTCAGAACAAACAATTGGCAACACCTTCCAGTGTAGATTCAATTGAGTCTAGTGACGGACAAGAAGATCATGTAAGCATGGGAGCCAATGGTGCTACCAAAGCCAGAAAAGTGGTCAACAATGTCCAAACTGTTTTAGGAATTGAATTGTATACAGCGTCCCAAGCCTTGTCTTTTGGAAAAGGAAAAAGCTCTCCGTTTTTAGAATCTTTTGTTGGAGCGTTCAGAGAAGAGGTTTCTATTGTCAAAGAAGATCGTGTCATGCATGATGACATCATAGTTGCTTCACAGTTTATTGATTCTTTGGAAGTAGATTCTGAGGAGTTGTTTTAATTCATTGATCAGTTAACAATTACCAGTCATCAACTGATAACTGATAATTGAGCATTGAGAATTATCTATAAGGAGGTCCAGAAACCCAACCCACAATTGATTGTCGTACACCTTTGGTAATAGGTGTCACTCTATGTTGTACGAAAGAGGGGAACACAACGATGGTTCCTTTTTCTCTTGGAGCTTTTACGTATTTGTGATTGATCATAAATTCTAAATCACCACCTTCGTACTCATCAGGATCAGAGAGTTGTACAGTGATGCTCAGTTTTCTTGCGGAGATATCACCAGGTCCAAAATCCATGTGCCAATCGAAAAAGTCGCCTTCAGAATAGCGTGTCAATTGCAATTCTTGATGGAACCCTAGCAGATCAAACCAGTAACGTTCATTATTCGTTTTAACCGCCAATTGTGCCAGTCTGCTGTAGATCCAATCGTTTTCTTGAGTGTTTTCCACAAACATTACAGAGCTTTTGCGAAGGTCGTCATCATAAGAACCAGTTTCGCCGCCCGACAGGGTTGCCTTGATGGTTTTGTCGTCATCCCAAAAACCGAGAATTCGATCAATCTCATGAGGAAGAAATAATCCTACATAATGCACGTATTCGGTAAAGTAGTGTTTCAGTGGAAGTCCAAAAGAATAGTTAATTGCCATATAAAGAGTGTGATTTATTGTTCAGTTTTTACTTCAATTCCTGGTTGAATATGATAAGTGGGCAATCCATGTTTTACCATGAAAATTTTGTCCAATTTAACGGTGATGCTATCAAGGTTTGCTTTTGATAGATTGTCAAACATAGTGTTTTGTCCTGAATAACCAAACTGATCATTAAAGCTGTACGAGTCGTTCCCCCATGCATTCACAGTAGGAGTGGTGTAAAATGTCGTGAAGTCCAATAATTCTTTGGTTGTAGTATCATAATTAACAATTTTAAACCCAGGATTATTTCCATGATTAGGAGTAACACCAGGTGCACTGATCCCAATTTCGGTCACCCTTGTTCCAGAAGGGTTGTAGAATCTTCGTAATTCGTCCATATGCGTATGTCCGTATAAAACTCCAATAATTGTCGCTTGATGAGCATCTAGAATTTGTAAAAACTGATTGTTCCAATCATTAGGTTTTGGGTACACCTTCCAATTGGTGGCGAGATTCCCTGCAGTTTTATAATTATAAGCATCTATACCTGGAGGAATATGCAAAGCAATTAACGCTTTTTCTTGGTGTTTTTTAGCGCTATCTAATTGACTTGCCACCCAGCTCATTTGCTTGGCAGCATCGGTCATTTGATTGGTAAGGTCAGCCGCATAATATTTTTTAGAGTGTAGCACTGTATTCATGGCAATCACTCGTAATCCTTTTACAGGTACAGCTGAAAAGTAACCGATTTTTGGCTCAGGATTGGATGCGATATAAGGTGGATTGGTACCTGTAGTATCCATATTCACCATAGGATATGGATTGTTGTTTTCGGGAATTAGATCCAAGGGAGTCTCTCCATTTTCATCCGCAAAAGAGGCATAGTCACCAGCAATACCATCATTATTCCCAGGTAGATACATTAAGCTTATTTTATGTCGAGCTGCGAGATCTCTTAAGTCTGTTAAAATGGTTGCAATATTTGTGTTATGTGCTGTTCTATCCGATTCAGGTATCGGTGTGCTAAAGTTAACGTGTGTTGGTAAATCACCAGCGTAAACAATGAATTTAGGATCGTTTTGTGAGATTACTGAATCTGCCTTGGTCAGAAAAGCATTCCAAAGAATCATTCCCGTATCGGAACCATAATCGGTGTCTTGAGCAAAAGAATTAAGGTGGACATCAGAGATGAATAAGAAGTTGCTTGAGGTTTCTTTAACAACAGGGTCTGTAGGTGTATCATTATTGTTTATTGCAAAATAACCTCCTACTGCAGCTGCAGCTGCAATGACTCCTGTTAAGACGGATGTTTTTGTTTTTTTCATGGTCATTGAGTTAGTTCTTATGTAGCAATTTACCAGAAAAGAAAGCCAATCACCAATGGAAATAGAAAAACAGGTAATTCTACCTATTTCCTTTTGTGTCCTCAAATCCAAGAGCTTAATTTCATTGTGAATGCTTGAGGTAAATTCATTTAGTTCATAGAAATCCCCATCTTATACCATTCTTTGTCTGACTCATAGAAATACTTTCAAAGAAGCCTTGTATGTCCTCTAGTTTTGGTGGTGTAAATGATCGTTAAACACTTTTACATAAGGTTGATCATTTACTGGCGGAAGTCGAAAAGCCAATAAAAGAGTAGGCACAACATAAAATTATTTTATCATGGCACATGTTTTTGGAAGTATCAATTCAGATGGAACTATTAATAGTGGTAGTAGTAATGATGGACGAGGTACTGGAAATGGTTTTTCAGTAACATCAAACAGTGGTGCAGGAAGCTATACCATTAGTTTTAATTCGGATGTAGGAGGAACACCTTGTGTGGTGGCTTCTGCAAACCCAAGCACAAGCTCTGGTCGCACCATTGCCCTACCTGTTAGTGTGGGGTCAGGAGGTTTTAACATTCAGACCTATGTCAATGCAAGGCCCGAAGATGTAGCTTTTAGCTTCGATGCAACAATTGTTAACCAATGATGCAAAAAAAATCCCCTCCAATATTGGAGGGGATTTTTTGCTATTCTTCTGAAGAAGCTTCTGTAGTGGTTTCTTCGGGTTTCTTACCTTTTTTGATCTTGATGGTCAGCTTGTCTGTGCTTTCATCCAGATCCATTTGAATGGTATCTCCTTCTGTCAGTTTTGAATTGACAATCTCTTCTGCAAGTGCATCTTCAATGTACTTTTGAATGGCTCTCTTCAAAGGTCGAGCACCATACTTTTTATCAAAACCTTTATCTGCGATATAGTCTTTGGCTTTGTCAGAAAGCTTTAAGGTGTATCCAAGATCCGCAATTCTGTGAAGCAACTTATCCAATTCAATATCAATAATCTTGTGGATGTCTTCTCTTTCCAATGCATTAAACACAATGACATCATCAATTCTGTTCAAGAATTCAGGAGCGAATGATTTCTTCAAAGCACCTTCAATGATTCCTTTGGCATGGGCTTCTGCTTGTTCTTTCTTAGCAGTTGTTCCAAATCCAACTCCAGAACCAAAATCTTTCAATTGACGTGCTCCAATATTAGATGTCATGATAATGATGGTATTTCTGAAATCGATGCGTCTTCCTAGACTATCGGTAATGTGACCATCATCTAAAATTTGCAATAACATGTTAAATACATCTGGATGGGCTTTTTCGATCTCATCCAAAAGCACTACAGAATAAGGCTTTCTGCGAACCTTTTCGGTCAATTGTCCACCTTCTTCGTAGCCCACATATCCTGGAGGCGCACCAATTAATCTTGAGGTGGCGAACTTCTCCATGTATTCACTCATG
>CAZTFN010000266.1:0-5511 GCA_964612905.1 uncultured Flavobacterium sp. | reverse complement strand
CCTGAAGCCCATGTAAATGGATCAGACGGATTCAACTTTATGGCTTTGATCTGGAGTAATAACTCAGCAGTTTTTTTTGCCGTATCTTTGTGTAAAATCATATACACAAATGTATAAAGTTTTTATCAATGACAAGCCGATAATCCTCACAGATTCTCCACAAATTGGTCTGTCTTTTGAAGTATATGATTACGAAAACGTTGTATTCGAGGAGATTCTACACAAGCTTAAAAAAAATAAAATTAAAGGTGTCTTATTGTATTGCCGAGATTTGCAAAAATGTTGGGCTGATTTCCAAACGCATTTCAAAGTGATTCGAGCCGCAGGCGGTTTAGTTGTGAACGATTCAGATGAATTTTTATTCATTTACAGAGGAAATCGATGGGACCTTCCCAAAGGACGCATAGAAAAAGATGAGAGCATTGAATCTACCGCAGTAAGAGAAGTGGAAGAAGAATGTGGTATTTCTCGATTGTCACTAAAAAATCATCTGGTAACCACGTATCATATATTCACCCACAACCATCGGGACAAGTTAAAAGTGACGGATTGGTTTTTAATGCGCTCTGATTATCAGGGCACTTTAACTCCACAAAGAGAAGAGGGCATTACCATTGCCGAATTCAAAAACAAAGAAGCCACTCAAGAAGCACTTCAAAATACGTATGCGAATATTCACTTAGTCTTCAAAGCGTTTAAAAATGAAGCATCGCTTTCAAAAAATTGATCAATCACTCTCAAAGAAAATTAGAGAAATTGGAATTCCTGCACTTCGAATTTCCTTTGCCATCATCTTTATTTGGTTCGGAATTCTAAAACCCTTAGGCATCTCACCTGCAGAAGGCCTATTGAAACAGACCGTCACTTGGTTGCCATTTGGTTCACCTGACACATGGCTATACATTATTGGTTATTGGGAAGTATTAATTGGAGTTTTCTTTCTCTTTAAAAGAACCTCTAGAATTGCCATTGCCTTACTGTTTCTGCAAATGGCTGGAACCTTTATGCCTTTGGTGTTTCTTCCAGAAGTCACCTATCAAAATGGAAATCCATTGACCTTGACTTTAGAAGGTCAATACATTATTAAGAATCTTCTTATTATCTCTGGAGCCTTGGTGATTGGCGGCGATTTTTATAACAGAAAGTAAACATAGATTTACCGCATCAATTTATTTATTCTTCTATCTTTGCCGCTTCTTAAAAGGACCTGACAATGAATGCATTCGTAAGAAAAAGAGTACAAAATGTTCGTAACGACATCTTATCTGGAATCACGGTGGCTTTGGCATTGGTGCCGGAAGCAGTAGCTTTTGCCTTTGTGGCTGGCGTAGATCCGCTAGTAGGATTGTATGCTGCTTTTATGATTGGTTTGATCACCTCTATTTTTGGGGGTCGACCAGGAATGATCTCGGGAGCAACAGGTGCTCTCGCAGTGGTAATGGTTCATTTGGTAAGTGAAGGAAATGCCCTAGGTGCAGAAGGACAAAATCTAGGATTGTATTACCTGTTTCTAACCGTTATTTTGATGGGAATCATTCAAGTCTTGGCAGGAGTTTTCAAACTAGGAAAGTTCGTTCGTTTGATTCCACATCCTGTAATGATGGGGTTTGTGAACGGATTGGCCATTGTGATTTTCTTGTCACAATTAGGTATGTTTAAAGCCAATGTGAACGGTGAAAAAGTATGGCTCCAAGGTGAAAATCTTTGGTGGATGATTGGCTTGGTAGGATTGACCATGTTGATCATGTTTGGATTGCCAAAAATCAAAGCCACCAAGAAACTACCTGAGGCATTGATTGCAATTTTAGTGGTTTCTGGAATTGTGATTTTCTCCAACTTAGATGTAGCAACCGTAGGATCCTTTATCCGTGATGGTGGTGGTGAAGGATTGAAAGGCGGATTTCCAGTTCCTGTTTTAGAAACCTTTACTGAGATTCCCTTGAATATGGAGACGCTTAAATTCATCTTTCCATATGCATTGATTCTAGCGGCGATTGGTTTGATTGAATCTTTAATGACGTTAAACTTGATTGATGAATTGACCGAAACTCGTGGAAATTCGAATCGTGAATGTATGGCGCAAGGTGGAGCCAATATCATCACCGGACTCTTTGGAGGAATGGGTGGTTGTGCTATGATTGGACAATCGATTATCAATATCAAAGGTGGTGGACGTGGACGATTGTCTGGAATTACGGCTGCCGTTTTCTTATTGATGTTTATCCTATTCGCTTCTTCTTATATCGAACAAGTTCCTATTGCAGCTTTGGTGGGTGTGATGTTTATGGTGGTAATTGGAACCTTTGCTTGGTCTAGTTTTAGAATCATTAATAAGATTCCTATTTCCGATGTGATTGTGTTGATCTTGGTATCTGGATTGACCGTTGTTTTCGACCTGGCTATCGCTGTAATTACCGGGGTGATTGTAAGTGCTTTGGTCTTCTCTTGGGAAAATGCAAAACGCATTCGAGCAAGAAAGCGTATGAAAGAAGACGGAACCAAAGTGTATGAAATTTGGGGTCCTTTGTTCTTCGGAAGTATTAGTGCATTCAACGAAAAGTTTGATGTGAAAAATGATCCAGAGAATGTAGAAATCGACTTTGTAGAATCCCGTATTTCTGATCATTCTGCATTGGAAGCTATTTTCAATTTGGTCAATAAATACGAAAAAGCTGGAAAGAAAATCACGTTGAAGCACTTAAGTACGGACTGTAAGAAAATCATGTACAAGGCAAGTCCCAAGTTTCACCAAGTGATTGAAGAATCTATTGATGATCCTCGTTACCACTTGGCAGCGAATCCAGAGCGATTTGAAAAATCTTTGAGCGAGTATAAGTTTTAATTCAGTGAACAGTTGCAGTTGTCAGTGAACAGTCACAGTATTCAGTCAACCGTGGCAGTGTTAAGTTCAAACATCTAAAGTTTCAAATACTTCTTTCGAACATCTTCTCCATCTTTCATGTAAACGCTGTCTGGATATTTCATTACAAACATTCGTTCTGCGACTCGCCATAAAGAATCAATGGTAGGTTGCCCGAGTCGCTTTTCAGTTTCTGCCCACATCACTTCTTCATAGCAGTACTCATTAAATGGAGGATCAAATCTTAAACAACTCGCTAAGTAATCTTTAAGCTCTACGTTATATAAGGATAATAATTCGGCCATTTCTCTCCACTCCGGTGTGGTATTCGAATGAAAATAATAGAGCTTTCCTTCTTTTACATCAGACAAAGCCCTTTCCCTTTGATTGATGCAAGCGGTATCAACCACATGGATTTTGATACTTGATTTTTTTTCGGACACTTTTAAATAGGTTTCTAAATCATACACTGTGATCGAGTCAGGTGTCTCGGTTTTGTTTTGTTGGCAGGATATGATTAAGAGTGCTAAGAATAAAAATAAGATGTGTTGGATCATTTTCATATAAGAAAACAACGTTGAAAATCTTATTTAATTTTAATGGAATTCAATGAGATTATTCAGACGGTTATTACAACTCTATGCGATTATAGTTGTTTAAAATCCTCAATGTATATAAGGTTTGAATCCCTGCCCATTCCAGTTTGGTTCCTTCACTGATTCCATACCAAGTATCCCAACGGCCATCTTCTTTTTGTTTGGTGATTAAGGTATTCAAATCAGTATTAAGGGTTTCTTGAGAAAAGATTGAATGAAGAATCCCTTCAGGTGACCGCGCATAATTCAAACTGTGTGGTTTTCCATAGAGTCCCCAACCATCGTCGGAAGTGTCTTTACACAAAATATCATCGTTTAGAATCCAATGTTTCATGTTGTCCAATCGAACGTTGGCTTTGTCTTGACTTCGAGTGTATTTCAAAAATCGCAACCATCTTGGCACACAGAGATAACAGAAAACATGTTTGTCTTGGATGCGATCAAACTCGCTCCACACAAATTCTTCCGCTTTTTCCATCCATGGAATATCGATCTTGTACTTTTCCAACATACCCAATAAAGCAGAAGTTGTGCTCAAAGCTGCCCATTCTTTTACGGTTTTGAAATGGTCTTCACATGGGTAATCACTCGTAGGTTTGAACATCCAAGGAATCCCGCCTTTCTCAGTGGTAATGCTTTCAAAGTAGGGCATAAAATCATTGAGTATG
The DNA here is from genome assembly GCA_964612905.1 of uncultured Flavobacterium sp. Taxonomy (GTDB): domain Bacteria; phylum Bacteroidota; class Bacteroidia; order Flavobacteriales; family Flavobacteriaceae; genus Polaribacter. The sequence continues at coordinate 1,387 of CAZTFN010000266.1, read as the reverse complement.
ATCTCTTTGGTGAGATAGCCTATTTCATCCAAAGTTTCCAATGCCATGATACTAAACAAAGGTTGACTTTCAGGTGAAGCAGTATCAGGTTCCATGCCGTGACCAAAACCACCATCTGTATTTCTGTATGCATATACTGCATGATAAACACCTTCTTTGTGATCGTCCCCGAACTCATAATGAAACAAGCGTCGTTCTATCATTCGAGCATTGACCAAAATAAAATCTTTGGCTTTTTTGAAGTTTTCTTTGCTGAGTTTGAGTTGATTCAATTCCGAGGTTTAATATTGAATAGTCCCCTCAAATATACATTTTATGAACAACAACTAGCTCCTTCCTAAAGAATCGACTAGTTTGAGCAAGGTAGGAATTCGGAAATCACCATGCATATTTTGAATATGTTCGGCAGCTTTGTTTAAATCCATGCCTTTACAAGTGATATATAAAGGCTTTCTGCTTTCTCCACGTAGCACTTCTATTCTGGTTTTGTGAATGTCTCGAAAGTCATTCTTAGCAACTCCAATCACAGGGATTTTCTCATCCAATGCATCATATAAATAAGCGCCCAATCCATACCTACCCTCATCATCCAAATTCACGAAGCCATCAATAACAATTCCTTCACAAGTCTGTAAATCAATTTGTTTGAGCAAACTTAAAATACAAGGCAATTCTCTTTTGTAAAACTCACCCGCCTTGTACTCTTCGATATCGTGAAGTGTTTCTTCAAACACATCACTGGGGCTATCATCGGTCCAATTTAAGAATTGAACACAAAATGTTCTAGCTTGGTCTTCAGTATAAAAAGTATCAAAAGCTAGGATCATGGATTTTGAACTTGTTGAGTTTTTCGTATCAAATAATTTGTGCAGTCGATAATTTCTTTTTCCAATCGATCAAAAATAGTTTCTACTTCCTCCGGAACAAAATAAGAGGTGAACTCATATTCTATTCCATCTATGGTCCATATTCTCCAAGAATAAGGGTTGTCCCAAACAATTAGATTTTTATGAGGTCCATTTAAAGCTACATATAGACAACCTCCACAACTATGGTGAAATGAAATACAAGTAATCAATAAATCTGTTTTGTCATTCAGAGAATCGTAAATAGCTTCTATGATATCAGAATCAAACTTCCGTTTTACACGATCATAATAACAATCTTTTATCTCAGAAGGGTCTACACCTTTGCCTATTAAAATTTCCACAAATTTCTCCGAAAGAAAGTAATCAGGATACTCCAAAGGCATATTGTAATCGAACAATTCTGAGAACTCGAATCCTCTATTGCCTGTGATACTCAAAGCTTCTTTTAATTCTTCAGACAAGTTTACTTCAAATTTTTCCTCAAACAACTTGAGTTCTTCAGATACCGAATAGTGAAA
>CAZTFN010000265.1:0-5511 GCA_964612905.1 uncultured Flavobacterium sp. | reverse complement strand
TATACCTTGATGGATGAAGCTAGTGGAAATTATTTTGGCAAGCAGTTGGTGAGAGATTATTATTATGAGACCATGCCAAAACACATCTCTCAAGCATTTGAACAACAATATGATTTGGATGCAGACCACATAAAATACAATTTGTATCGACAACCAAACCCGAATATGTACTTGGCAACATTTGCAAAGTTTATGTTTGAGTTCAAAGAAGAAGAATATATTAAGAATACCATTAAAAGAGGATTCAAAGAGTTTTTCAAATATAGAATCCTACCTTTTGATTTACCCTTAGATACACCTGTCTATTTCATCGGTTCTATTGCCTTTTATTTCAGAGATACGTTGGAAAGTGTGGCAAGTAAGTATGGATATTCCATTACAGACGTCATTCAAAGACCGATTAGCAACTTAATCGAATACCACAGGACAAACTTCTAATTGATCACCTCAAGGGCTCGCTCTAAAGCCATACCACGAGAACCTTTTATTAGTATAAAAGCGTCTTTTATAGGGTTTCTATCTAACTCAGATTTTAAATCTTTAAAAGATGAGTATTTCTCAATAGCATTCGTTGCATAATAATTTTCTCCAACAAAAATGCATCTGTGGAAATTCATTTGATTGGTTAAATCCACCATGGTTTGATGCTCTCTCTGTGCTGCTTCTCCTAATTCGAACATATCACCCAGAATAACAATTTTCTTGGAATGATCGGCCGTATTAAAGTTTTCCAAAGCTAGGCTTGTACTAGATGGATTTGCGTTGTAAGCATCCAATAATATTTTATTCGCTTCTTTCTCTATGATTTGAGATCGATTGTTGGTTGGTGTATATTGCTGAATAGCTTCTTGAATTTGCTGATTTGAAACATCCAAATGCTGACCAATGGTAATAGCAGCCATCATGTTAGAAACATTGTAAGCACCTACTAACTGAGTTTGAATCGTGGTGTCTTGAAATCGAACTTTCACGAATGGATGCGTTTCTAGGACTTCAAAATCTTTGTCAAAAAGAATACGGTTTATTCCTTCGGTTAATTTCAATTGCTTTTCATCCTTGGGATTGACAAACACAACCTTTTCATTAACTCTTAAAAAGGTGTAGAGCTCAGACTTTCCTTTGATCACCCCTTCAACACCGCCAAAACCTTCTAAATGTGCCTTTCCAAAATTGGTGATATAACCAAAGTCGGGCTCGGCGATATTGGATAAAAATTCAATTTCTTTTTGGTGATTTGCACCCATTTCTACGATGCCTATTTCTGTTTCCGAAGTAAATGACAATAGCGTTAATGGAACTCCAATATGGTTGTTGAGATTTCCTACGGTGGCGTTTGCATTATATCGGGTTTTTAAAACGGCATGAATCAACTCTTTGGTCGTTGTTTTTCCGTTGCTTCCAGTAAGGCTAATGATGGGGATTGATAAGTGCCTTCGGTGAAAATTAGCCAAGGCTTGAAGTGTGGAAAGTACATCATCTACTAAAATAATGCGATCATCATCGGCATAGGATTCTTCATCAACCACACTGAAACGGGCACCGCTTTCCAACGCTTGTTTTGCGAATTTATTTCCATTAAAATTTTCACCTTTCAAAGCGAAAAAAATAGAACCTTCTCTAATTTTTCTGGTGTCGGTATCTACCAAATAGGTCTCAAGATAAAGGCTGTGAAGTTCCTTAATTTCCATAATTTAAATATAAAAAAACCTCATCGAAAGTTCAATGAGGTTTAGTTTATTTTCTATATATCTAACTAGTTCCTAGATGGATTTCTAGCTTTTCTTTTCTTATAACTTAAAGCTCCAACAATGTCTGTTGCACATCTGAACCCGATGTAGTTTGTAGACATATATTCTGGAAGGTATCTTCTGTGAGCTGGATCCAACCAGTACTCGCGATCTCTCCAAGAACCACCTTTGTGAACTCTAGTTTCGTCACTAATTAAAGTTGTTCTCTTTTTATTATCGTATAAGTTAGGACCTCCAACAGAATCTTTTTTTCTAGTTAAAGGAGAGTTATACATCCTGGGCTCATTCGCAAACTGGTCATCTTCTAATTCGTAATGTCTGGTAGAGAGCTTATCTCCATCATTTTTGTTCAAGTTTGCAGAAACTCTGTAGTTTCTTCTCATGAAGGTATCGTCTTTGGTAATTGGAACATACTTGATTTCTCCTGGAAGTTCAAGCGGCACCACTTTACCGTTTGGAAGTGTGTCATAAGTTACGGTTGCCTGAGCGGATTCACCAATGATTACAACTTGACCTGTAGAATCGATTAACTTTTTCTGGAAGATATTTCCTCTGTAATAGTTAAAATCATTCGCTTCAGTATCAATAATAGGTCTGTAAACATCAGATACCCATTCTGCAACATTACCAGACATGTCATACAACCCAAAAGCATTTGGAGGGTAAGACTTCACTCGAATTGGAATATCAGAACCATCGTCACTCCAACCTGCAAGACCACTATAGTTACCTTGTCTTTGTTTGAAGTTTGCGAGTTGATCTCCTTTATATCGTGTAGAACGATCTCTTGTATATTTTCCAGACCAAGAATATTTCTTTCTACCTCTAATGTTGTTGTACTCTCTGTTTTCGTTCAAGGCTTTTGCAGCATACTCCCATTCAACTTCCGTTGGAAGTCTGAATTTCTGAGTTAAAATACCATCTTGAGCTGTAACGTGTCTACCAGTAAATGATCCTTTTGCAGGTCTTGGTTCTCCTCTTTTTCTTACCTTATTATCTGGCAATCCTCTTTTATAAACGGTTGAGTCACCAGCAAACAATCTAGATGGGTCTTCTAAATAAACATCGGTATCAAAGAAATTTCTTACGGTATCGTTCTCAAGAACATTGTTCATGATACCTCGATCAATCAAAGCTTTTAAGTTTACCGCGCTCGTTCTCCATTTACAGTATTGAACGGCCTGTAACCAGCTAACCCCAACTACAGGATAATCAGCATATGCTGGGTGTCTCAAATAGTTTTCAGATAATAAATCAGTGTTTCCTAAACTACTTCTCCATACCAAAGTATCAGGAAGAGCTGCGCTATAAATATTTGCATATTGCTCTTCTTCTGGAGGGAATACATCTTTAGTTACCTGAAGATATAATAGGTATTCCGAGTTGGTCACCTCCGCTTCATCTAAATAAAATGAGCGAACGTGCATTTGTCTTGGGGTAGTGTTCCAGTCAAACATAACATCATCCTGCACCTGTCCCATGGTAAACGTTCCTCCCTCTACAGCAACCATACCTTCTGGAGTTTTTTGACCTTCAAACGATGTTCCTTTGATGTAATTACCATACTTAGGATCGTTGAAGTTCCAACCTGTTAAAGAAGATTTGGTTTTGTTCGCTGAGTTACAATTGTACAGCAATAGGGCGCTTAAAAGAAGTAAGTTTATTTTGAATAAGTTCTTCATATCTTATTTCAAAGATTAAGGGTTTCGTTTCAGCTTTGCAATTTACAACAAAATTAGCTTCTCACAACCTCATTTGTAAATTTTATAAGCCTCCTTATTAATTTCGACTATACCTTAAACGCAGATGTTTTTTGTTTATTATTAGCTCATTTAAATTCTGTAAAATATATGGCTTTTATTTCCGTTATTTGAGGTATGATTGCAATGAGGAAACTCGTATTCGGATGTTTGTTTTTTATGGTAACCTTGCCTGTATTAGGGCAGGTTTCAAATTCGGTGCTTGCCAATGGTAACTGGTTTAAGTTCTCAGTAGATACTACGGGTGTCTTCAGAATTGATCGAAGCCTATTGCAGCAAATAGGAATCTCTCCTGAAAATATAGACCCTAGAAAAATACATATATATGGGAATGGGGGAAACCTTTTGCCTGAGTTTAATGGCGATTTTAGATACGACGATCTTCAGGAAAATGCCATCTATATAGAAGGTGAAGCTGACGGTTCTTTTGATAATGGCGACTTTATTCTTTTTTATGCCAAGGGACCTCATGACTGGCAAGTAGATGCTGTTACAGGAAATGCCAGACATCGACAAAACATATATTCCGATCTTGGATATTATTTTATTACTGTAAATAATGAAGACGGAAAACGGATTCAACCTGCCGCAGAAATTACCGACCCTGCAACCTTGCAAATTACTACATTCGATGATTTTGTTTTTTATGAGCAGGAAACCATTAACCTCTTTGCAACTGGACGAAGATGGATGGGAGAAGAATTCTCCATAGAAAACCAGCAATCCTTTTTGTTACCATTTCCTAATGGTGCCTCAGGCGAAGACTTAACTGTTACAGTAAGAGCAGCTGCAGTATCGGCATTGCCCTCATCTATGGACGTATCGGCCAACAGTCAAAGTTTATTTACCATGAGTTTTGGAGGGAACAATCCTAGCTCACTCATATTGGCAACAGATCAAATTCAAACGGCTTCATTTCCCAACTCTTCTAGTTCGGTCAATGTTTCGATCAATTATAGTAATGGAGGAAACCCGTCTGCTAGGGGATACCTTGATTATATAGAAATTGTAGGAAAAAAGAACTTAGTAGCCAACGATTTTCAATTTGGTTTCAGGAGTTTTGAAGCTGCCAATGCCACTAGTGTTGTTGAATATCAAATACAAGGAGCTTCAAATATTTCGCAATTATGGGATGTTACAGATCCTATTAACGTCACTTCTATAGCAAATGAATCTACTGGAAATTTTTCGTTTAAAGCGAATGGTGGAAGCTTACGAGAATATGTGGTGGTGAATACGAACGATTTCTATACTCCGGAAACAATTGCTAATGCAAGAGTTACCAATCAGAATTTACATGCAATTCAAGATGTTGAGTATTTGGTGGTGACCAGTGAAGAATTAATTCCACAAGCGCAAAGATTGACAGAATACCACGAAGAAAACTCTGGATTCACTACAGAAATAGTTGTTGTTGATGATATTTACAATGAATTCGCCTCTGGAGCACCAGACCTTACTGGGATTCGTGACTTTATCAAATATATATTTGATAATAACTCAGTACCAGAAAGAAAACTAAAATATGTTTGTTTCTTCGGTGATGCCACTTACGATTACAAAGATCGCATTCCCGATAATAATAACATTGTACCCGTCTATCAGTCGGATCAAAGCTTTAGTTTGGCATTTTCTTATGTGACCGATGACTTCTTTGCGATGATGGAAGATAATGAAGGAACTATGTCTCCTTCACATTCAATTGATTTAGCAACGGGTAGAATTCCTGTCACATCCATCCAGCAAGCCACAGAAGTTGTAGATAAAATATTGAATTATTATGAGGTAGAAGCGCTAGGTGATTGGAGAAATACGATAACACTAGTATCAGATGATATTGATGAAACTTCAGACATCAGTATTCAGAACGGAGTAGAAAGAATCGCTGACGACATCAAAGACAATAAGCCTGTTTTTAATGTCAATAAAATTTACGCCGATGCCTTTGTGCAGTCCAATTCATCAGGAGGCGAACGTTATCCAGATGTTCAAGCAGCGATTAC